>JAJCXP010000064.1 GCA_029263375.1 Acidobacteriota bacterium | reverse complement strand
TTGCCGGCCTTCAGGATCAGCACTTCGTCGCAGCACTCCTCGACGTCGCGCAGAAGGTGGGAGGAGAGCACGATCTTGACATCGCCGGAATCGCGAATCTCGCGGATCAACCGCACCATGCGCTCGCGCGCCGGCGGATCGAGGCCGTTGGTGGGCTCGTCCAGAAACAACAGCTTCGGACCATGCACCAGCGCCTGGGCGAGCTTGGCGCGCTGTTTCATTCCCAGCGAGTAGGTCTCGAGGTTACGGTAGCGCGCCTCGCCCAGACCGACGGCGTAGAGTGCCTCGTGAGTCCGCTCGAGCGCGGTTGCCCGCGGCAGTCCGGAGAGCTCGGCCAGCATGCGTACATAGCGCACCGCGCTCATCCCCTCGATGAAGGCGTCGCGCTCCGGCATGTAGCCGATCAGGGCTCGCGTTCGGCGTGACTCGCGCACGACGTCGTGCCCGAAGACTCGGCCGCTGCCGGCGCTCGGCGCGTGGAACCCGAGTAAAGTGTGCAGCAGCGTGGTCTTGCCGGCACCGTTGGGACCGAGCAGCCCGAGCGACCCGGCCGAGAAGGCTCCGGTCAGGTCGCGCAGGGCTTCGAGCTTGCCGAAGCGGACGCTCAGTCCATCGAGCTCGATCACTGGAGTCATCTACCGAGCCTACGCCTCTGAGGCGACCGATGTTTCGTCCGCGGCGGCCGGGTGGTGCCCAGGTGCCAGCTCATCGAAGCACAGCCCACCCAGTCCGATCATTCCCGGCAGACCCGAGGTCAACAGATCCAGGGCGCCGGAGGCCGCGAACACGATGCGGCTCTCCTCAGCGTAGGCGTAGGCGAGCGTCGGCTCGGTCTGACCGCGCAGCGACTCGATCGCCGCCTGCTGCTCCGGCGTGAGCTGGCCCTCGGCGATGCGCTCCGCCAGCGGCCCGAGCAACTCGAGGGCATCCTGGTACAGGAACGCCGAGAAGTTCTCGCGGCCGTCGTCAGGCATCAGCTTGCTGAAGCGCGTCGAGCTTTCGATCGAGTAGCCCGACTGGCGATAGCGCAGCGCCCGCTCGATCAGTCCGCGATTGGCCGCGGCGACCAGATAGCCCTCGTCGAAGGTGAACTGAACCGGCAGCTCGCCGGCAAAGCCGTAGTAGGTGCGGCCGCCGGCACGCTCCTCGGTCCACTCCATCCGCTCACGGCCGTCAGCGACGCGCTCGGTGTTGATCGCGCCGAGCACCTGTTGCATCGCCCAGACCAGCTTGTCCGGATCGTAGACCTCGACGACGATCTTCCAGGCCGGCTCCGGCACCACCGGCCCGTCGAGCGCCACCGTCACCTCACCGCCCAGGGCGGCGGCGAAGTCGTCCTTGATGCTCAGGCCGAGCGTCGCTTCGAGCTCGGCGAGCCCGGATGAGCCGTCGCTCTCACGCGACAGCGCGATCAGCTGATCGGCGATGATCGCCGGGTCCGCCAGGATCGCCGACGCGACCAGTTTGGCGTCCGGAGAGACGTACCTCAGCGAGCCCATCGGCGCCGGCTCAGCCAACCAGCCGGCCAACCCCTTGCGCGGACCGTCGAAGGCCAGCACGGCGCTGTGGTCGGTCCGATCCTCGAAGCGCTTCTGCTGAAAGATCATATGGCTGGCGTCGAGCAAGCCCAGGCGCTCCGCCCGCGCGACATCGTCCGGGCTCTCGGTGCCACCGATCGTGGCGGCGATCCTGCGCGCGTCCACCGCCACCAGTGTCTCGGCGCCGCCGCGATAGACCTCCGCAATCCGGCTCTTGAGACCGCCGGCGCCAGCGGCGCTCGCCAGGCCGTGCCGGGCGACCGCTGTGCGCAACAGACCGGCGCGCGGGCTGGCGATCAGCGTGTCGTCGCCGATCCAGACGAACAGCGCGTCGTCGCGATTCTCCATCGGGCTCTGCGCGCCGTCGACGAAGACCACCGACGGCATGTCACCGTCCTCCTCGGCCTTCAGCAGCTCGAGCCAGCCACGCATGGCCTGGGGATCGGTCAACTCGGCCAGGATGACCGGACCGTTGATCTCGCCCGCCGCGTCCAGGCTGCCGGTGACGACGATCTCTTCACCCAGATAGCCACCCGCTTCGGAGAGCATCGAGGCCCACTCCATGTGTGAGCCGAGGCCCGCGCCCTGATGCTTGCCGTACCACTCGCGCAGCACCTCGCTCTGACCGATGCGCTCCCGGACGATCCGGTCGGCCGCGACCAGAGTCTCGACCAGGTTCGGGAAGGCGGCGTAGAACACCAGGTCGTCCGGCGCCAGCTCGAGCAGGCGGCTCGAGTAGCGCAGACCGGGGCGCGGCAGCTCGCGCTGCAGCGCCTGGCGCAGCTCGGTGACCTCCTGCAACAGCGCCAGATAGCGGTCGATCCCCTGGCTCCAGGCGAGCTCCTCGTGCAGCGCGAATCTCGCCGGCCCGGCGTAGGTCGCCGTCCGGTCGCCGGCGAGCAGCACCTGCTCGGCTCCGGCGTAGTCGACCTGGACCTCTCCTTCGATCACCGCTACCCGCGAGCCGCGCGTGCCGTGACTGACCGCGAAGATGGTCCCCTTTACCGAGACCAGGCAGTCCTGGGTCGACACGAACAGCCGGCCGCGCCCCTGGGGCGCCGCCTCGATGATTACGCTGCCGCGGTCCACGCGCACGGTCGTGCCCCGGCGTGCCGACTCGATGGCGAGCTCGGAGCGTCCCTTGACCTCCACCAGCGAACCGTCGGCGAGCCGCAGGAGCGAGCTCTCGCCCGGCGCTGAGCGAACCTCCTCACCGACGGCGATCTCGGTGCCCGCCGGCAGCGGCTCGAGCGTGTCGACCCGGTAGAGCCCGGCGCCCGCGGATTCGATCGTGGCGCCGAACGGCAGCGCCGGTCCGGCGTTCCAGACGAAGTATCCGGTACCGATGGCCAGGGTCGCCAGCGCCGCCGCGACGGCCCAGCGGCCTAGCCGCGAGCCGGACGCCGTCTGCCGCGCGACTCCGCCGTCACGCCCCACCTCACCGCTGCGGGCCGACTTGAGAGCTCGCCGACAGGGAACGCAGTGGCGCGTGTGCTCATCGAGCAGCAGGGCCCGCGATGGCGCCAGGCTACCCGCGACGAATGCCGGGATCAGCGCCTGGTAGTCGTCGCAACCGTGAATCGTGCCGATCTCGGCGCCTTCGGCGGCGCCGCTGTGGCTCTCGAGCCGCTGCCAGACACGATCGGCGATCCGGGTCGCTTCCTCCTCGGAGAGCCGGGCGTTCCGGATCTGCTCGAGGGCTTCTTGGGTGCTCTTTTCGGTTTCTCGCTTGTGGGTCATGACTCGTGGCCTTTCGGTGTTGCTTGTCCTGCTCAGTTGACGAGGTCCAGCAGCTCGGATTGAAGTCGTTTGCGGGACCGGTGAAGGATCACCGCCACCCGTGTCTGGCTCAGGCTCAGGAGCTTCGCGATCTCCTTGTTGGTCATCTCTTCGAGATATCGCAGGCAGAAGACCTGAGCGTTGCGATCGGTCAGTACCAGGAGCGCCTGGCGCAGGCGGCGCCGGAACTCGGCGTCGCGGTGCCAGCGATCGGGCGACACGGCGTGCCGATCGGCCGGCTCGATCGAGAGGTCGTCGAGCCCGATGGCGCCGACGGTGGCGCGGGACCGGAGAAGGTCGATCGCCGCGTTGACCGCGGCGCGCCTCAGGTAGGGGCCCGGCGTGTCCGACAGGCCGACCTCGCTCCAGCGATTTGCCAACCTGAGGAAGACCGTCTGCAGCGCGTCCTCGGCATCCTGCCGGCTGCCGGTCACCCGGTACGCCGCCGCCAGGACCTGCCTCGAATGGCGCTGGAAGAGCTCCCCCAGGGCGCCTTCGGACGGATTCTCGGTTGTCTGTTCTCTAGCCATTGCCATGCCGCCGTGTCCTCCTTCTCCCACTTGTACGGCGGCGATCCCACGTTATTACTTCAGGACGCGCCTTTCTCGCAGGGCGGCACGCAGCCGGCGGATGTCGTCGGGGCCGGTTCGGCAACAGCCACCGATCAGTTGGGCGCCGAGCCGGGCCCACTCGGGCGCAGCTGCCGCCAGGTCGAACCGCGCTCCGCCCTCGACCCAGCAGCGCGTCGCCGCGTCCCACGTCTCTCCCGAATTCGGGTAGGCCACCAGCGGCTTCGAAGTCTCGTCGGCAGCGCGCCGGAGGAGCTCCGCCAGGTGCGTCGGCCGGGTGCAGTTGACGCCGATCGCCACGATCCGGCTGACCGGCTCGAGCTCACGCACCACAGCGGCAAGCTCGCTGCCGTCGCTCAGGCGCTCGCCGTCCCGGCAGCTGAAGCTCAACCAGGCCGTCATCTCCGGAGTCTCATCGAGCAGACGCGACAGGGCGCGCGCCTCGAGACGAGACGGGATCGTCTCGCAGGCCAGGAGATCGGCGCCCGCGTTCGCCAGCAGCCGCCAGCGGCGCCGGTGGAACTCGTAGAGCCGATCTTCGTCGAGCCCGTAGTCGCCGGTGTACTCGGAGCCGTCGGCCAGGTAGGCGCCGTACGGCCCCACCGATGCGGCGACCAGCGGCCGTGACCGGCCATCGTGAGAGTGCTCGCGCCAGAAGGCGTCGCGCGCGGAGAGCGCGAGCTCGACGCTCGCCGAGAGCGCGCCCGCAGCCGCCGCCGGCGACAGCCCGCGGGCTTCGAACCCTTCGAGGGTCGCCTGGTAGCTCGCCGAAACGATGCAGTCGGCGCCGGCCTCGAGGTACTCGAGATGCAGGCGCTCGACCTGCTGCGGGCGATCGACCACCAGTCCGGCCGACCAGAGCCGGTCATCCAGGTCGAGCCCGCGCGCCTCGAGCTCGGTCGCCAGACCGCCGTCGAGGACGATCACCAGCTGACTCTCGAGCAGCCGCGCGATCGGATCGTTCATCGCCACCGTTCGAAGATCATAGTGCCAGCGATCCGGCTGCTAGCATCTCGCCGGTTACATTGAGCTCGTCTGTTCCAACCCAGGAGACACCCGGATGACTGTCAGATCCCCGCTTGCCACTGCCCTCGCACTCGCCCTGCTGTTCGTGCCGTGTTCGGCACGGTCGGCGCCGACCGAGCGCGACGAGGAGCTGATCGAAGCGGTCCAACAGAACAGGACGGAGCGCGCAATCGAGCTCATCGACCAGGGGGTCGATGTCAACAGCAAGACCCGCTACGGCGCCACACCGATCTTCTTCGCGGTCGACAAGGGCAACCTCGAGCTGGTCCGCGAGCTGCTCGAGCGCGGTGCGAACGTCAACGTCACCGACACCTTCTATAGCGCCACGCCGCTGACCTGGGCGCTGTTCAGCGTCGACAAATCGGCCGACCACCGGGCGATAGTCCTCGAACTGCTGGCCGCGGGAGCCAACGAGGCTGGTGCAGTCCTGGGCAGCGCCGCCGACTCCGGTGACCTCGAGCTGGCCCGGGCGGCGATCGAGTCGGGCCGGGCGAGTGCCGCCGAGCTGCGCAGCGCGACGGCGGCGGCGGCCGAGGCCGGCCACGAGGAGCTTGCGCGCTATGTCGCCGAGAATACGCCGCCGGAAGAGCCGGTGGAGACCCTCGAGATTCCGCTCGAAGTGCTGGGCCGCTACGTCGGGACGTACCAGAACGAGGAGTTTTCGGTCACCTCCGAGGTAGCACTCGAGGAGGGCGCCCTCAAGGTCCGCCGCGAAGGCATACCCGAGACGGCGTTGATTCCAACTGGCGAGAACCGTTTCGCGGTCCAGGGCATGGACGATCTCGAGTACGCGTTCACCGGACGCGGCGGCCTGATCGAGGGTTTCACCATTACGCGCGACGGCAACTCGTTTGCGTTCACTCGGATCGATCCGGACGGCGATCGCGCCGAGCTCGAGACGCCCCGGGCCGCACCGCTACCGAAGATCGACCGCCGGCCCGCGGCGCCCTGGCCTTCATTCAGGGGCCCGGCGCTGTCCGGCATCGCCGACGGCCAGGGCGCACCGACCCACTGGAACGGAGAGGCCGGTGACAACGTCCTCTGGCGAGCCCCGATCCCGGGAATCGCCCTCTCGAGCCCGATCGTCTGGGGAGATCGCGTGTTCGTGACCACCTCCCTGTCCTCGAGCGGCGATTCGACCTTCCGCACGGGCCTGTACGGCGATGTCGACTCGGTTGAGGACGACTCCGCCCATACCTGGAACGTCTACGCCCTGGACCGCGCCTCCGGCGAGATCGTCTGGCAGCGCACCGCAGCGACCGGAGCGCCCAAGAAGCGGCGACATACGAAATCGAGTCACGCCAACCCGACGCCGGTGACCGACGGCCGCCACCTGATCGCCCACTTCGGCTCCGAAGGCCTCTTTTGCTACGACTTCGACGGCAAGCTGCTCTGGCATCAGGAGCTGGGCATCCTGTCGAGCGGTTGGTTCTACGATGCGACCTATGAGTGGGGCTTCTCCAGCTCGCCGATCCTCCACAACGGCCTCGTCATCGTACAGACGGATGTCCAGAAGGAGTCGTTCATCGCCGCCTTCGACGTCGAAACCGGCGAGCAGCGATGGCGGACGGCGCGCGACGAGATCCCGACCTGGGGGACGCCGAACGTGGTGAGCAGACCCGACGGCAGCGCCGAGGTGGTCACCAACGGCACGACCGTCCGCGGCTACGACGCGATGACCGGGAAAGAGCTCTGGACGCTGGGGCCGAACTCCGAGATCACGGTGGGCTCACCGGTGGTCAGCGGTGACGTCGTCTACGTCACCGGCGGCTACCCGCCGGTACGACCGATCTACGCCATCCGGCCCGGCGGGCGGGGCGACATCTCGCCCGCGGAGGGGAGCGGCAAGAGCGATCACCTGCTCTGGAGCGAGACCCGGGGTGGAACCTACATTCCGACACCGCTCGTCTATCAGGAACACCTCTACATGTTCCACAACGATGGCCGACTGACCGTTCACGACGCCGCCTCCGGGGAGCTCATCTACCGCCAGCGGATCGGTCGCGCCGAGTCGTTCAGCAGCTCTCCGGTCGCGGCAGACGGCCGGCTCTACTTCACCTCGGAGGAGGGCAAAACCTACGTCGTGCGCTCGGGCCCGGTCTACGAGCTGCTGGCGGAGAACGAGTTGGGCGAAGTGGTGATGGCCAGCCCGGCGATCTCCGACGGCATGATGATTCTGCGCGGCATGCACCACCTGTTCGCGCTCGGTGAGCGGTCGGCGACGACCGCGAGCTCACGCTGAGCCCGGCGGTCCTCCTTCGCTCTAGTCGGCCAGCACCGCGCGTAGGGTCTCGACGGCGACGTTGCCGCCGCACAGAATCACCACGACGTTCTTGCCCCGATAGCGCTGACCCGACTTCAGGAGCCCGGCGACCGCCAGGGCAGCGGCGCCCTCGACCAGTAGATGCTGGCGCTCGAGCACCAATCTCAGTGCCGACGCGATCTCGGCCTCCGATAGCAGCTCGTGCCGATCGATCAACTTCCGGCAGAGCGGAAAGGTGATCGCCGCGTGCTCAATGCCGCCCGCGGTGCCATCGGAGAGGGTCGCCTCCGAGTCGAGATCCAGAATCTCGCCGGCCTGGAGCGACTCGAACATCACCGCCGAATTGCGAGCCGAGCTCGCGACGACTTCGATCTCGGGTCGCACCGACTTGAGAAAGCCCGCCACGCCGGCAATCAGGCCGCCGCCGCCAAGGGAGATGAAGATCGCGTCAATCCGGTCCAGCTGGCGAACCAACTCCAGACCGATCGTCCCCTGCCCGCCGACCACCCGCGGATCGTTGTAGGGCGAGACGTAGGTCAGACCGCTCTCCCGAGCATGGCGCCGCGCCGCTCGCTCGGCAACCACTCCATCCGCTCCCTCGACCTCCAGGGTCGCGCCGTATCCGGAGATCGAGGCCAGCTTGCTCTTCGAGGCGCCGACCGGAACGAAGACCTGGCAGGGAACGCCGAGCTCTCGGCAGGCGTAGGCCACGCCCGCACCGTGGTTGCCGGTCGACGCCGCTACCACTCCAGCTCGACGCTCGGCGTCGTCGAGCGACAGGATCCTGTTGAGAGCGCCGCGGACCTTGAAAGAGCCGGTGTGCTGGATGCACTCGAGCTTCAGATAGACCTTCGCGCCGGTGCGCCGCTCGAGCTCGACCGAGGCGTCGAGCGGGGTCTCTCGAGCCCGGCCGTCGATTCGGGCCGCGGCGTCGAGGACTTCACCTTTGATGTCGTCGACCTGCATCGGCCGATCATGCCAACCCGTCAGAAAAAAGACGAGCGAGCCGCCGGCGAGGGCGGCTCGCTCGAACTCGTTCCGATCGAGGACCTTAGTCGTCCCAGGGGAACGCAGACGCCTTGACGTGAGTCTTGACCTGCATAGCGATGCCTCCTTCCGTTGGACTCAGGGACCCTCCCCGACTTTGAGAATGATTATTGTATTGCAATATAGATATATAGTCAACAAACCATACAGTTCGATCGCGGATCACTTCGATCAGCCTGGGAGACACCCCACCCGGAATGGCTCGCTCCCCTTCTGAAAGGGTCTCATTGCAAAACGGCGGGCCGCCTCTCAGCGACCCGCCCGGTACTCATCGGAGGCGCGGAGCGCCTCCCGGTGACCTCCGTTTGGTCCCCTTGACCAGTAACGCGAGAATCAGCGGCGATAGTGATCAGGGAAAGACAAAGGTGACGACGTTGCTCACCGTGCAGTCGACGCGGTCGAAGGCTTGAAAGAGCGCCGTCTGGCCGCTGATGCTGCCCGGGAAGCTCACCGTGAGAACCGCCTCTCCAGCGCCGTCGGCGACCTCCTGCCCCATCCGCTTGGGGCTGTCGATCCCCAGGTTGACGCCCGGACAGCCGGGTGCCGGGAAGATCCCCGCGGCCGTGCCGCGCACAAACGCCACCCGATTGCCGGCGCCGGCGCCCGCCGCGGTCAGGCTGTTGATCTGCCCAGGCAGCCCGGGATCCGGCGAGCTCAGCAGCAGGCCGCCTTCGCACTCGTCCGGAATGTTGTTGCCGTCGACGTCCGAGCTGCCGCCACCTGCGATGTCGTCCACATCCGAGGTGCCGTTGTCGTTGCAGTCCGGGAAGACACGCAGGAAGTAGACGTCCTGCTCGCCGTTGAAGGTCGCCGCCCAGGCGAGACTGCCGCCCGCGGCGTCCGAGATCATCGTGTAGTAGTCGCCCAGCTTGTTCTGGTTCGGCCAGCCGACAAAGCTGTCGAACGACGGGCTCACCGGCACGTTGCCGAGCCAGCTATCCCCGGCGTCCCAGGAGTAGGCGTAGAACAGCTCAGAGATGTTGGTCTGGCCGCTGTTGCGGTTGTCGTTCCAGACCGCGTCCAGTCTGCCGTTGGGCGCCACCGATAGGGTGCCGAACCACTGGTATGCACCCGAGGCCTGCGCATCGTCGTTGACCCGAACCGGCGCCGCCCAGGTTGCACCACCGTCGGTGCTACGCGCGAGAAAGACGTCGAGCGGGTCGCTGCCCGAAGGGTTGACCGACGAGAGGAGGTAGACGTTGCCGTCGCTCGAACCACCCGAGGCGTCGATGGCGACGTTCGCCTGGCCGAGCAGGCCGGCGGGGTTGGGGCCGCTACTGAAACCCATCGTGCCGCCGAGCGGCACCAGGACGCCGGAGAAGGTCGGCGACGATCCCGAGTCGCGGGCATCGGTCGAGCGGGAGACGGCGAAGTTGACCAGATCCGCCTCACGAACGCCCGAGCTGTAGACCGTGCCATCGGGACCGACCGCCATGGTGCCGAAAGACGGCGTGTTGGTCACCGGCACCGGAAACTCGAAGCTGGCCGCGCCGTCGGTCGATCGTGTGAAGACGCTCAACCCGCAGCAGTTGAAGTTGCGCTGCCAGGTGCCGTAGACCTGGCCGTCGCCGACGCCACCGGTCTTGTCGACCGCCATCCAGTTCTTGTCGCCGCCGAAAGCGGGCGCGTCATCGGGCCAGCTCTGGCCCGCGTCGAACGACTTGAAGACATCCATCGAGAAGTCGTTCTTCAGACTGTTGTAGTAGAAGGTGCCGGTGGAATCGGTGTCGAGCACCGGGTCGCTGCGGAAGATGCCCGGCTCGATCACTCCCGGGAAGGTCCAGCTCTGGCCACCGTCGTTGCTGAACGCCCAGCCGGCCTGCCGGAAGTTCGACGCCACGTTGTCGAACTGCCGCCAACCGATGACGATGTTGTCGGGATTCAACGGATCGATCGCGATCGACGGCTCGTTACCCGCATCTCCGACAATATTCTGGCCGGCACCGTCGACGTTCACCTGGATGCTGACGAACCCTCCAAGCTGCGCGCGCATGCCCGGTGTGCGAGCCGAAGGATCGTCACGGGCCGCGGTCGGCGCCGGTGGATCGTCCAGCGTTTCGACGTGAACCGGGAGCCGCTCGATGGTAGCGGCGGGATCGTCAGCCGCAACGCCCACAGCCGGGGCCAGAGCAACCAGAGAGATCAAGAAAAGCACCGTTGTCACTCGATCGAATCCATCGCCCATGCGGCCACCCCCTGAATCGTCCATCGTCTCGTGTGGATCGCGACCCATCGCCATCCATCTATAAGGTTTATAGCGTCTGAAAGAAGGATTCATTGTCTATCACGTACATTCGTCGCCCCGAAAGCGGGCGGAACGCTAAACTCCGCGAATGCCCGAGCACAAGCTGACTACCACCTGTGTGATGGACTGCCCCGATGTCTGCGCATTGGAGGTGACGGTGGACAACGACCGGGTCACCGCGATCGGTCCCGGCGCCTCGCACCCCGACACCGCCGGCTTCATCTGCTCCAAGGTAAGCCAGTTCCATCGCCGCCTCTACCACGCCGATCGCATCCTCCATCCGATGCGACGCGTCGGCGCCAAGGGCGCCGCGGAGTTCGAGCGCATCGGTTGGGACGATGCGATCGCCGAGATCACCGAGCGCTTCGCGCGGATCCGCTCCGAATCGGGCGGCGAGGCGATCCTGCCGTTCCACTACGGCGGCTCGAACGGCCTACTCAGCGACGAGTTGATCGACCATCTCTACTTCTCGCGGCTGGGCTCCTCGCGACTCGACAAGACAATCTGTGCAGTGCCCGCCACCGAGGTGGCGGTGGGTATGTACGGCAAGATGCCCGGCGTCGCGTTCGGCGATTTCGTCCACGCCCGCGGCATCGTGATCTGGGGCGCCAACCCGCGCGGCTCGAACATCCACCTGATCCCCTATCTGCGCGAGGCGAAGAAACGGGGCGCCCGAGTGGTCACCGTCGATCCGCGCCGCAACCTCTCAAGTGCCGAGCACGACATCCACCTCGCGGTTCTGCCCGGCCAGGATCTGCCACTGGCGCTGTCGATGATCCGGCTGTGGCGCGAGTGGGAGGTGCTCGACCGGGAGTTCCTCGACGCCCACGCCAATGGTCTGGAAGCGCTGCTTGAGCGTGCGGAGGAGTGGCCGCTGGCGCGCGCGGCGGAGGTGACCGGCCTCGACGCCGCCGACATCGAGCGCGTCGCGGCACTGTTGGTCGAAAGCGACCCGCTGGTGGTCCGCTGCGGCTGGGGCATCGAGCGCAACGCCAACGGCGGCCAGGCGATCGCCGCGGTGCTCGCGATCCCGGCGCTGCTCGGCAAGTTCGGCGTCCGCGGCGGTGGCTACACCCTGAGTAACGGCGGCGCGGTCCAGGTCGATCGCACTCCGGTGATCGGCGACCTCGCCTGGAACACCCGTCGCATCAACATGACCCAGCTCGGCCGCGCTCTCGGACCGGATCTCGAGCCGCCGGTTCGCGGCCTGTTCGTCTACAACGCCAATCCGGTCGCTACCGTTCCCGAGCAGGGCTCGGTGATCAACGGACTCATGCGCGACGACCTGTTCACGGTGGTCCACGACCAGGTGCTCACCGACACCGCGCTCTATGCCGACATCCTGCTGCCCGCCACGACCTTTCTCGAAGGCTGGGACATCCGGCCCGGCTACGGCAGCTACGTGCTCGGTGGCATTCGACCGGTGGTTGCGCCGGCGGGCGAGGCGCGCACCAACATGGAGCTGTTCACGGCTCTCGGCCGGGCGGCGGGATTCGACCATCCGGCGTTCGAGCTCGAGGGCGAAGCGCTCCTGCGAGCGGTCCTCGACCAGGTGCGAATTCCCGGCGGCAAGCCCGACAGGGACACGGTCGCCGCCGGCGGCCAGGTCCGCTACGACTTCCCGGGCGAGAATCCGATTCAGTTCGAAACCGTCTTCCCTCGCACTGCCGACGGCCGGGCGCAGCTCACCCCGGCCACACTCGGCGACCGGCCGTTCGCCTGGACACCGCCCACCGACGATTTTCCGCTCGCCCTGATCACTCCGGCGAGCGCCCATCTGGTCACCTCGACGATGGGCGAGTACAACCTCGACACGCTGCGGATCACACTCCATCCGGAAGATGCCGCGCTCCGCAAACTGGCGAGCGGAGATCGGGTGAAGGTGTTCAACCAGCGCGGCGAGGTGCACTGCGTACTGGCGATCAGCGACAGCCTGCGCACCGGCGTTGCATCGATGCCCAAGGGCGCTTGGCGCCGCTCGTCGATCAACGGCGCGACCTCGGTCGCCCTCTGTCCCGACGACGCGCAGGTGGTCGGCAACGCGGCGTGCTTCAACGACGCGCGGGTCGAGGTCGCCGCGCTGGACTAGCCTGCTAGCTCCGGCCACTCTCCCGATCCAGCCACTCGAGCGCCGCCTCGAGCGCATCGGCCGCCGGTACCTCGATGTCGGGGCGCAGCCCCTCGGCCTCCCACCCCTCGCCGGTCGCCGGATCGATCGTCTTGCCGCGTGGCAGGAACATGCGGAAGCCGTGGCCGAGATCGACCAGGTCGCCGAAATGGCCGCCGCCCGCGGTGCGCTCGCCGATGATCGCCGCGCGGCCAACGTTGCGCAGCCCGAAGGCGAACGATTCACCGGCCGAGATCGTCGTCGCGCTGGTCAGCAGCACCACCGGCATCTGCCCGAGACGGGCGCCAGGAACCGACTCGAACGTCCAACGCTCAGCCGGCTCTGGGCGGCCGCGCTCGACGCGGCTGGCGAGATGGGTCGGCCGGTCGAAGAGATAGGTCGACAGGTAGCGCACCATGAACGGCCCGCCGCCCATGTTCCACCGGAGGTCGAGAATCAGCGCGCGGGCGCCGGCGAGAGCAGCCATCGCCGCGTCGATCTCCGCGGCCGAAGCCTCGCCGCCACCGAAGTGCAGCATCTCGAGGTAGCCAACGTTGCCGTCCAGCAGCTCGGGCCGACCAGCCCCCGATGCCGAGTCGGGGCGCGGCTCGGAGCGCGGCGGCGGCTCTGGACGACCGACCGGCGGTCCGGCAGGAGCCGCCCGCGGATACTCGACCCGCAGGTGGATGTCGTCGCTCAGCCGCTGCAACTCGCCGGTCAGAGCGGCGGCAAACTCGGCTGGCGCGCTCGGCGTCTCGGCGCCCGCGTCGTAGACCTCACGCAGCTCCCTGGCGATCCTCAGCCCGGCGTCCTCGTAGATGTAGCCCTGGATCAGATGGTCGGCCAGCGCGTCGATCACGTTCGATCGCACCGCTTCGTCGACGATCGTTTCGGGCGGCGCGGCCGCCGTCCGCCGCAGCTCGAAGGGGTGGCTACGATCGCCCTGGGTGAAGACGCCGCGAATCGTCTCCCGGTCGCCTTCGAGCTCGCCGGCAAATGTGGGCTCTCCGGGTACTCCGGCGATCGCGAAGACAATGCTCCGGCCCACGGCGTCGACGCTCGAGAGCGGGATTCCGTGTTCTCCGTCCGCCGGAAACGAGATCTCGCCGGCGAGCGCACCGGAGTCGTCGCGGTCGAGCGCGACCTCTACACTCACCAACGCCTCACCGGCATCGATCTCACCGATCCATATTCCGTCCAGGGTCTCCCCGGCGCACGCGAGGATCAGGGCGAGCGACAGCACGGCGCACACTCTCCCAGGCCTCATGGAGTAAGTCTTTCATGAAGCTAGCATGCTAGAATTCGCTAGATTTCTTCAGCACGAGAGGGTGTTTGGATGAGCAGCGCGGCACCGGAGACAGGAGCTCGTTCCGCCGGCTGGGAGCGTTTCGTGCTGGCGTTCTCGATCTCCGTCGGCGTCTCGCTGGGCACTCTGCCGTACCTCCACCATGTGGCCCGACTTCGCTACGCCCCGTTCGTAGCGCTCGTCTTCTTCCTGCTCGCGATGGTCCTGCTGCGTGACTTCCGGAGCCCGGCCAGCCAGGCTCCGAGCGCCGGTGAGTACGCGTTGGCGACCTGGAATGCCAGTTTCTGGGGCGGCGTGCTGAGCCTGGTGACGCTCGGCTTCCACTGGACCGCCTTCGGTGTATGGCACGTCGTCGCCTGGATCGCCAGGCTGCTCGAGCGCCCGATCGAGACCGAGCCGACGGTCGTCGCGATCCGGATCTCGACCTTCATGCTGATCGTGTTCGGCTTCGGAGTCGTCAGCGAAGCAACCAAGGAGCTGTCCAAGAAGCTGCACCCGGCGACGGCCGGGGCCCGCTCGCCCTACTTCCCCTTCCTCGGCCAGCACAAACGGCTCTGGGCGCTGATCGGGGTCACCGCGGTCAGTCTGGCGCTCATGTTCCTGCTGTTCGACACGCAGGGCACGACCTTCAAGGTCCTGCTCCTGTTCTGGGTGATCTTCGCCACGGTGACGGTGGAGAATCTGGGCACCGATCCCGAGAAGTCGCGACAGTCACCGATCGTCGAGACGATCGCCAGGCTGCTCAACGCCGCCGGCTACGAGACTGTGGTCGCACCCCGCACCGGACGGCAGGATGTCGACCCGCTTCTCAAGACGATCGACCTCCTGGCTTCGTCGCAGGACCGAAGTCTCGCCATCGCGGTCAAGCCGCCGCGAGGCAAGGCGGAGCCGGTCGAGTGGCACGAGGCGTCTCTGCTCCAATCCGCCGGGCGCACACTGAAGAAGTTCCTGCAGGAGGAATCTCCGGAGTGGCCGGTGCAGAGTGTGCTGGTGCTGGTTGACCGCGAGATCGACGACAGCCTGCGCGCCTTCTCGACCGAGCAGGACGTGCCGGTCGTCCAGCTGACCTCGGCTGAGCTGGCGGCAGTCGAAGCTGAGAGCGACGTCGGGGAGCTACGCCGGATCGCCGGCGAGCACGGCCTCGAGCTCGCCGGGCCGCCGATCGCTACCGGCGCGGCGGAAAACGCGGGGGCCGTCAATGTCTGAGCCGACCACCGGCCTCAAGCTCGTAAGATCGGGCGAGACACAGGAGCCGCGCTCTCGCTTCCAGCAGTGGCTCGACGGCAGCAAGGAGAGGCTCGGGGTCGCGGGCTCCCCGGCCGCCGATCTGCTGACCGCGCTCCTGCAGATGGAGCTGGCCGAGCCACTGCAGAAGACCCTGGCCGAGAACCTGGAGCCGTTCGGCGTCGGGCTCGAGCCCGCCGTCGCCAAGGATCGGTATGGCAAATCTGAGCGCAGCTACACGCGCGCCGTCGGCAAAGGCATCGACCTGGCGTTGCTCCAGATCCCGGAGTCGATCGTCGCAGATGGCAACAATGTGGGCCTGGTGGCGACGATCGGCCACGCGTTCGAGGGTCGCACGGTTCGCATCTTCTCGCCGGGCGCCGACGCCGGAGACCGCGGTCTCCGGGAGATGCTCAGAGACTGGAAGGGGCTTCACGACATCGACGCCCACTTCGTGCCTTCGCGCGATGTGCGCGATCTCGAGGACGGGACCTACGGCGCCGACAAGATCCTCGAAGTCGAGGACAAGCTCAAGCGCATTGCTGACGCCGACGCGGGAGCGGCGCCGGCAGCGCCGGCTGCAGCCGACCGCGGCCGAGTGTTCATCTCCTACAGCAGCAAAGACAAGGACTGGCTCAACCGGCTGATGGAGCAGCTCCAACCTCTCCTTCGCGAGGACGCCTTCTCGGTCTGGAACGACCAGAAAATACCCAAGGGACGAAAGTGGGGCGACGAGATCGAGCAGGAGCTCGAGGCGGCGACGGCGGCGGTGCTGCTGGTGAGCCCGAGCTTCCTCGCTTCCAACTTCGTCCACGAGATGGAGCTGCCGCCGCTGGTAGAGCGCGCCGAAAAGGAGAAGGACTTCCCGATCCTCTGGGTCTACCTCTCCGCCTCCAACTTCGAGGGGACCCCGATCTCCGGGTACGAAGCGGCGCACAAGCCGCTCGTGCCACTCGACGGACTGAGCCTTCCCGAGCAGAACCGAGTGCTCAAAGAGGTCAGCCAGGCGATCAAGCGAGTCGTGACCGGCGAGGACGATTGAGTCCGCGTCCACGGGCGGCTGTCGACTCGTGACTCCTCGGGGTCACTCGGGGATGAACAGATCCTCCACTCTCGGCGAGCCGACCAGGAGGTCGCTCGCACCGTCACCGTCGAGATCGCTGAACCCGCCGAAGATCGTCGAGCCCAGCCGATCGGCGCGCTTCTTGCCGCGAACCGAGAACAGCACTTGGTCGCGCGCCGGCGACACCACATCGACCGCTCCCACCAGCTCGCCCTTCGGCTTGTCGGCGAATCGCATCATCGAGCCGACCGCGAGCTCCCGCAGACCGTCGCCATCCACATCCTGGCCCGAGACGAACAGCGACGTCCCGAACCACTGACCGGCGCTCTCACCCTCGCGGCTCCAGAGCAACGACCAGTCGACCCCCGAGTACGCGTAGACAGCGCCCGTCTCTTCGCCCGCATCACCGTCGGTCGAGGGCGCTCCGACGATCACGTCGACGACCGAGTCACCGTCGACGTCGACCCGACCGACCGAGAAGCCGAATCGGTCTCCCTCGGCCGGCGCCTCGATCTGCTTCAAGACCTCTCCCGTCCTGCCCGAGATCACGAACACCCGGCCCACGGTGCGACCGCCGCCCGGGGCGCCGGCGAGGATCTCTGGGACGCCGTCACCGTCGCGATCGGCAAGGCCGCTCAGCGCGTAGCCCAGGTGCTGATTCTTCTTCCTGCCGACGACCGTCCAGGAGTGCGTGCCGTCGAGTGCCGAGAACCGGTGGATCGCGCCCGCCGTCTCCTTCGAGGCATTCGCCTCGCCGGGAGCGCCAACAACGATGTGATCGAAGAAGTTGCTGCCGTCGTCGTCGCTCGGCCAGAGCGCCCAGCCGAAGCGCGAGCGCTCGGAACCTTCGACCCGGAAGCGCTCGACCAGCTGCTGCTCGTCGGGAGCGTGCAGCACCACGACCGTCCCGGGCGCGCCGCCGGGTTGACCCGTACCGGGAGCGCCGACCGCCCAGTGCACCATCGAGTCGCCGTTGATGTGCCCGAGGACCACCATCGACTGTCCGAAGCGCTCGACCGCGCCGCCGGACAGGTCTTCGCCGCCGATCCACCAGAGGCGTCGACCGGAGTCGGTGTGAATGCCGTAGAACCGTCCGGCGCCGCCATCGGCGCCGGGAGCGCCGACCGCTCCGGACTGCGCCGGGTCGGCCATTGGCAGGGCCTCCCGAGCGACAGCCGTTCCGTACTCGTCGCCTCTCTGGCCGCCCTTGAGGCGCTTGAGGATGCGACCATCCTGGCTCGACAGAACCACCAACCGGCCCCTCTTGGCCTTGGCGCCCGCCCCGACTCGCTCTGCCGGCTCGACCTCGGTGGCCCCGCCGAGTGAGCCGATCGTGATCAACGCCAGGGTCACACTAGCTATCGAGCTCCACGAGCTGAACAATCTTTCCTGCCTTCCTGTCCGGTGCTGGGCGGGTTCGTTCGAGGGCTCACGCGCTCTAGTATAGGAGTCGGGCGGCGCTCGAGTTCCTTCGCCGCTCGGACGCCGCACTCGGAGCCCGATCTCGCCGGCATCCCTCTGGTAGCATCGCGCCTTCTAAAAGACGGCCCTCGAGGAGAAAGCGATGCGATCCAAGCGCCCCGCCCGGAAGTTGTACGCCCAGCAGGCTTTAGCCGCAGTGGGTCTGCTGCTCATGACCTTAGCCCCGGCGATCTCCGAGGAGGCCAAGACGCCGTTCGACAACCTCTCCTATCGCTCGATCGGCCCGGTGAACATGAGCGGCCGGGTCGCCGACGTCGAAGGCATCCCCGGCAACCCGAACGTGGTCTACGTCGGCGCCGCGTCGGGCGGCGTCTGGAAGACCGTCGACGGCGGGCTGACATTCAAGCCGATCTTCGACGACCAGCCGATCGCATCGATCGGCGATCTGGCGCTCGCACCGACCAACCCGGACGTGATCTACGTCGGCAGCGGCGAAGCCAACGCCCGCAACAGCGTCTCGTTCGGCAACGGCGTCTACAGATCGACCGACGGCGGCCAGAGCTGGAAGCACGTCGGCCTCGACGCCACCCGCCACATCTCGCGCGTCGTGGTCTCGTCGCTCGATCCCGACGTTGCCTACG
Organism: Acidobacteriota bacterium; assembly: GCA_029263375.1. Classification (GTDB taxonomy): domain Bacteria; phylum Acidobacteriota; class Thermoanaerobaculia; order Multivoradales; family JAHEKO01; genus JAHEKO01. The sequence continues at coordinate 7,573 of JAJCXP010000064.1, read as the reverse complement.
TCGGCGCCATGGGGCACTTCTCCGGCCCCAACGAAGAGCGCGGCGTGTTCCGGACCCGCGACGGCGGGGCCACCTGGAAGAAGGTGCTCTACGTCGACGATCGGCACGGAGTATCGGATCTCGACATCGACCCGACCAACCCGAACATCCTCTACGCCGCCTTCTGGCACTTCGACCGCAAGCCCTGGACGCACACTACCGGCAGCAAGGAGGGCGGCGTCTGGAAGTCGGTCGACGGCGGCGACAGCTGGCAGCGGCTCGAGGAAGGACTGCCCAAGGGAATCGTCGGCCGGATCGCGGTCAAGGTCGCGCCCAGCAGTCCGAACGTGGTCTACGTGATGACCGAGTCGGACGAGGGCACTCTCTTCCGCTCGGACGACCGTGGCGCCAAGTTCGAGCAGGTCTCGGATGACGTCGGGATCGTCTCGCGCGGCCTCTACTACACCGACATGCGGGTCGATCCCGCCGACGAGAATCGCGTCTACGCGGTGTCGAGCCGCTTGCAGCGCTCGATCGACGGCGGTAGGAGCTTCCACCGCATCTCGCGCTCGACCCACGTCGACTACCACTCGCTCTGGATCGATCCCACCGATCCGAGTCGCATGTGGCAGGGCCAGGACGGCGGCGTCGCGGTCTCCTACGATCGCGGTGAGAGCTGGGAACCGATCCGCAACCTGCCGCTGGCGCAGTTCTACCAGGTGTTCCACGACAATCGTGAGCCGTTCTACTACCTGGGCGGCGGTCTCCAGGACAACGGCACCTGGTACGGCCCGAGCCGCACTCGCGAGCCCGCCGGCATCCTCGAAGACGACTGGCGGATGATGAGCTTCGGCGACGCCTACTTCGTGGTGCCGCACCCGGAGACGATCGACCTGTTCCTCTCCGAGTCGCAGGCCGGAGGCATCGTACGCACCGACATGCGCACGCGACAGCAGGTCGACGTCAGCCCGCAGCCGCGCCGCAACGACGGCGGACCGGTCGGAGATCTCGAGTACCGCTTCAACTGGAACGCGCCGATAGTTCTCTCGCCGCACGACGCCGGCACGGTCTACTTCGCCGGCAACGTGGTGTTCAAGACCCGCGACTTCGGCGACAGCTGGGAGGCGATCAGCCCCGACCTGACGACCAACGATCCCGACAAGCAGGGTGAGGCCGGCGGGCCGGCCTGGGTCGAGAATACGACCGCCGAGTACCACTGCACGATCATCAGCTTCGCCGAGTCGCAGGTCGAGGCGGGCGTCCTCTGGGCCGGAACCGACGACGGCAATCTCCAGGTCTCGCGCGACGGCGGCACCAACTGGGAGAACGTGGTCGGGAGCATCCGGGATCTGCCGGACTTCTCGCCGGTCTCCCATCTCGAGCCCTCGCAAACCGAGCCGGGCGTGGCCTGGGCCGCGTTCGACCGTCACATGTTCGACGACCTCCGACCCCATCTCTACCGGACGAACAACTACGGAAGGAGCTGGCGACGGCTCGGGACCGAGGGGATTCCCGACACCGCCTGGATCTGGGTGGTGCGGCAGGATCCTCGCAACCCGAAACTGCTCTGGGTCGGCACGGAGCTCGGCCTCTACGCCTCGTACGACGGCGGCGGCAGCTGGTATCGCCACCACCTCGAGAACCTACCCACCGTGGCCGTGCACGACGTGCTGATCCATCCGCGCGACAACGACCTGATCGTCGGCACCCACGGCCGAGCGATCTGGGTGTTCGACGACGCCACTCCGCTCCAGAGCTGGAGCGAGGAGATCGCCGCCAAACCGGCGCACCTGTTCGCCGTCCGGCCGGCGCTCCACTTCCCGGTTCGCTTCACCCGCTACGGCCTGGGCGACAAGGTGCACCGATCGCCAAATCCGCCGAACGGCGCCCTGATCACCTACTCCCTGGCCGAGAAGCTGGATGCGCCACCGGAGGAGGACGGCGAGTCGGCCGCCGCCGCCGAAACCGATGCCGAGAGCGGCGACGACCAGGAGGGCGGCAAGAAGGAAGAGCGGATCAAGATCGAGATCCTCGACGCCGCCGGCGGGGTCATCCGCACGCTCGACTCCGAGAAGCTGCCCAAGGAGGCCGGTCTCAATCGGACCACCTGGGACCTGACCAGCGAGCCGGCGCGGCGCCGCAACCCTCCCGACCCCGCGTTCCTCGAGTTCTTCGGCGCGGTGCGCGGCCCGCGGGTGCTCCCCGGTAGCTACACCGTGCGTCTGACGGTCGACGGCCAGAGCCACGAGACCACCGTCGAGGTCGGAGTCGATCCACTGGTCGGGGTCTCGCACGAAGAGCTGAGAGCCCAGCGCGACGCGGTCGTCGAACTGCATGAGATGGAGTCGCGGCTCAACGACCGGCTCAAGGGGCTCGACGGCGTCGCCGCGCAGCTGAAGGCGCGTCAGGCTCACGTCAAGCTGATGGAGACCGAGCTCCCCGACGACGCGCGCAAGGCGTGGAAGGCGCACGACAAAGCGGCCGAGGAGCTGCTCGCCAAGCTGTCGCGGGTCGAAGGCAAGCCGTTCTGGAGCCAGGGTCCGAGGCTGAGCGAGCGCATCGAGGACCTGTCGCGCAACATCGACGGCCAGTTCACGGCACCCACCGCCGCCCAGATGCAGCTCCTGAGCGAGCTGCGTGAGGAGTACCAGGCGAGCATCGGCGAGATCGATGCCTTCTTCGACGACGCGGTAGCGGCCCTCAACCAGAAGCTCGAAACTGCCGGTGTGCCGCCGGTCGCAACCCCCTCGCTCGACTCGGGAGACTGAAAAACATGCAATACAAAGAGATCTCAGACGGATGGCTGGTGCGGCTCGAGAGCGGTGAGGAGATCCGTGACGGCCTCGAGGAGCTGATGCGGCGTGAAGAGATCGGCTGCGGCTTCGTCACCGGCCTCGGAGCGGTCATGGACCCTCACCTCGGCTACTACGTGCTCGAGGAGAAACGCTACGTCCAGCACCACTTCGAAGGCGAGTACGAGCTCGTCGGCATGACCGGCACCCTGTCGTGGCACGACGGCGAGCCCTTTCCGCACGTGCACACGATGCTCACCGGGCCGGAGTTCCTGGCGCTCGGCGGCCACTGCTTCGAGGCCACGACCTCGGCCACGGTCGAGATGTTCGTGCGGGCGGAGCGCAGCCGGGTGGACCGCGAGTTCGACGAGGCGATCGGGCTGCACCTGATGCAGCTGCCTCAGAGCTGCCCGATCGGGCCCAGCTAGGGCCGAGCCCGCCGACCGGCGCCGAGTTCGCTGCGGCAGATCCGAGCGCCGCCTGCCGTCTTCACGAATCTGACTGTGGACGCGCTCGAGGGGGCGAGGGAGATGCTCGCGCCCTGAGCCAGGCCTTTAGCGAATCTGGACACTGCTGCCCAGGATCGTGCGCACCGAGAGTTTCGGATCGCGCACTTCCACCCGGATGTCGCCGAGGTCCGCGGCGGTCAGCGGTCGCGCGGTCTCGTAGGTCAGCAGGTACTGACTGCGCAGGTCGGCCTCGATCGCGCCGTAGATCTCGTCGAGCCGATCGCGACTGGAAAAGAAGTGCGCCTGGCCGCCGGTCTCGCTGGCCAACCGCGCAGCGACCATCCGTTCGACCGTTTCGAGCGGTCGGCCCGGGTCCTCGCGCACCACCATGTAGATCGGCACTCCCAGTCGCCGCGCCTCGCGGATGCAGCGCTCCGGCCGGAAGCGCGAGCCGTAGTCGTCGCCGTCGCTGAGCACCACCAGCGCCTTGCGACCGCCGAGCTCCTCGAACTGCATCAGGGAGAAGAGCACGGCATCGTAGAGCGCGGTGTAGCCACCGAAGTCCAGCCCACCCATCCGTCCAACCAGGAGCTCCTGCCGACCGGTGGGCGGTTGGGTCAGGCGCGGCCGAGTGTCGAAGTCGGTCAGGAATGCCCGGTCTTTCGCGCCGAGGGCACTCTCGAAGAAGATCGCCGCCGCCTGTCGCATGTCGTCCTGCCAGCCGGCCATGCTCTGCGAGGTGTCCACGGCGAGGCCGAGCGTGAGCGGCAGCTCCTGGGCGCGGGCGAATCCCGAGACCGGATGCGGACGTCCCCGATGGACGAGAGTGAAGTCGTCACGCGTCAGATCGGCGAGTGGGCCGTCGCGGCGATCGACCACCGTGGCGTAGATCTCGACCAGGTTCACGTCGAGCCGATCGGAGGCGTCGCCGCCGATCGCCATGCGCGCCGTCTCGAGGCTGCTGCCGTCATCGAGGTGGGCGATCACCCGGTAGTGGTCGCTCGCCCGAGGTCGGGACGTCTCCAGGCGGCCGGTCAGCCGCTCGGAGGCGATCGGCGCCTCGAAGCTGTCACGTAGCTCAGTATTCCAGAAGAAATCGACGCGCTCGAGAACGCGGCCCGCGGGCGTGGCTACGTCCGCGTCGAGCTCCACCTCGCCGAAGCTCGGCTCGCCGCGCACATCGACGATATCCACCCGGAACGGCCGATCCTGCTCATTGAGCCGCAGCGAGTCCTCGCCCAGCTCGAGCGCGTCTGGGGAGAACGCGACGGCGCGCACCGTGCGCGGCTCGGCGCCGAGATTGACCCGCGTCTGATACGGCGCCCGGCGCGCCACATCGACCAGGAAGCCATCGACGAAGAACGCCACGTAGCCGATCTCGTGGCCGCCGGTCACCGCGGTCACGCGCGCATCACCGGCACGCTCTCGCAGCGACGGCGGCAACAGCCGGATGACCTCGTCGGCGGCGACCGTCTCACCGGATGACGATAGCGCGGTTACCGGCGACTCGACCGCGCCGGCCCAGCGCGCCGAGCTCACTCGACGGTCGCGCAGGAGCACCGACAGCTCGACCGGTTCGCGTACCGCCGGCGCGCTGTAGGAGAGCCACATCCGACCTTCGAGGGAAGCGAGCGTGTGCTCGAGATCGTCGGACTCCAGTACGGTCGTCCCAGCGGTCGCGGTAGCCAGATCCTGGAGCGGCCGATGGGGATCGTTGAGCTCGCTCCCCTGCTTGCCGAGGGCCAGGCTCACGACCGTCCAACCTGCCGCCGACGCGGCGCGGCAGAGGGCGGCGTGCGCTTCGTCGAGGTCGCTGTCGAGCGACTCCAGCCGATCGGTGCGGCTCAGGTAGAAGCGCTTGAAGTCGAGGTCGAATCCGTCCTGGACCAGGATCAGCAGGCCGGGACCGGCGGCCGGACGGTGTGCCAACCGCTGCGCCAAGGCCTGTCGTTGGCGGTCCAGGAGCCGCGCCTCCTGCTCCATCGCCATCAGCGCCCGCGACTCGGCGTCGCCGGCTTCGCGCCCAGCGTCAAGGTAGCGCAGCCGCCGCCAGACCAGCTCGCCGGCCAGCGTCGTCCGGTCCTCGAACAGGTCGAGAGTCTCTCGCACCTCATGGGCGTGACGGCCATCGCTCAGGAGCTCGCGCGGCTCGGGATCCGCCGCGACGATCGAGACCGGGCCGAGAGCGATCAAGCGCTCGGCGCTGTGGCGTAGCGTACCGATCGCCGCCGCCAGGCCGTCCGGGGTCGAAAGCGGCGTGTCGAAATAGATCAACACCTGCCAGGGCAGACCGCCGGGCTCGGGGGCCAGGGCCGCCACCGACAGCACGTCCACGGAGTGCCCGCCGAGAGTCAACGCGAAGTCCTCCGCAGCCGGGCGCGTCGAGCCGGGACCCGGAGCGACGACCACGGCGTGCTCCGTGGGCTCAGCGGCCTGGGCCGGCGACAACGCACACAGCCCACACAGGAGGCCGGCGGCCAGCCGGAACTCCGGGGACCTCAGGTGAGGAGACTTCCGCGAACGGTACATGCTTCGCCGGTCTACAGCCGCCGTCGCTCATCGGCGACACCTCTCGAGTGACTCGAGCCGGAAAAGACTAGCAGAGAAGGGCTGCCGAGAAAGGTGCGATTCATCCCGGAACTCAACAGGCCCGCAGGCGTTCATCGAACTGTAGGCCCCGTGTACAGCCGGGCCGGTCAAACTAGACTGACCGATCCAGAAGGAGGGAACGATGATCTCGAGGACCCCGACGATTCCGTTGTTGCTCACCCTGATCTGCAGCCTGGCGTCGCCGGTAGCCGGGCAGAGCGGTCCGCAAGCCCAGGAGGCACTGGCGCTCGGCTTCGTCCAACGCATCGCCGAAGGTGACGTCGACGCAACGATGGCGTACATCGAGCAGAACTTCGGCTCCGACCTGCTCGAGCGGCGCCCGCTCGACCAGTGGAAGGGGCTCGCGAAGCAGCTCCAGCGCCACGCCGGGTTGGAGGTCGTAGGACTCGATATTCCTGGGCCCGAGCGCGTGGTCGTCGAGGCTCAGAGCCCGGTGGGCATGACCATCTCCTTCGGCTTCGACTTCACGCTCGAGGAGCCGGACAAGATCGGCGGGCTGTCGCTCGAGGCCGGCGGCGGCCACGGCGACGACTCCAACCTGCCGCCGTTCGAGCTGCCGCCGGGAGTCGATCTCGACGCGGTCAGAATCGCGCTGCGGGAGTACTTCGACCTCCTCGACCGCGACGACCTCTTCTCCGGCGCGGCGATCGTGGCCCACAAGGGCGAGCCGATCTTCCACGGCGCCTGGGGCCTGGCCAGCCGCGAATGGGACGCTCCCAACACTCTCGACACCCGTTTCGGTCTCGGCTCGATCAACAAGTCGTTCACCAAGATCGCGATCGGCCAGCTGGCACTCGCCGGTAAGCTGAGCCTCGACGACAAGATCGTCGATCACCTGCCCGACTACCCGAACGCCGAGGTCGCGAACAAGGTCACGATTCGCCACCTGGTCGAGCACACGTCGGGCATCGGCGACATCTTCAACGACAAGTTCTTCAACTCGTCCCGTGCTCTCTACCGGGAGCCCTCCGACTTCTTCCCGGTGTTCGCCGACGAGCCGTTGCTGTTCGAGCCTGGCGAGAGCAGCGCCTACTCGAACGGCGGCTACATGGTGCTCGGCGCAATCATCGCCGCCACCAGCGGCCAGACCTACTCCGGGTACGTCATCGAGCACATCTTCGAGACCGCCGGGATGGCCTCGACCGGCTTCTTCGCCCGCGACGAGATCCACCCGAACATCGCGGTCGGCTATACCAAGATGGGATTCGACGGTCCCGGCGACGAGCTGCGCAACAATCTCTACCTGCTCGCGGTGCGCGGCAGCTCCGCCGGCAACGCCTACGCGACGGTCGACGACATGCTGAGGTTCGACGAGGCGGTCCGCGAGCACCGGCTGCTGCCGCCCGCCTGGACGCACTGGTACTTCGGCGGTGACGAACCGAGCGATCAGGATGCCGAGGGGATCTCGATGACGCGCGCCATGGTCGGTATCGGAATCGCCGGCGGCGCACCCGGAGTGAGCGCGGTGGTCGAGAGCGACGGCCTGATCACCGTGATCGTGCTGTCGAACTTCGACGAGCCTGGAGCCGAGGCGGTATCGCGGGCGTTGCGGCGACCGCTGGCCAAGGCGTTGCGCGGTAGCGGCTAGTCGCCCACATCCAGCTCGGTCCGCGCCCGGTCTATAGTTCGCAGATGCCGATTCGCACACCGATGGCCGCTGCTCTGCTGCTCGTATCTCCAGGCTTCGCCGAGATCTCCGGCACCGAACAGCGCATCATCGAGGCCGTCGACGCTTCGAGACCG
>JAJCXP010000063.1 GCA_029263375.1 Acidobacteriota bacterium | reverse complement strand
CGGCCGACAAGCCGTTCGAGCAGATCCTGCTGCTCGGCGACCTGGTCGGCTACGGCGCCGGTCCGAACGAGGTGGTCGAAGCCGTTCGCGCCCTGTCGAAGCCGACGCACGTGGTCCGGGGCAATCACGACAAAGTCGTGGCTCAGATCGAGGACGGGTCGGGCTTCAACCGGGTCGCCCTCGCCGCGGTCGAGTGGACCATCGACGAGCTGACCAGCGAGCATCGCGACTACATTCGCGAGCTCCCCGTCGGCCCGATCGAGGTTGCACCCGGACTGTCGATCTGTCACGGCTCGCCGATCGACGAAGACGAGTACCTGCTGTCGACCGATCAGGCACAACGGGCGTTCGAAGCGCACCCGGTGCCGGTGACGTTCTTCGGCCACACCCACATCCCGACGATCTTCACCGGCGGCGCTGGGTCGGCCGAGCTCGAGCTGCTCAAGGAGGACGGCGCGGAGCTCGAATTGGCCGCAGATCAGCTCTACCTGATCAACCCCGGCTCGGTCGGCCAGCCGCGCGACCGCGACCCGCGCGCCGCTTTCATGATCTTCGACGCCGATCGGCGCAGGGTGACGCTGTTTCGGATCGGCTATCCGCTCGAAGATGCGCAGCAGCGGATTCTCGACGCCGGTCTGCCACCGGTGCTGGCTCAGCGGCTGGCCGTGGGGATCTGAGCGAGTCGAATGCGCGGCTGTCAGTCGTTGATCTCGCCGCTCGCGATCGCGCTCGCCGGCCTGAGCCTGGCGTGCTCGCTGGTGCCCGGCCAGGCGCGCGATCCGAGCCCTGGCGCATCGTTGGTCGGTCCCGAGGCGGACGCCGAGGGGCGGGCGTTCCTGATGATGATCTCGGACCGCCGTTTCTTCGAACCGTTCACGGTGCGCAGGCTGTTGATATCGCAGCCCAGCCTGCGGCCGGAGCTGGCTCTGGCGCTCGGCCGCATCGGTCACCCGGGAGGGTGGATCGTCCTGGAGTCGTTACTCGAGGATAAGCAGGTCGAGGTGCGCCGCGAAGCGGCGTTCGCCCTCGGACTACTCGAGCCCGCGACCGATTCAAGGTCCCTCCTGGCCGCGGTGGGCGATCCCGACCGCGAGGTCGGACAGCGTGCCCTGGAGTCGCTCGCCAGACACGGCCGGCCGTTGGTCGAAGCTACCGGCGCGCTTGCGGCGCTCCCCGGCCCCGAGCTCTGGCATCGGCTGCTGCCGGTACTTTTCAGGTTTCAGCCGGCCGAGGTCGCCGCGGCTGCCGAGCTCGCCCTCGAGGAATCTCCGGCGGAGCTCCATCGCTGGGCGGCCTACGCGCTCGCTCGCCGCGCTCCGGAGGGCTCGAGCGAGCTCCTGCGCGGCCTCCTGAGTGCCTCCGACCCCTGGGTGAGGGGCTGGGCGGCGCGGGGTCTCGCGGCGGGCGGCGATCGCACCGACCTGGCACGCTTGCGGCCACTACTCAGCGCTGTCGAGGCCGGTCCGACGATCCAGGCGCTCCGCACCGCCCGCGCTCTGATCTCGAGCGGCCGGGCCGCGCCACCGGTCGATTGGCTGCCCAACCTGGAACGGCTGATGGGCGATCCGCGACCGGGAGTGCGGCTGACCGCGATCGAGGCGTCGTCCGCCTGGCTTCGCAACCCCTCGCTGAGCTCGATCCTCTGGCGGCTCGCTCACGATGGCTCCCGGCGCGAGCGTGAGCTCGCCCTGCTGGCGCTCGGCGCCGGCCGCGATGCACGCGCCGCCGACCTGATCGCCGAGGCCGCGCGCGCCGCCGACCCGGTGCTGCGCGCCCGGGCGGTCGAAGCCGCCGGTGAGCTCGGTGCAATGGGCGTCGTCGAGCGGCTGCGCCGCGATCGCGTTCCGGTCGTGCGACTGGCCGCGTTGACCGTGATGCTCGAGGCGGACGCCGAGCTCGCCGGCGAGCGCGCGCGGGACGCCCTGGTCGACGCCGATCCGGCCGTGCAGGCGGCAGCCTTGGAGTGGCTGGTGGGCCACCCGGTGGCGCCGGTCGACGAACTGCGCGCTCCACTGGTCGATTCCGGCAATCGCTACATGACCGCGGTCGGGCTCAACGGCGTCGCCGCGCTCGTGGCGCGGGCGCAGGCCGAGGCGCGGGAGCGGGGTGTCATCGTGGCGATGCTCGAGCAGATGGGTTCGGGCTGGGGCTATCCGGTCCGGCGCGCCGCCGCACGGGCGCTGGGCGAGCTCGACCGTCCGGAGCCGCCGCGGGGCGAGCACGAGACCGGGCTCGCTATCCGGGACTATCGGGAGCTGGTGCGTCGAACGGCCACGCCGCGGTACGTCGAGCTGGAGATGCGGCACGGTCGCCTGCTGCTCGAGCTCGACTGCCCGGTGGCGCCGCTCACCTGCGAGAACTTCGCGCAGCTCGCCGGCCAGGGCTTCTACGATGGGGTCGAGTTCCATCGCGTCATCCCCGACTTCGTCGCGCAGGCGGGAGATCCCCGGGGCGACGGCTGGGGCGGCCCGGGCTATACCATCCGCGACGAGCTGAGCCGCCTGCCGTTCGGCCGCGGTGCGGTGGGCATGGCGCTGTCGGGGCCCGACACCGCCGGCAGCCAGTTCTTCATCACGCTCTCGCCACAGCCGCACCTCGAGGGCGCGTTCGCCGTCTTCGGATCGGTGGTCGCCGGTGAGCAGCTGCTCGATCGCATCGAGCAGGGCGACGTGATTGTGCGTGCGAGTGAGGTGCCGGCGCCCTCAGCCGGCGCTCGCCGCGGCGGGAGCTGAGCGGCAGCCGTGAGTCCGGCGGCGCGGCTGGGTTAGACTCCGCCGGATGGAGAGTCTGGGGTGGGTCCTGCAGCTTCTCGGGCTGGTGATCGTCGGCACGGCTCTCCTGGTCGGCCTCTTCTACGAGGCTCTGCGCACCGAAATCGCCATGCTGGCGATCGGCGGCATCCTGTTTCTTGCCGGGCGCCGGCTCTACCGGGGGTAGATCCGCCGATGGCGCCTGACTTTCGAGGCGAAAACGGAGCGAAATCTCAGCGCTCTCGGCACTCTCCGAGCCGTCCCCGAGGCTGCAACCTTTACTCCCTGGTCGCGTAACAATGACGAACGAGTCGCCGCAGAAGCCCGACGTGGATCTGATCGCGGCAGCATTGGATGGCGACCAGGAGAGATTCGGTGAGCTTGTCAGGCGTTATCAGGGCCGGTTGGTCAACTACCTCTACCGTCTCTTACGAGACTACGGAGAGGCGCACGACCTCGCCCAGGAAGTCTTTCTCAAGGTCTACCAGGCTCTCGACCGTTACAACCCGAAGTACAAGTTCTCGACCTGGCTGTTCAGAGTGGCGCAGAACGCGGCGATCGATCAAATTCGCAAGCGGCGGCTGCAGCTGGTCTCCATGGACCGGCCCAAGGCCGGCAACGAAGACCAGGGCACCTGGGAGTTTCCGAGCGGCGAGCGCGGGCCGTATGGTGAGCTGCGCAACATCGAGCGCGGCGTCGCCATCCAGGAGTCCATCGAGCGCCTACCCTGGGAGTATCGGGAGCTGATCGTGCTGAGACACTACGGTGAGCTTTCGTACGAGGAGATCGCGACGCTCAAGGGCATGCCCCTGGGCACCGTGAAGAACAAACTTTTTCGAGGTCGACAGATGCTCAAAGAGCGTCTGAGCGACTTCATGACGGACTAGTGCACCCGCCGGACGGAGAGCGAGAGGCCATGCAGCACGACCAAGACCACAATGTTTACCTAGAGTGGCTTTATCTAGAGGCCGACGGCGGGCTCGCCGGCTCCGATCGGGCCCTGCTTCAGCGCCACCTGCTATCGTGCGCGGAATGCAGGCGCGAGCGGGAGCAGCTACCGGCGCTGTTCGATCTGCTATCGAGCGGCCGGGTGGAGGTCCGCGAAGACTTCGCCGACCGAGTGATGAGCTCGCTGCCGCCGGCCGGCTGGGAAGCCCGCCACCCACGCACCTGGACCGCGGCAGCGGCCGTGTTGGCGGTGCTGATCGGACTATCGGCACTCCTGGTCGGTCTCAGCGGCGGCGAGCTCGAGGGCGTCGGCGCGGTGGTGGCGATCGCCGAGCTGTTCCGCTCGACGATCACCGCCGGATCGGGCCTACTGGCGGCCTCCTGGCACGGGTTGGGGATGGCGATCGGCGAGGTCGTCGTTGGCTCGCCGGTGCAGACCGGGGTGTTCGCGCTCTTCGTACTGGGCGTCAACGTCCTGTTCGTTCGCCTGTTGATGCGCAGCTGGCGCCGGCCGGTCGCCGAGCGGCTCGGGCGGGACTCGAAGCGCTCCGGGTAATCCGACGCGCGGTCGCGCTGATCCTGATCCTGCTGCCGGGCGTCGCGTTCGCTCAGCCCGACCTCGAGGTCGAGAGCGCCGCCGAGGAGCGACGTGGGCTGGTGATCGGCGAGGGCAGCGTCGCGGCGCGACAGGTCGTCGCCCTGGGACGAGACCTTCAGGTCGACGGCGAGGCCGCGGCCGACGTTGCGGCCATCAACGGCTCGGTGACGGTGACCGGACGGGTGCGCGGCGACGTGATCGTCCTGGGTGGCGACGCCCGGGTCTCGGCGCAGGCTGCGGTCGGTGGCGACGTCTTCGTGCTCGGGGGCAAGCTCCAGATCGAGCCCGGCGCCCGGATCGAGGGCCGCTCGGTTGCCTATCCGAGCGTCGGCGCGGCGTGGGTGATCCTGCTCGGTGGCCCGAGCCTCGGTCAGCCGAGCATGTCGCCGGTGGTCATCGGCGCCAAGACCGCGCTGGTGGCCGCCTGGCTGGCCTGGACCCTGCTCGTGTTCGCGATCGGCGGTCGCGGCGTACTGAGTGCCTCAGAGAGCATCCGCGTGGAGCCGTTCCGGAACTTCTTCGTCGGGCTGTCCGGGGTGCTGGCGCTGTTTCTCACCGCTCTCCTGCTGAGCGCCTTCGCTGCCGTTCTGGTCGGCGTGCCGCTGCTGCTGATGGTGGTGCTGGTGGCGGTGCTGCTGAAGCTCTGGGGGATGACGGCGGTGTTCCACGCGCTCGGCAGCTGGGTGGCTCGGCACATCCTGCGCCGGCGCTGGGCGCCGCTCAACGCCGCGGTCCTCGGCCTGTGCATCCTCGGCCTCGTGAAGATGGCTCCCTGGGTGGGCTCCTGGAGTTGGACCGTGGCCTCGTTCATCGGTGTCGGCGCGTCTCTGACCACCAAGTTCGGCCGCCGCGAGCCCTGGTTCGAGGCGGCCCTGATGCCCACGGGCACGGCCGAAGTCGGCCGCTGACCCACCGCGGTGGCTCTCCGAGTCGCGAGTCGGTAGCGGCCCGCCGAGTCTTGAAGTTCCGCCCCCGATGCCATAGTCTGGATTCCCTTTCGGCGGCCAATCTGCGGCTCGTTTCTTCAATGATTTCCTTACTCTTTGCTGCTTCGGTCGGCCTCCCCGGATGATGTTCTGTCAGGCCTGCGGCGCCCCCAATCAAGACGAGCTGGAATTCTGCCACCGCTGTAACCAGAAGCTGCTGGTGGTGTCGGGCGGCTTTGGCGAGGAGGCGCGCGGCTTCGACGAGCAGGCGCCCGAAGACAACTTCTCGTTCGACGAGCACCTGCTCGAGCGCATCTCGGTGCTCGAGGAGGCGGTCAAGCGCACCGCCGAGAGCGTGCGCCACCTGCTCACTGCGATCGACAAGCAGGAGCGCAACATCCTGATCAACCAGAGCGGCCTCACCACTCTGCGCGAGCTGCTCGAGTCCAAGCAGGTGCTGGACCGGGACGAGTGGAGCGAGATGTGGGAAGCGCGCATGAACTATCAACTCCTGACGCTAGAGAAGCGCGAGCGCTTCATCGACCTCAAGGAGACGATCTTCGGCCTCTACCAGGGTGACCGCCGGCAGGTCTTCGCACGCCTGCTCGAAGATGCCGAGTACGCGCTGTTCGCGTTCGACCTCGAGCGTGCGCGTCAGGCGCTCGAGCGGGCGTTCGACCTCGACGAGCGCAACTATGAGCTCGCCTACTTCATCGGTGAGAGCTACTTCAACGACGGTAGGGCCGACCGTGCGTTGCCGTTCTTCGAGCGCGTGCTCGCGGTGCGGCCCGACCACTACAACGCAGTGGTCTACAGCGGCGTCGTCCACCACGAGCGCGGCGAGACCGATCGTGCCGAGGAGCTGCTGCGCCGCGCGGTCCAGCTCGAGCCCGACTCGTTCCTGGCCAACTTCAGCCTGGGAGCGGTCTACGCCGACCAGGGCGCCCTCAAGCAGGCGGTGGCGCTACTCGAGCGCGCGGTCGAGATCGACAGCGTGCCGCAGGCGCGCTTCATGCTCGCGAGCTGCCTGTACGAGATGGGCAAGCTGACTCCGGCGATTCGCAATCTGGAGCAGGTGCTGCGGCACGATCCGGCCTACGAGGAGGCGCACTACCTGCTCGGCATGGCGTACCTGGATCGACGCTGGAAGCGCAAGGCGCTCGAGGCGTTCCGGCAGGCCGAGCGCTTGAACCCGCGCAAGATGCGCTACCAGGATCTGGTGCGCTACCTGTCCGGCCAGGAGCGCGGGCCGCTGCCCGAGGTGGGGGAGGAGGCCGGGCGCTGGCTCGAGCAGGCCGAGCAGCATCTGTCGCGCGAGAACCCGACCGGCGCGATCTCCTGCTACCAGCGGGCGATCGGCCTCGACCCGGACAACCCGGTGCTGCTGACCTCGTTCGCGATGGCATGTCTGCAGCTCAATCGGAGCCGCGAGTCGGAGGCGCTCGCGCGCCGGGTGATCGATCTCCAGCCGGGCGAGATGTTGAACGCGACCGCGTGCGCGACCCTGATCGAAGCGCTGCGCGCCGAGGGGCGCTACCGCGAGGGCAACCGGGTGGGTAAGACCCTGCTCGAGCAGGGCGAGTCGAGCTTCGCCAAGACCATCGCCTACTACGAGATCGCATACAACCTGGCCGAGATGGGCGAGAGCCTCGACGAGGCGCTCGACTACGCGCGGCTCGCGGTCGAGCTGGCGCCCGAGGAGCTCAAGCAGTTCCCGCTCGCGGCGGTCGGCTGGGTGCACTACAAGCGCCACGAGTTCGAGGAGGCGGTGGACTTCCTGTCGCGCTCGAGCGAGCTCGGGCCGAGCGAGACCAATCTGACGAAACTGGGCATGGCGCTGCTCGCCTCCGGGGAGGACGAGGCCGCCCGCGGTGTCTTCGCCAAGGCGCGCGAGATCGGTGGCCGCGGCTCGCTCGAGCAGCGAATGATGGAATGCGTGCAGGACACGAGCCGACTACTGCGCCGGGTCAGCAAGTCGCGCCGGGCCGGAACCCACACATAGCCAGGAGAGCCGATGCGCTGGAGTCGTTATTACCTGTTCACCACCCGTGAGGTACCTGCGGATGCCGAGATCGTCAGCCATCGGTTGATGATCCGCGCCGGCATGATCCGCAAGGAGGCCGCGGGGATCTACTCCTACCTGCCGTTCGGTTGGCGCAGCCTGCAGAAGCTCTCAGCTATCGTCCGGCGTGAGATGGACGCCGCGGGCGCGGTCGAGCTGTTCATGCCGGTAGTGCACGACGCCGAGCTCTGGAAGGAGTCCAAGCGTTGGCAGGAGTATGGCAAAGAGCTCCTGCGCATTCAGGACCGGCACGAGCGCGACTTCTGCCTCGGGCCCACCCACGAAGAGGTGGTCACCGACATCGTGCGTCGGGACGTGCGCAGCTACCGCCAGCTGCCCAAGAACCTCTACCAGATCCAGGTCAAGTTCCGCGACGAGATCCGGCCGCGCTTCGGGCTCATGCGCGGCCGCGAGTTCATCATGAAGGACGCCTACTCGTTCGACGCCGACCAGGCCGGTCTCGACGCCGCCTACGACGCGATGGCCCAGGCGTATGAGCGGATCTTCGAAGCCTGCCAGCTCGACTTCTCGCGCGTCGAGGCCGACACCGGAGCGATCGGCGGCTCGTCCTCGCACGAGTTCATGGTGCTCGCCGATACTGGCGAAAGTGAGGTCGTGAGCTGTCGTGAGTGCGGCTACGGCGCCAACGTCGAACGCGCCGAGACCCAGCCGCCAGCGCCGCCCGAGGTGCAGAAGCCGGCCGAGATGCAGGAGGTCGCCACGCCCGCGTGTCATACGGTGGCCGAGGTCGCCGAGCTGCTCGGGATCGGCCGCGAGCGGGTGGTCAAGACGCTCCTCTACGACACGCCCGAGGGCCCTGCGGCGGCGCTCATTCGCGGCGACCGCGAGGTCAATCCGACCAAGCTCGCCAACGCGCTCGACGTACCCGAGGTCACCCTGGCCGACGAGACGCTGGTGCGCAAGCTGAGTGGCGCGGCGGTCGGCTTCGCCGGGCCGATCGGACTGCCGGACTCGGTCCGCCTGATCGCCGACGAGTCGGTTCGGGGCCTGACCAACTTCGCCTGCGGCGCTAACAAGACCGACGCGCACCTGACGGGCGTCAACCTCGGCCGTGACGTCGATCTCTCCGAGTTCCACGACTTCCTGCTGGTGACGGCCGGCGACGCTTGCCCGCGTTGCGGCAGCGAGCTCAGCCTGAGCCGCGGTATCGAGGTCGGGCACATCTTCAAGCTCGGCACCAAGTATTCCGAGCGAATGGGCTGCACTTTCGCCGACGAGCAGGGCCAGGACCAGCCGATGATCATGGGCTGCTACGGACTCGGCATCGGCCGCACAGTGGCCGCCGCGATCGAGCAGAACCACGACGACAACGGCATCATCTGGCCGCTGCCGCTGGCGCCGTTCTCGGTGCTGGTGCTACCGCTGACGAATCGCGACGACGCGGTGGTGGCCGCCGCCGAGGGGCTCTACGAGGATCTGCTGGCCAAGGGAGTCGACGTACTGCTCGATGATCGCGACGAGCGCCCGGGCGTCAAGTTCAACGACGCCGATCTGGTCGGCATCCCCGTCCGGGTCGTGGTCGGCTCGAAGTCGCTAGCCGACGGCAAGGTCGAGCTGTCGTTGCGGCGGGACGGGGAGAAGGAGCTGGTGCCGGTCGAGGGCGCGGTCGAGCGGTTGATCGAGCTGGCGGCGGTTTAGCGCGCTCGGAAGGTATGGGGCGGGCCCAGCGCGACGATGAACGCGGCTACGGCTTCGGAACCTTGAGGCCGATGCTCGCCTTGATCGACTTGGCCCGATTGCCGTCGATCTCCAGCAC
>JAJCXP010000062.1 GCA_029263375.1 Acidobacteriota bacterium | reverse complement strand
CGCGTTGTAGTCACGGGTCGCCTGGACGCGGGCGATCCACTCGGTCGCCGTGGCTCGGAGCTGGTCGCTGGTGGTGCGGGCTTGAACCTCGGCCAGGACGCCGATCGCATCGTCGAGGCGGTCGGCTCGCATGAGATCCCGAGTGGCGCGCAGCTGCAGCTGGAGGAGCATCTCGCGGCCGCTCACCACCTGGGCATCGGCGCTGCCCAGCGCCGCCAGCCGATCGAGCAACTCGCGCACCGCCTCGGCTTCGCCGAGCTTGGCTCGCATCAACAGCAGGTTGAACACCAGGTCGGTGCGCCCGGGCTGAAGCTCCAGCGCCCGCTCGCCGACCTCGACGGCGCGCTCGGACGGCACTGGCAGGGCGGCGTAGAGAAAGGACAGTCGTTCCCAACTGGCCATGTGATCCGGGCGGAGCTGGAGCGCTCTCTCGAGCGCGGCGACCGCCTCGTCGATCTGCTCGGCTGAGGCGCTGGCGCCGGCAACGCGAACCCGATCGGCGAGCGCCTCGCCGAGCAGCAGCCAGGCCTTGAATGCGTCCGGGGCGAGCTCGACGGCCCGACGGAGGGCGCGGTCGGCCGCTTCGTGATTGCCGCGTGCGCGCTCTCCCTCCCCGAGCGCGGTGAATACCGGCGCCTCAGCCGTCGGATCTTCCGCCAGCTGCCGCAGCACGTCGACCGCCGATTCGCCAGGATCGGCCCGGGTGTGGATGGTGAGGTCGGCAAAGGCGAGGAGAACCTCGGTCTTCGAGAGCGGGCGGCTGGTGACGTCGATCGCCGGCAGCTCTCCGATCTCGAGTGCGCCGCCACGCAGTGCCCCCTGCCGGATGTAGGCGTGGACCCGCTCGCCGACCTCGACCGGCGTCAGACCGAACGCCTGGACAAAGGCGCGCTGCGGCCGTTCGAGTCCCGCGATCAGTTCCAGATAGGCGGCGGTCCGGTTCCTCATTTCGGGGCTGCCGAAGATGAGGTAGTGCGCGAGCGCCCACGACCGGATGTTGAAGCCGGGTTTCGGGATTTGGGTTCCGGCCGGCGAATCGGAGCGCTTGGCCGGCGTATCGATGAGCTCCGGGATCGCGAGATCGATCGACTTGAGGTACATCAGGTGGGTCGAGATCGGCTGGCCGATGAGGATCCTGCCGCCGTCGAGCTCGAGCGCGCTGTAGATCTCCGCCACCCCCTGCCGGAACCACTCGGGAAGGCCGGGGAACCTGGACTCGAGCAGGTACATCACGACATGGCGGTAGATCTGACGTACCGGTTCGTCGCTGGCCACGAACGCCGCGTACACGCCGTGTGAGTGGGGGACGAGGAAGCCGGCGTCCCAGCCCGGCAGCGCGAACATCCGGTAGCTCTCGTTCGAGCCGAACGCGAACCAGGTGATCGGCTGGCGCTGCTGAGCGTCGGCCGCGGGCGTCAGCCGATCCAGCGCTCCCAGCAGGCGCTCCGCTTCGAGAGCGATCGCTCGGACACGCTCCGGCGGCTCGTTGCCGAACACCCGGAAGTGCTCACTCCGAGCCTCCGTCCAGGCGGACGGCTCCTGGTCGGCAGCTGTGGCCGTGCCGCCCGACACGAGGACCGAGAGGAGAAGCAGGCGCCCCAGGCGCCGGATGCGAAACATGTCCTTGGGAAAGCATAGTCGATCGCTGATCACTCGCAGCGGACTAACGGTCTTCTCGCCGGCGCGAGCGGTCATAATGCGTTCGTCCCGGTGATTACACGTTGCTGACGTTCCTGTCGCTCGCCCCGATTGCCGTCGTGGCTATCTTCCTGGTCGGCCTGCGCTGGCCGGCGAGTCGGGCGATGCCGATCTCCTACCTGACGGCGGCGCTGCTGGCGCTCGCGGTCTGGCGCGTGCCGGCGATCCAGGTGGTCGCGGCGACCCTGAACGGCCTGGTAGTGGCGGCGGTGCTGCTCTACATCGTCTTCGGCGCCATCCTGCTGCTCAACACCCTGCGCGAGAGCGGCGGCCTGGCGGCGATCCGGGCCGGATTCACCGGCGTCTCACCCGACCGCCGGGTGCAGGTGATCATCATCGCCTGGCTGTTCGGATCGTTCATCGAAGGTGCGGCCGGGTTCGGAACGCCGGCCGCCGTGGCCGTGCCGCTGCTCGTCGGGCTCGGCTTCCCGGCGCTCGCCGCGGTTATGTCGGGGATGATCATCCAGAGCACTCCGGTCTCGTTCGGCGCCGCCGGAACGCCGATCCTGGTCGGTGTCTCGAGCGGCCTGGCGTCCGATGCGGGGGTCAGGACATGGGTCGAGGCGCAAGGGTTTGCGGGTTGGCCCGGCTTCCTCGCGGAGATCGGATTCCGGGTGGCGCTGATCCACACCCTGGCGGGCCTCCTGGTGCCGCTCATCCTGGTCGCGTTCCTGACTCGATTCTTCGGCGCCGAGCGCTCGTTCGCCGCCGGTCTGCGCGCCTGGCGCTTCGCGCTCTTCGCGTCGCTGGCGATGACCTTGCCCTACCTGGCGGCGGCGTACTGGATCGGGCCGGAGTTTCCATCTCTGGTCGGTGGCCTGGTCGGCCTGGCGATCGTCGTCACGGCGGCCCGGCGCGGACTGTTCGTGCCCGATCCCGCCGATCCCTGGGACTTCGAGCCCCGCTCGAGCTGGCCGGCCGCCTGGAGCCCGCCGCTGCTCGACGGGGCGGATCGAGCGGCGCCGGTCCGGCGCAAGCTCTCGCCGCTGATCGCGTGGATGCCCTACGTGGTCGTGGCCGTGCTGCTGCTCCTGACTCGAATGCGCACGCTGCCGCTCGGCGACTGGCTGCGGACGATCGAGATCTCGCTGCCGGACATTCTCGGGACCGGGATCTCGAATCGCGTGCAGCCGCTCTACCTGCCGGGCACGATCTTCGTGGTGGCGTCGCTGTTCGCCTGGTTGGCTCACAGGCTCGAAGTCGGGGCTTACGCTCGCGCCTGGAAGACCTCCATCCGCACCGGCGCCCGCGCCTCAGTGGCGCTGATCTTCACGGTGCCGATGGTCCAGGTGTTCATCCACAGCGGCGGCGGCGCCAGCGGCTACGAGTCGATGCCATTGGCGCTGGCCGGCGGTGTCGCCTCGCTGGCGGGCTCGACCTGGCCGCTGTTCGCGCCGCTGATCGGCGGCCTGGGCGCGTTCGTCGCCGGCAGCAATACGGTCAGCAACATGATGTTCTCGCTCTTTCAGTTCGACGTCGGCCAGCGCATCGGTGTCGATCCGATCTGGGTGGTCGCCCTGCAGGCGGTCGGCGGTGCCGCCGGTAACATGATCTGCGTGCACAACGTGGTGGCGGCCTCGGCCGTGGTCGGTTTCCTGGGGCGCGAGGGCGCGGTGATCCGGCTCACCCTGATGCCATTCCTCTACTACGCTCTCTTTCCGGGTGCTGTGGGCTACGCGATCGTCTGGACGGCGACTCGCGGTGCGCTGAACCTGGGCGTGTTCGTGGCCCTCGCGATTCTCGTGGCTGGAGCGGCGGTGCTCTTGAAAGGCAAGAGATGAGTCCTGAAGAGCTCGAAGAGATCCTGGAGTTCGCGCTCGACGCTACCCGCGAGGCCGGCCGTCTCACCCTGACCTACTTCCAGAACGATCCGCAGGTGGAGCTCAAGGCCGACCGCTCGCCGGTGACCGCTGCCGACCGGGGCGCCGAGGAGCTACTACGCGAGCGCATCGAACGGGAGTTTCCGGCTCATGGCTTCCTCGGGGAGGAGTTCGGGGAGCGGCAGGGGAGCGAGCCGGCACGCTGGATCATCGATCCGATCGACGGCACGTTCTCGTTCATCTCGGGCGTGCCGCTCTACACGAATCTGGTCGGCCTCGAGTGGCGCGGCGAAATGGTGCTCGGCGTGATCAACGCACCGGCACTGGGCGAAGTCGTCTACGGAGCGCGCGGTGTCGGCGCTTTCTGGGACGGCCGCCCGACCCGCGTCTCCGAGGTCGGGAGCTTGAGCGAAGCTCGACTCTCGACCACCAGCACCGAGCTGCTGGCGAGCCACGGGCGCCTCGACGCCTACAGCCGGTTGCGCGGCGGTTGCCGCACCGATCGCGGCTGGGCCGATGCCTACGCGTTCATGCTGCTCGCCACCGGCCGAGTCGATGTCGTGGTCGAGCCGATCATGAGCGTCTGGGACACGGCGGCGCCGTGCGCGGTGGTGACCGCCGCCGGTGGCACCTTCGGCGACTGGAGTGGCAACCCGACGCACCTCGCGCCCGAGGCGCTGGCGACCAACGGGCGCCTACTGCCCGAGGTGCTCGAATGCCTGGACCACTCGGACCACGCACACTCGGATGAGGCCGGAGAGTGAAGCCATACACCGTAGCGATCGGATGAACGCCCGAAAACTTGCTCTGGTCATCTGCCTCGTCGGCCTGGCCGCCGACCTGGTCGCCCCGGCGGCTGTCGGTGCCCCGGCGGCTGGCGGCGCCTCGACGGGCTCTTCCCGAGAAGAGGCCGGCGATCGCCTCTGGCGGGAGCGTGCCCGCGGCTTCGCCTCGAAGGAGCTCGACCCGAAGCCCACCGAAGGGGCCATGGAAGCCTGGGAGGAGGCCCTGGTCGCGCGACCCGAGAGCCTGGAGCTCCGGTTCAAGTTGATGGAGGCGATCTACTTCCGGGCTAATTTCCTGGGTGGCAGCTCGATCGAGCCCAAGGTCCTCTACGAGCGACTGGTCGACCTGGCGGAAGAGACTGTCGAGCTCGCAGTCGCGGGGGCCGACGCAACGGAGCTGGCGCGCGCCCACTTCTGGGCGGCCGTGGGATGGGTGCTGTGGGGTCAGAGCCACGGCTCCGTGAAGTCCGGAACTCGAGGGGTCGCAGGGAAGATTCGGCGACACGCGCAGGACTTGATCGAACTCGACCCGGAGTTTGCCAACGCTGGAGGAATGCGACTGCTCGGAAGGCTGCACACGGTCGCGCCGAAGGTGCCGTTCTTCACGGGTTGGATCGATCGCGAGGTCGGTATCGAGCTCCTTCGCGAGGCCCATGGCATCTCGACTCGCGACGGCCGCAATGCTCTCTTCCTGGCGGAGGCGCTGCTCGAGTATCACCCGCAAGAGAAGCGACTCGCGCTCGAACTGCTCGTCGATGTCTGTCAGCGGCAACCGGACCCGGCACAGCTGGTCGAAGACTCCGAGACCATCGACGCGGCATGCCGATCGCTCGCTAAGGCCGGCGGCGGCGAGCGCCCCTGATCTCGTCGGTCGGGCGTCGCGATGGGGTGAGAAGACCCTGCTAGCTCCGGCGGTCCTTCAGGATCCGCCGCGCCAGCGAGATCTTGTGTACCTCGTCCGGCCCGTCGTAGATCCGTGCGGCGCGCTCCTCGCGGTAGTAGAACGCGAGCAGCGTGTCGTCGGTCATGCCGAGCGCGCCGTGCACCTGGAGCGCACGGTCGACCACTCGTTGGAGCGTGTTGGCGACCAGGAACTTGATCGCCGAGATGTCCTGGCGGGCGGTCCGCCAGCCGTACTGGTCGATCCTCCAGGCGGTCTGGAGGGTGAGCGCCCGGGCGGCCTCGATCTCGGCGTGCGACTCGGCGATCCAGCTTTGGACGATCTCTTTGTCGGCCAGCTTCTGACCGGGCGCGATGGTGCGTGACAGTGCCCGGTCGCACATCATTTCGAAAGCTCGGCGGCAGATCCCGAGCCAGCGCATGCAGTGATGGATGCGGCCGGGGCCGAGGCGCTCCTGGGCGATCGCGAAGCCGCGTCCCGGGTCGCCGATCAGGTTCGCGCGCGGCACCCGGCAGTCGCGATAGCGAATCTCGGAGTGACTGAAGTAGTCGTCGCCGGCGTGGCCCATGACCGGGATGTTGCGCACCAGCTCGAAGCCCGGTGTGTCGGTCGGCACCAGGATCATACTGGCGCGCCGGTGGGGCTCGGCGTCGGGATCGGTCACCACCATGACGATGGCGAACGCCGCGCCGTCGGCGGCCGTGGTGTACCACTTGTGGCCGTCGATCACGTAGTCGTCGCCGTCGAGGACGGCGGTGGTCGCGAGCATGACCGGATTGGAGCCCGGCATATCGGGCTCGGTCATCGAGAAGCAGCTGCGGATCCTGCCGTCGACCAGCGGCTCGAGCCAGCGGGTCTTCTGGTCGTCGCTGCCGTAGCGATGGAGCACCTCGACGTTGCCGGCGTCGGGGGCGTGCATGCCGAAGACGTAGTGCCCGAGCGGTGAGCGGCCGACAGCTTCCGAGACCAGGCCGAGGTCGACCAGGTCGAGCCCCATGCCGCCGAGCTCGGTGGGATGGCCGGGCGCCCAGAGGCCGAGCTCACGGACGGCGCTGCGTTTCTCCTCGAGTGCCGGAAGCAGCTCACTGAACGGACGCGAGAGGAAGTCCGGTTCGAGCGGCACGATCTCGTCCGCGACAAAGTGACCGACCGTCTCGAGGATCGCTCGACTTCGCTCTCCGGGCTCGAAATCCATGGTGCAGAGAGGATACTGGAGTCTGGACTCGAGCCGTTTCAGTATCCTGTCACCGTGTCTTCGCAATCCTTGGATCGCGCCACCTCGGTCCGCAAGGGCGAGGAACTCGATCTCGAGGCGCTGGCTCGTTTTCTCGACGAGGCGCTGCCTGGCGTCGAGGGCACGGTCGAGCTCGAGCAGTTTCCGAGCGGCTTCTCGAATCTGACCTACCTGATCCGAGCCGGCGATCGCGAGCTGGTGCTGCGCCGGCCGCCGTTCGGGTCGACAGTTCGCTCGGCGCACGACATGGGGCGTGAGTTCCGGGTGCTGTCGGCGCTGGCCGAGGTCTATCCCAAGGCGCCGCGGCCATTGGCCTATTGCGAGGATCCCGCGGTGCTCGGCGCGCCTTTCTACCTCATGCAGCGGGTCCAAGGCGTCATCCTGCGACCGCGTCTGCCGCTCGATCGCTACCCGCCGCCGGCCGAGATGGCTTGCATTGGCGCCGCCCTGGTCGAGACACTGGCCGAGCTGCACGCGGTCGACTACGAGGCCGCGGGGCTCGCGGATCTGGGGCATCCGGAGGGCTATGTCGGACGCCAGGTTGCGGGTTGGGCGAAGCGCTACCGGCGCGCCCGGACCGAGGATCTGGCGGAGCTCGAGCGGGTCGCGGTCTGGCTCGCCGAGCATCTCCCGGCCGAGTCGGCCGCCGCGCTGATCCACAACGACTTCAAGTACGACAACCTGGTGCTCGACCCGTCCGATCGGTCGCGGGTGATAGCGGTGCTCGACTGGGAGATGGCGACCCTCGGTGATCCGTTGATGGATCTAGGCACCACCCTCGGCTACTGGGTCGACCCCGACGACCCGCCCGAGATCCGCGCCCTCGAGCTCAGCCCGACCACCGTGCCGGGCAATCCAAGACGGGCCGAGGTCGCCGCCCTCTACGCCGAGAGAACCGGCCGGGACCTGGGCGACCTGGTCTTCTACTACGCCTACGGACTGTTCAAGATCGCGGTCATCATCCAGCAGATCTACTACCGCTACCAGGGCGGGCACACCACCGATCCACGCTTCGCCCGGCTGAACGAGGGCGTGCGCGCCTGCGGCCTGGTGGCCGACCGGGCAATCCAACTCGGTCGTATCGATCGGCTGTTCGAGGCGTGACGATGAAACCCGTCTCCGCTGCCGTTCAAGCCGCGTTGGCCGACCTCGTCGAGCGCGCCGACGGCGAGGTGCGCTGGGACGACTACAGCCGCGTGTTCTACAGCACCGACGCGAGCATCTATCAAGCGGTCCCGCACGGTGTCTTCTTCCCGCGCTCGATCGGCGATCTGCAGGCCGCGGTCGAGATCGCCGCCGCCCACGATCTGCCGCTCCTGCCGCGCACCTCGGGCAGCTCGCTCGCCGGCCAGGCGGTCAACGAGGCGCTGGTGATCGACATGTCGAGGCATCTCGATCGCGTGCTCGAGGTCGACGACGAGGCGCGCACGGCGCGGGTCCAGCCGGGAGTGGTGCTCGACGATCTCAATCGGCGGCTGCGCCCGCGCGGTCTGCAGTTCGGGCCCGACCCGGCGAGCAGCGATCGGGCGGCGATGGGCGGCATCGTGTCCAACAATTCGACCGGGGCGCACTC
>JAJCXP010000061.1 GCA_029263375.1 Acidobacteriota bacterium | reverse complement strand
ACCTGCCGCGGGCGACGTCCGCGAGCTCGCGGAGCCGGTCCCCGGCCCGATCACCGAGGCGTTCGCGGAGCGCGCGCGGGCCCTCGGTGTGGTCGCCGTCCTGAATCTGTTCGAGCGCGACGGCGACGCCACCTACGACTGTTCGCCGGTCATCGACGCCGACGGCACGCTCCTCGGCCGTACCCGCATGATTCACATCACCGAGTACGCCTGCTTCCACGAGCAGGGCTACTACACGCCCGGCGACACCGGCGCACCGGTCTACGACACCCGGGCTGGGCGGGTGGGCGTAGCGATCTGCTACGACCGTCACTACCCCGAGTACATGCGCGCCCTGGCCCTTGCCGGTGCCGAGGTCGTCGTGGTGCCGCAGGCCGGCGCGGCTGACGAGTGGCCGGAGGGTCTGTTCGAGGCCGAGATGCGGGTCGCGGCCTTCCAGAACGGCTACTTCACGGCGCTGTGCAACCGGGTCGGGCAGGAGGAATGTCTCGACTTCGCGGGCGAGTCCTTCGTCTGCGATCCCGCCGGGCGCGTAGTCGCGCGAGCCCCGGCCGGCGAAGACAGCCTGTTGCTGGCCGAGTTGGACCTGAACGAGGCGGCGGCGTCACACGCTCGCAAGCTCTTCCTCCGGGATCGACGCCCGGAGCTCTACGCCGACTGGATCGTCTGAGAACGGAGCGAACTTGGATCCCAAGATCGATCTCAACGCTTTCAGGATCGCCGCCGAGGCGCTCGGCCTCGGCTTGCTCGTCGGGATCGAGCGCTACAAGGGCCGCGGTCCCGGTGAGAAGCGCTCGGCAGGCGTACGCACGTTCGCGATCTTCGCCCTTCTGGGAGCGGTCTCCGGGCTCTTCGACAGTCTGCCACTGACGCTCACCATCTTCGGGGCGGTGGCGCTGCTGGTGATCGTCGGCTACCACCGCTCGGTCGGCGACAGTCCGGGGCTGACCACCGAGGTCACCGCTCTGCTGGTCTTCTGGCTCGGCGCCCTGCTCCACACCCACGAGATCCTCGCCATCGGCACGGCGATCGTGTTGACGATGATCCTCGCCTCGAAGGGAGCGATCCACGGCTTCGTCCGCGACCAGGTGTCGGAGAAGGAGTTCTTCGACACATTGAAGCTGCTGGCGGTGGTGCTGGTGGTCTTCCCGTTGTTGCCCGACACCCGGCTCGGCCCCTACGGGTTCCTGAATCCGCGTCAGGCCTGGATGCTGGTGATCCTGGTCTCCGCGATCGGCTACGCGGGCTACTTCCTGATGCGCTGGCTGGGGCCCAACAAGGGTCTCCGGGTGAACGCGTTGGCTGGCGGCCTGGTGTCGACACCGGCGGCGACACTGTCGCTGGCCAGCCGCGCGCGCAAGGCGCCGGAGCACGGAGGCGGCTACAGCGTCGCGACGGTGATCGCCAACGCGGCGCAGTTCCCGCGCCTACTGCTGCTGGTTGCGGTCGCGAACGCCGAGATGGGCCGGTATCTCGCCCTGCCACTGTTGGCGATGGCCGCCACCGGCCTCACGGTAGCGTGGCTGGCCTCTCTGAGGCACAAGAACCATGACGATCGGAAGCATCTTCAGGTCCAGAACCCCTTCTCACTGCTGCCGGCGCTCAAGTTCGCCGCCTTTTTCGTTGGCATCCTCCTGCTGGTCGAAGTCGCCGAAGCGTGGATGGGATCGAAGGGGGTCTACCTCGCGAGCGCGATCGGCGGCCTGGGCAGCGTCAGCGCCGTCGCCCTGTCGTTGGCCGAGCAGGCCGGCCGCGACGCACTACCGCTCGCCGAGGCCGGTCAGGCCCTCCTGCTGGCTCTCGGAGCCAACGCGGTCGTGAAGGTCGCACTGGCCGCGATGCATGGAACCCGGGCGCTGGCGCTGCGCCTGGCCGCCGGACTGGCCCTGATGCTGGCAACCGGCGCGATCCTGCTGACGTTCGTCTGACCCGACCACGAGCTGTCTGGTCAGACTCGTGCGAGCGGCTCTTGCAGCACTTCCGTCGAGACCAGCGCCAAGGCCTGGTCGAGATCCGCGATCAAATCGTCGGGATGCTCGATGCCCACCGAGAGACGCACCAGGCCAGGAGTGATGCCGATCGCCAACTGCTCGTCGGGCGGCACGTCGGCGTGAGTCATCGTCGCCGGGTGCTCGACCAGCGACTCGGTACCGCCCAGACTGACCGCCAGCTTGATCAGCCGCACCGAGTTCAGGAATCGAAACGCCTGACGCTCACCCGCATCGTGCAGCTCGAACGAGATCAGCGCGCCCGGACCGGTACACTGCGCGTCGTAGATCTCCTTCTGGCGACCGCTCCGAAGCAGGCTCGGGAAGTTAACCCTGGCAACCGCCGGGTGAGCTGACAGCCAGCGCGCAATGCGCTCGGCGTTCTTGCACGCGCAGGTCATGCGTAGTTTGGCGGTTTCGAGAGACCGCAGGAGCAGCCAGGCGGAATGCGGATCGAGCATCGAGCCGAGAATCGTGCGGTAGAGCTTGATGCGCTCGATCAGCTCCTCCGACCCCAGCGCCACGCCGGCGACGAGATCGCTGTGCCCACCGAGGTACTTGGTCGCCGAGTAGAGCACCAGGTCGGCGTCGTTGGCGAGCGGCTGCTGGTAGAGCGGACCGAGCAGGGTGTTGTCGACCGCGCACAGCGCGCCATGCTCGTGCGCCACGCGTGAGACGCCCTGGATATCCGTCAGGACCATCGTCGGGTTCGCTGGCGTCTCCAGGAACACCAACCGGCAGGGGGTGCCGGCGGCTTCGAGCTCATCGCACACCCTCCCGAACTCCCCGGGCTCAGCACCCGCCGCCACCTCCCGAGTCGGTATTCCCAGTTCGGGCAGCAGATGCTCCAGGAGATAGTCCGTGCCGCCGTAGACCGGTCGCGAGAAGACGATCGCGTGGCCGACCGGCACCAGCGCCAGCATCGAGGTCGAGATCGCTGCCATGCCGGAAGCGAACGCGGCGCTCGCTTCGGCCTCGTCCCAGAGGTTCATCCGGTGCTCGAGGATGTCGAGGTCGGGGTTGTTGAGACGGCTGTAGATGAGTCCCATCGGCCGGTCCGGAGCCCGCTCGGCGAGTCCGTAGGCATAGGAGAAGTACTCCTTGCCCTCCTCGGCGGTGCGAAACACGAACGTGGATGTCAAGAAAACGGGCGGCTTGACCGCGCCTTCAGACAACTCCGGCCGGTAGCCGAAGGTCATCATCAAGGACTCCGGACGCGTTCCCTGCCGCCTGGGCGGTCGCTGCTTCTTCTTGCGCGTCATCTCGATCTCACTCGACGGTCCCTGGAGGAGCGTCGCTACCCTGGCGACCAGGCGGGCTCCTGGATCATACTTGCTGAACGGCGGTCCTCGAACCACGACCCGGCAGGTGGTCCCCTACCCCCCGCCGGGGTGGACCCGCCCTACCCTCACGCCTGTGGCTCTGCCGGGGCATCGCTGCCAACCTTTGGCCTTCACTAGGCACCGGGAGGTGACCATGAAGAGGGCTAAGACTCGTATCGCCGGCACCATCGTCTGGGTGACGTCACTCCTCATGCTCGGTCCAGTGGTTGCCGCCAGGGGCCAAGAGGAGCTCGAGGGCCACCGCGGATTCATGGCTGCGAAGGGACGGGTCACCTTCCGCTCCTACTGCTCGAGCTGCCACGGCGTCGAGGGCACCGGCAACGGCAATCTGGCCCAGTACCTGACGGTCTCGCCAGCCGATCTCACGCTGCTCAGCCGCGATAACAACGGCGACTTCCCGGCTGAGCGCGTGCGGCAGACGATCGACGGGCACCAGGCGGTCCGAGGCCACGGTAGCCGCGAGATGCCAGTCTGGGGCGAGGTCTTCCAGGACTCGCTCTCGGAACAAGCACCCACCCCTGAAGAGACCGGCGAGGAGCGGGCGGGGCGCAAGATCGCCGAGCTTGTTCTCTACCTGGAGACCATCCAGCTGAAGGGAGACTCCGCCGCCCAAGCGGAGGAGCCAGGCGAGCGATGAACCGGGATCGAAACGCCCTGAATAGCGCGAGCGCGGCCGCAGGGGAAAGCTTACAGTCCAAACGGCCTCGCGCGCTCGAGCCCTGGCATGGGGTGTAGGCGGCAACTAGCTCACGGAGGCTGAAGATGAGACCGATCGTCGCGAGCGACCTGATGACGCTGGACGTGCTGAGCGTGCCGGGCAATCTATCCTTGGCCGAGCTCGCTGCCTTCCTTGTGGATCACCAGATCTCGGGCGCGGCCGTAGTCGACGAAGATCAGCGGTTCATCGGTGTGGTGTCGGCTACGGACGTCGCGACGGCTGCCGCCGAGGGCGGCGAGCGCATCGGCTGGGGCCGGACGCGCAACGATTTCTACGCTCGAGGCTGGGAGAGCAAACTCGATCGAGAAGATCTGTCGACCATGCGCCTCGAAGAGGACGGCCTCCGGGTCCGGGATGTCATGACTCCGACGATCTACTCCGTGCCCATGGACGCGACGGCTTCCGAGGTCGCAACGACGATGCTGAAGAGCCATCTGCACCGATTGCTGGTCACCGACGGTGACGAGATCGTGGGAATCATCTCGACCTCGGACCTGCTGGGCCTACTGGTGGACGAGCGTGAGAGCGTTGCGTCCTAGCCCGACGCTCACATTCCGCTGGCGACACTTCGGCACTTCTCCGCTCGTCTGGCGCCGCTCCAGGCAGCCCCGACCTGACATTCGAGAGCGACCGAGACGACATCGCTAGGATAAGGACCATGCGCAGCTTTCTGCTAGCAATCACCCGGAACCCGATCAGCATGGTGGGGGCGGCGATCGTCACCTTCAGCACCGCGATCGTCGCCACCCTGTTCCTGCTCCAGATGACCGGGTTCGAGGGCGGGCCGTACGTCGGCATCCTCGCGTACCTCGTCTTCCCCCTGCTTCTGTTGGTGGGTCTGATCCTGATTCCGATCGGCATTCGCCACGAGAACCGGCGCGCCGCCAAGCGCGGCGGCCAGCGCTCATTTCCCGTGATCGATCTCAACCTGGATCGGACCCGCCGGATCGTGCTGGTGGTGGTGGGCCTGTCGGTCGTCAACGTCATGATCTTCGCCATCGTGACCTACAAGGGCGTCGAGGTGATGGAGTCGAACGAGTTCTGCGGCACCGCCTGCCACTCGGTGATGCAGCCCGAGTACACCGCCTACCAGCATTCGCCGCACGCGCGCGTCGCCTGCGTCGAATGTCACATCGGCTCCGGCGCCGACTGGTTCGCCAAGTCGAAGCTCTCGGGCGCCTGGCAGGTGATCTCGGTGACCTTCGACCTCTACTCTCGCCCGATCTCCACTCCCGTCCACGACCTGCGGCCGGCGCGCGAGACTTGCGAGGAGTGCCACTGGCCGACCCGGTTCGTCGGCAACCGGCTCAAGATCATCGATCGACACGAGGATGACGAGGCCAACACGCCCCTCAAGACCGTGCTGGCAATGCACATCGGCGGTCAGAAGGGCGGCAGGTCCCACGGCATCCACTGGCACGTGGATCCCGAGGTCGAGATCCGCTACCGCTCGGACCGCTCACGCGAGGCGATCTACGACGTCGAGATGCGGCTGGCCGACGGCACCGTCAGGACCTATCTGAGCCCGCTCCAGACCGAAGAGGGCTGGGAGGCCGAGGCAGGTGAGCTCGAGTGGCGATCGATGGACTGCGTGGACTGCCACAACCGGCCCACCCACATCTACGGCCAGCCCGAGAGCGAGGTCGACGGAGCGCTGGCCGCCGGCGAGTTGGCGTCGCTGCCCTACATCCGGCGCGAAGCGGTCGCCGCGCTGAGCGAGACGTTCGAGAGCCACGAAGCCGCGCGAGACGCGATCCCCAAGCGCATCGAGGCGTTCTACCGCGACAGCTACCCGGACACGCTGGCGGCGGAATCAAAGGCCGTCGCCGCGGCCGGCGAGCTGCTTGCGGAGCTCTACTGCCGCAATGTCTTTCCGACCATGAACGTCACCTGGGGGACCTACCCCGATCACATCGGGCACGAGCGCTCACCCGGCTGCTACCGCTGCCACGACGACGAGCACGAGACCGCCGAGGGCGACACGATCTCCCAGGACTGCGATGTCTGTCACGGCATCCTGGCCTGGGACGAGGAAGAGCCCGAGATCCTCGAGACCCTCGAGTTCTAGCCAGAGCCACCGTCATCTTCGGGCTTCGAGCGCTGCTTGCGAAGGCCCTCGAGGCGCTCCGCGTGCCTCCTCGAGGCCGAGCGGCCCGTGATCCAGGCCGGATCCATCGGGTAGACCACCGGATCCAGCAGTACGAAGTAGAAGTGCCAGACGAGAATCGCGAGCGAGGCGAGGATCGCCTCGTAGAGGTGCACCACGGTCGCCACGTCGAGTGCCCACTTGGGCAGCCAGCGCAACATGGCGTCGTCGAACCAGAGCATGAAGCCCGAGATCGCCATGATCACCGTGCCCCAGATCACGGCCAGGTACTCCGCCTTCTCTGGATAGCCCACAGACACCGCAGGCGGCGGGCTGGCGCGCAGCCCGACCAGGAACCCGACTCGCGCCTTGAGCTCTCCCCAATCGTGCCGGCCCGGCAGGAATGCCGCGATGTCCCGTCGCGCGCGGCGGCTCGCCACCAAGTGAGCGACATGGATCGCCGCGGCCGCCATCAGCACCAGGGCCGCGGCCCGGTGCAACCAACCGCGGAAGCCGAAGCTGTCTTCCCAAAGCAGCAGGGGACTCGACCACCACGCCTCGGGGTACTTGAGAGCGAACCCGGTGTAGACCAGCACCAGGAAGCTCGACAGCAGCAAGCCGTGGGTGAATCGGAAGACGAGCGACATGCGCAGCGGCCCGCGATGCCGGGCGCGCTCGGGGATCAGCTCGGGCCGCCGGGCCTTGCGGTAGAGATCGAGTGCGTTGTGGATCACCATGCCGCCGATCACCAGAAAGATCAGCCCGAGGTAGAGCCGGCGAATCCAGAACACCGTCGCATGCTCCGAGTCGGTCGCGACCACGTGCACTGTGCTGATCGCGAACAGGGTGCCGGCGCCCGGGTGACAGCTGCCGCAGGTCTCGGCGAGGTTGTCCCTGTGTACGTGCGACGCCGGATCGCTCGACGGCAGGATGTCGTGGATGCCGTGGCAGGAGCCGCAGTGGGCTACGGTCACGGTGCCCGCGCGACCCGCCAGCCCGTGGTAGCTGTCCTCATAGGCGGGCACCTTGGCGAGATCCAGACCGTACTTCTCGGCCAGCCGCAGGTCGGAGTGGCAGCGGCCACAGGTCAGCTTGGGAATGTTGCTGGCGTAGACGGGCGAGCCCTTCTCCGCCGGCGACGAGATCCGGTGCTCGCCGTGGCAGTCGGTGCACACCGGCGAGTCCTTGACTCCATGCGCCGCGGCCTGCCCGTGGACGCTCCCCTGGTAGGCGGTGGCGATCTCGGCATGGCAGCCGCCGCAGGTCCCCGGCACATTCTGCCGATGGACGGGTGACTCGGGATCGAGCCCAGGCGGAATCTCGTGAGCGCCGTGGCAGCCGGCGCAGCTGGGACCGCCGTTGCCGTCGGCCGCCGCGCGCGCGTGGACGCTGCCCAGGTACGCCTCGAGCGGGCGAACTCGGTGGAACTTGAAACGCTCGTCGAGCTCGGGCTGCGCGTGGCACGAGCCGCACGCCTGCGCCATTTGGGCTCCGGGAGCCGGCGACGTTGCGTCGTCCACCACACCCAGGGAATGCACCGGCCCGTGGCAGGAGGAGCAGCCCCTCGCGGCGACAATAGACTCGATCGACCCGTGGACGCTGGCGATCAACGCATCCGCGACGTCGTCGTGGCAGTCCGCGCAGGCGGGCTCGCCCAGGTCGTCGGGATGGAGCTCTTCATCGAAGCCCGAGTGGCAATCCGAGCACTCCAGGAACCCGTGCGAACTCTCCAGAATCGGATCGGACTCGACGTCGTGACAGTCGGAGCACTCGGCTCCTCCCGCGACCGGACTCGCTGACGCCGCCAGCGCCGTGGCCAGCGCCACGGCCAGGACTACCGAAGGCGGACTACTCCTGAGCCTCGAGGCTGCCCAGCCAATCGATGATCGCCTGCAGCTCCTCGTCGCTACCCTTGAATTCCTTCTTGTGCGACTTGCCGTCAAGCTCTCCCGCCTTCCGTAGGTAGGCCGTCAGCTTCTCCATCTCGACATCGATCTTGCCGCCCAGCTCGGGGCCGAGCATCTTCTCGGACTTGGTCTTGGCCTCGACGGCCGCAGCCGGCACGGCGTGGCACATGTTGCACTTGTGGGTGTCCACGAACAGAGCCTTGCCGGCGGGCTCCTCGCTCTCACCAAGGGCCGATGGGGCGCCGCCGGC
>JAJCXP010000060.1 GCA_029263375.1 Acidobacteriota bacterium | reverse complement strand
GTTCGTCACCTCGGTCCCGAGCTGCCCGATCGGCTCACCCGGGCGCCCCGTCCGGCGCCCGCGCTCTCGGTGCGCTACCACGGCGAGCTGCAGCCGTTCTCGCGCGGTCTACTGGCGCGCAGCATTCACGCGGCTGGACTCGAGCTCGACGACGCCTACCGCCTGGTCCACGACCTCACCGAGCGGCTCGTCCACGACGGTGTGAGCGAGATTCGTGGCGAGGAGCTGGTGCGGCGTGTGAGCCAGCTGCTCGAGGAGAGCGAGGGCGCCGAGGTCGCTCGTCGGTATCTGCTGGTGCGGCGGATCAAGGGTCTGCCGCGTCCGGTGATCATCTATGTGGGCGGCGCGAGCGGCACCGGCAAGTCGACGCTGTCGCTCGAGCTCGCGCCCCTCCTCCGGATCTATCGGATCGGCGCGACCGACACGATCCGGCAGGTCATGAGGATCGTGTTCTCCGAGAAGGTGCTGCCGGAGCTCCACACCTCGAGCTTCGAGCCGGCGTCGCTGTTCGGACCCGGCGCCGAGGTGCCGGCGCTGCTCGAGTCACACAACTCGGACGAACACCTGCTCAAGGGGTTCGAAGAGCAGTCGGCGCGGGTGGTGGTCGGGGTGCGGGCGATCGTCGAGCGCGCGATCGCCGAGAACACCAGCTTGATCGTCGAGGGCGTGCATCTCTGCCCGCCGCTGGTGCCCTTCCAAGATCTCGAGGGCGCGGTCTACCAGGTGCCGCTGGTGCTCGCGACGCTCGACCGTGAGGTTCATCGAGCCCGTTTCCTGGCTCGGGCAGGAGCGACCGGGCGGCACGCGGAGCGCTATCTGGAGAGCTTCCGGGCGATCCGGCGGATCCACGATTTCCAGCTTCAGCAAGCGGAGGCCTACGACGTCCAGGTTCTCGACACCTCCGATGGCGAGGCACCGGTGGTGGAGACGATTCGTCTGGTCACCGGCATGCTGGGTAGCCGGCTCCCCAACCTGGATGTGAGCTCGGAGCAGGCGCCCAGCGGCTCGGTGCCGACGCTGCTATTGGTGATCGACGGCCTCCCCGATCGGCCGGTTCGGGCGTTGGGTGGCCGGACGCCGCTACAGGCCGCCAATACGCCGACGCTGGACCGGCTCGCCCGGGAAGGGCAGACCGGCCTCGCTGATCCGGTCTCCCCCGGGGTCGTGCCGGACACGGCGGCTGGGAGCCTGGCGCTCTTCGGGCAATCGCCGGTGGCGATGAAGCGCGGCCCGGTCGAGGCCCTGGGCGCCGGCATCGAGCTCGGGCCCGGGGATGTCGCCCTGCGCGGGAACTTCGCCACCCTCGACGACCAGGGGCTGGTCATCGACCGGCGCGCGGGCCGCATCCGCGAGGGCGTCGCCGAGCTCGCGGCGGCGCTGGATCGATTGCCGTTGCCCGGAGAGCTCGCGGACGAGATTGAAGTCAGGGTCCAGGGCGCGATCGAACACCGGCTGGCGATCGTGCTCCGGGGCGAGCATCTTTCGTCCTCGATCCTGGGCAGCGATCCCGGCGACGGTGCGGCTTCCGGCAGACCCCTCACGCCGAGACCGCTCGACCCGGGCAACGAGGCCGCTGTCTACACCGCACGCGCGCTGGCGCTGTTCGAGCTCGAGGCTCGGCGCGTGTTGTTGAAGCACCACGTCAACCTCCGACGCCGCAAGAAGGGACAGCCGCCGGCCAATGCGGTGATCACCCGGGGCGCCGGACGGCTGCACCGGTTGGTGCCGCTCGAGGAGGCCGGATTTCCGCTCCGGATCGCCTGCGTGGCGGGCGATTCGACCGTGCTCGGGCTGGCCGGCTGGCTGGGCGCGAAGCGGATCCGTGGTCCCGAGATGACGGCGAGCCTGGATACCAACCTGGCGAGCAAGTTCGAGAAGGCGGGTGAGGCGCTGCACGAGTTCGACCTGGTGATCCTGCACCTCAAGGGCGCCGACATCGCCGCCCACGACCAGCGACCGGAGCTCAAGGTCGACTTTATCGAGCGGTTGGATCGAGAGCTGGCCAAGTTGATCGAGAGGCATCAGGGCCCGCTGAGGATCGGTGTCGGCTCGGACCATGCCACTCTGTCCGAAAGCGGCCAGCACGCCGCGGATCCGCTGCCGGTCCTGATCTGGGGCGAGGGCATCAAACCAGATGCGGTGGAGCAGTTCGACGAAGCCTCCGCCGGCGCCGGCAAGCTGCAGCGCTTCCCGCTACAACTGCTCCTGACCCGGCTCTACGAGATTGGCTAGCCTGATCTTCTAACGCCGGGCGAGCTGTCATCGAAGGCGCGCGTCAGTCGCCGGCGACCAGGCCTGCAAAGCGAGGGTGCGAGCGCAGCGGGTCCCAGAAGGGAACCTTGGCCAGCAACTGCCGCGTCAGTGGGTCGCTGTAGCTAAGACCGAGTAGCTCCTCGACGATGTCGATCGCGGCGTCGGTGTCGCCCAGCGTGGCGTAGACCATCGCTCTCCCCTCGACCGCGCTCGGACCGGCGTAGCGGTCGTTGGCGGTCAACTCCACCGCCCGGTCGGCAGCGCTCAGTGCCCGCTCGCGATGGCCGAGGAGCGCGTGCAGCATCGCTGTCGACAGCAGCAGCCCCGGCTCGTCCGGACTGGCCTCCAACATCCGCTGAAGCTGGACCAGGGACCCCTCGAACATCGGCCGCGCCCGGGCCTCCTCGCCCATCAGCTGGTAGGTCAGCGCGATGGTGATCGGTATGTTCAGCTCATCGAAGGCGTTCGCGGGCTGGTACCCCTCGATCCGCGCGAGCGCCGCTTCGAAGTCGCGGTCCAGCCAGTCGAGTTGAACCCAGGACTGATGGAGCCATTCCGCCTCCGGCGCACTGCTGAGGGTCTCCCTCGCGTCGGCGGTCTCGCCGGTCAAGAATGTCTGGAGGGTCGCCTTTCGTATGTAGAGCTGCGCATTCTCTGGGGCGAGCGCCAGGCCCCGGTCGATGGCCTCGAGGCCGGCGGCGAAGTCTCTGGACGCGCCGTAGGTCTCCGCGATCGCGGTCAAGAGATCGGCGTTCTGGGGATCGAGAGTCGAAGCCGCCTCGAGCTGATCGATCGCCTGCTCGAACTTCCCCTGACGGCGGTAGATGTAGCCGACCGCGGAGAGGGCATCCGCGTTGTTCGGCTGCTCCTCGACCACCCGCTCGAAGATCTCGAGGGCGCGGTCGAATCGCCGATGGCCGTAGTAGTGATAGAAGCCTTCGGCCAGACGCACCAGCGGATCCTCGGGAGCGAGCGCGGTGGCCCGGTCGATGGCGTGCTCGGCCTTGGCGAGCCAGTCGTCGCGAAAGTCGCCGTTGAAGTAGCGCTGCGACGACACCCAGGCGATCCGGCCCCAGGCCTGGGCGAACGCGGGATCGAGCTCGACCGCGCGGTCGAGCATGTCGAGGCCGAGCTGGTAGTCGGTGAGCGTGGAGCCGCGTAGTCTGTCGAGCGCGCGCAGGTAGGCCTGATAGGCGTCGGGGTTCTGGGTGGGCAGCTCCGATCCGTCTGCGCCCGGCCGGTCGAGCAGGGTTGCGCCGAGGCTCTCGGTGACCCGGTCGGCGATATCGGACTGGACCTCGAACACGTCCGCGAACACCTTGTCGTAGGTGGCGGACCAGATCTGGGAGTCGTCGCTCACGCGGGTCAATCTCGGCGTGATCCGCACCCGACTGCCGTCCTCAGCCTTGGCCCAGCGGATGCTCCCTTCGAGTACGTGGTCGACGGACAGCTCGTCGCCGATCTGCCGGAGGGTCTTGTCAGTGTTCGCGTAGCGGATCGCGCTGTTGCGAGAGATCACCCGCACGTGCCCCATGGTGGCGAGCCGACCGGTGATCTCCTCGGTAATGCCGGCCGCGAAGTACTCGTCCTCCGGCGGTCCCAGGTTCTCGAACGGCAGCACCACCACTGAGCTGGGCTGGTCGGTTCCGGGTGCGGCCGCTGGCGGGCCGGACCGGTCACGCAAGCCGACCCAGGCCGCAATTCCCAGGAGGAGCGCGCCCGCTAGAGCCGCACCGATCTGCCAGCGACTTCGCGGGGGTGCCGTCGCCGGCGCTGGCAGGACTTCGCTCACCGCGGTGACCGCGCCCGAGTGGACTTCGTCGCGCAGCGCCTCGAGCTCGTTGCGCACGTCGAGCGCCGACTGGTAGCGCCGGTCGGGATTCTTCTCGAGGCAGCGTCGGATGATCCGTCCGAGGTGAAACGGCAGCTCCTGCCGGATCTCGGTCACCGCCGGCGGATCGTCGCGCAGGATGGACGAGATCAGATGGCTCGAGTTCTCGGCGGCGAACGGGCGGCGGCCGGTGGCCATCTCGTAGAGCACCACGCCGAGTGCGAAGATGTCGGTCCGATGGTCGACCGACTCGCCGGCCACCTGCTCGGGCGACATGTAGGGAATCGTCCCCATCACCATGCCGGGTTGGGTGACCGCGACGGTCGTGTCCTGCTCGACCGAGTCATCGGCGGCCAGCTTCGCGAGCCCGAAGTCGAGGATCTTGACCCTTCCGTCTGCGGTCAACATGACGTTCGCCGGCTTGAGATCGCGATGGGTGATGCCGCTCTTGTGAGCGGTGCTCAGGGCATCGGCGAGTGGGATCGCGAGCTCGAAGATCTTGTCGCTGGCTAGGCCGTCGCTGGGTATCTTATGGTCGAGACCGACTCCGTCGACCAACTCCATGGTCAGGAAATGGAGGCGCTCGCCCTCGGCTTCGTCATCCAGCGCCGCCGCCTCGACCGAATGGATGGTGACGATGTTCGGGTGATTGAGAGCGGCGACAGCTCGCGCCTCGCGTCGGAAGCGCTCCAGGTGCTCGGCGTCCTGAGCGGTATCGGAGCGCAGCACCTTGAGCGCCACCTGTCGCCGCAGCTCGGTGTCCTCGGCCAGGTAGACCTCGCCCATGCCGCCTTCTCCGAGCTTGTCGAGGATCTTGTAGTGGGCGAGAGTGCGACCGATCATCTGCTGCCTCGAGTCGGTGCCGAAGGTGTCCAACGCGGTCCCCGGTGCACGCCGATCACGAAGCCTTGCGGCCGCCCGCGAACGCTCCGATCGCCCCGATGGCAGGCATCAGGAAGTTGTACCAGGCGGGATTCTTGGCGTGCCGCCCCGCCTCCATGAACGACATTTCGGCGACCGGTTTGCCGACCGGCTCGCGCTTGGCGTAGCTGCTCTCCGCAGTGACCGCGGCGTACCCGCCGAGCAGCAGCATCAGAATGACCAGGATCTTCACCGCGGTTGCCGTTCGGCCGATCTTGTAGGCCGCGTAGCCGCCGACGAACGCCCCCGCCAGACCGAACACGAGATTCCCGGCAACCCACGGCGTCGAGGGGTAGGGGCCCTCACCCTCGAAGGCGCCCGCGCCGCCGAGGATCATCCAGGCGACGCCGATGCCGAGCAGCACGACGATGACCGTGACCAGGTATCCAGCAACGGCTCCCAGGATGTTCCGCAACATGCCCGCTCCTTTTGTCGAGTGTCCCGCGCCCACACGTTCCGATCGAGTTTCGAGAAGCGAGCCTAACAGGTAGCGTTCGGCGAGCCCTCGCCGCTCCCGTACCCTAGCCTGTCGTTCTCACCCCGCCGCAACTCGCCACGCGACGGCGTGAGAACGACGGGCTAGTCGACCCAGACCGTCTTGATATTGACGAACTCGCGGATTCCGAAGTCGCCGAGCTCACGGCCGTAACCGGAGTCCTTGATGCCGCCGAACGGCACCCTCGGATCGGAGCGCACGAAGCCGTTGACGAAGCAGCTGCCGGCTTCGAGGCGGTCGCGAGCCAGGCCCTCCGCGCGGGCGACGTCGGTCGAGAACACCGCGGCGCCGAGGCCGAACTGGGAATCGTTCGCGACCTGGATCGCCTCCTCCTCGTTCGCGACGGGGATGATTGCCGCCACCGGGCCGAACAGCTCCTGATCGTAGGCCGGCATCCCGGGCGCGACATCGGTCAGCACGGTGGCAGGGTAGAAAGCGCCGGGCGACTTCGGGACTTCGCCGCCGAGCAGGCAGCGCGCGCCGGCCTCGATGCTCGCCGTCACCTGCCGATGGAGCTCGTCGCGCAGGTCGGTGCGGGCCTGGGGCCCGATGTCGGTGCCGTCCTCGAGCGGATCGCCGAGTCGCTTGGCGGTCATCTTCTCGACGAAGAGGCGCTCGAACTCTTGGCGAACCGTTTCAACGACGACAAAGCGCTTGGCGGCGATACAGCTCTGGCCGCTGTTGACCAGGCGGCTGGTGACGCAGGCCTCGGCTGCCACCTCGAGATCGGCGTCGGCCAGGATGAGATAGGGATCGCTGCCGCCCAGCTCGAGCACCGTCTTCTTCAACACCGCTCCGGCCTGTGAGGCGACCGCCTGGCCGGCGGGGGTCGAACCGGTCAGGGTGACGGCCCGGACCGTCGGGTGCTCGATCACCTTCTTGACCTTCTTCGAGCTCACGAGCAGGGTCCGGAACAGATTCTCGGGAAAGCCCGCCTCGCGAAAGAGGCTCTCGATCGCGAGCGCGCATCCGGAAACGTTGCTGGCGTGCTTCAGGACGCCGCCGTTGCCGGCCATCAGGGTCGGAGCCGCGAACCGCAACACCTGCCAGAAGGGAAAGTTCCAAGGCATCACTGCCAGCACCACTCCCAGCGGCCGGTAGCTCACGAACACCCTGCGTGCGTCGCCGTCGACGTCCACCGCCTGGTCCGCGAGGATGTCGGCCGCGTGATCCGCATAGTGGTCGCAGACCCAGGCGCACTTCTCGAGCTCGCTACGACCCTGTGCGAGCGGCTTACCCATCTCATCGGCCATCAGTCGGGCGTAGCCGTCGGCACCGTCACGGAGGCCCTGGGCGGCTCTGCGCATGAGGGTCGAGCGCTCGTCGAAGCTCGAGTTTTTCCAGCCACGGGCGGTTGAGGCCACGTCGTCGAGGATCGTCGCGACCTCGTCGGCCGTCATCTCCCTGTATTCGCGGATCTGGTCGCCGTTGGCGGGATTGACGCTCTCCATCATGGTCCCCTCATTCGCTCGCTCTGGTGTGGGGCTGCCCACGGCGGTCCCGCGGTCCGGGTATCCTACGCCAGAGGGAGGAGGTCGTTTGCAGGGCAGTCGCCAACATCGGGTAGTGATCGTCGGAGGTGGCTTCGCCGGCCTCAACGCCGCTCGGGGGCTGGGCGGGGCGCCGGTCGATGTGACACTCGTCGACCGCCGGAACTTCCATCTCTTTCAGCCCCTGCTCTACCAGGTCGCCACCGGTGGCCTGTCGCCGGCGGATCTGTGCGCTCCGCTGCGCGAGGTGCTCAAGAAACAGGCGAACACGACCGTTCTACTTAGTGAGGTCTCCGGTTTCGGTCTCTCCGGCCGCCGGGTGGTCACCGATCACGGCGAGCTGCCGTACGACACACTCATCGTCGCGGCGGGCGCGCGCCACCACTACTTCGGCAAACCGTGGGAGCGGCTCGCTCCGGGCCTCAAGGATGTCGAGGACGCGACCGAGATCCGCAGTCGCATCCTGAGCGCGTTCGAGCGCGCCGAGCTGATCGACGATGCCGACGAGCGGCGCCGGCTCCTGACCTTCGTCCTGGTCGGCGCCGGGCCGACCGGCGTCGAGTTGGCGGGGGCGATCGGCGAGCTGGCGCGCCATACTCTCCGGCGCGAGTTCCGCCGTTTCTCTCCTGCGGAGGCCCGAGTCCTGCTGATCGAGGGCGCCGATCGGGTCCTGCCGCCCTATCTACCGGAGCTCTCGAGCAAGGCAAAGCGCTCCCTCGAGCGGCTGGGCGTCGAGGTGATGCTGGAGACGCTCGTGGAGCGGGTCGACGACGGCGAGGTCACCCTCCGAAGCGGCGACGAGCTCTCCCGCGTGCCGTGCGGGACCGTGCTCTGGGCTGCCGGGGTGCAGGCCTCGCCGCTGGCCCGGATGCTGGCCGAGGCCGCAGGCCTCGAGCCGGATCGAGCCGGCAGAATCCGCGCGGCGAGCGATCTCACGGTGCCCGGGCACCCGGAGGTCCTGGTTCTCGGCGACATGGTCTACCTCGAAGACCTCGCCGGCAAGCCTCTTCCCGGCATCGCACCGGTAGCGATGCAACAGGGCCGGTACGCCGCTCGATTCGTCAGGCGCCGCCTGGCCGGCAAGCCGACCGGCGACTTCCACTACGTAGACAAAGGAAGCCTGGCGGTGATCGGCCGTGCCGCCGCGGTCGCTGACCTGGGGTTCGTAAGGTTCTCGGGCTACTTCGCCTGGCTGCTCTGGTTGTTCATCCACATTCTCTACCTGGTCGGTTTCTCCAACCGGGCTCTCGTGCTCTTCCAGTGGGCGTACAGCTACCTGACGCGCGGCCGGGGAGCGAGGATCATCGCCAACGCGTCGGTTGGGCCGCCTCCTGATTCGTAGGTATCGGTCGCCCGAGCTCTCCTCGTCGAACCGGGTCGAGTCGGCAAACCATCCAGCTCTCAAGGCGTATCAACGGCAAGGAGATCCGTGGATGCGACGTTTCACTCTTGTCCTCTACCTCGGGCTCGTGGTCCTGGCGACGATTCCAGCCGGGAGCCGTGCCGAGGAACCGCACCCGGCGCTGGTCCTCGGCGAGCGGGTCGGGATTCGCTCCCAGATCCTCGGCGAGGACCGAGAGATCCTGGTCTACCTGCCCAACGGCTACCAGGAATCGGACGCCCGTTACCCGCTGTTCGTGTTCACCGATGCGCGGCCGAACTTCAAGGCCACCACGGGCGTCATCCACAGTCTGTCGGAGGCCCGAGCGATTCCGCGGATGATCGCCGTCGGCATCGTCAACACCGACCGCTGGCGGGACCTGACGCCGATGGCCGGGATGGGGATCCCGGGTACTGGCGGCGGCGCCGGGTTTCTCCGTTTCGTGGCCGAAGAGCTGCTGCCGTTCGTCGACGAGCGGTGGCGTACCAATGGCTTCAGGGTCTTCCAGGGACACTCGCTTGGCGGCCTGACCGCGCTCAACTTCCTGAAGAGCTCCCCGGATCTCTTCGACGCGTACCTCGCGCTCAGTCCGTCGCTCGAGTGGGCGGACGGCGAGCTCATCGATCAGTTCGAGCGCTTCCTGGACTCCCGGGAGCGGAACGACGTCATGCTCTATCTGGCTCTGGCAGATGAACAGATGGAGCGACCGTACTTCGATCGGATGGTCCGCCTGCTGGAGGCGAAGTCACCGCTGGGGTTGGAGTGGACGGCCGGGCTGTTCGAGGACGACGACGACCATGGAACCATCCGGGTCACCGGCGGCCTGGCGGGGACCCGTTGGGTGTTTCGCGACTGGCGGCTGTCGTCGAAACGCATCTACGCGATGACCGACGAGCAGATTACCGCCCATTACGCTCGAGCCTCACAGCGCTACGGGGAACCCCTCCAGATGGGCATGATGCAGATGACGGACGCCGCCTACTGGGGACTCTACGACGAGGCTCGACGGCCGCGCGCGATGCAGCTCTTCCACCGCGCGATCGAGCTGTGGCCCGACCTCGCCTACCCCTACTCCTGCCTCGGCGAGGCGCTCGAGCGCACCGGCGACCTGGAGGGTGCGCTGGTTCAGATGGAGAAGGCGCTCACCATGGCCAAGGAAGCGAAGCATTTCGACATTCCGTATTTCCAGGGAATGGTCGATCGGGTCCGGGCGGCACTCGCGCCGGTGGAGTAGGGCTAACCGGACGAGCCGAACTTCGAGCTCCTCAGGACCTCGACGTCCTGGAGCCAGAGCACCACCGCGTAGTTCTCACCCCACCGGTCGAGGAGTCGCTCGGCGAGCTCGGTGGCGACGGCCTCGTCGCAGATCGTCTCGATGCGCAGGTTGCGGTTCTGGTCCCAGTCGCCCCGGCGCTGCCCGCGGTGGCCGGCGCCGCGAGCCTCGACCACGGTGAAGCCGGTGACGCCGGCGCGCCCGAGCTCCTCGGCGATCTGCCGCTCGATCGCCGCCTCGACGATCAGGGTCAGGAGTTTCTTGCGTGTGGTCATCGCGGTCAGCCTCCGAGTTGGTGCGCGAATCGGCTCGCCCAGTCGTAGAGCGGGATCCCCAACGTGACGTTGAACGGGAATGTGATGCCCAGCGCCGCGGTCAGGTACAGGGCGGGATTCGCTTCGGGCACGGCGATTCGCATCGCCGCCGGCGCCGCGATGTAGGACGCGCTGGCCGCCAGGGTGGCGAGTACCGTCGTGCCGCCGGGAGACAGGCCGACGAGTAGCGCCACGGCGATCCCCATCGTCGCCGAGATCATCGGCATGATCAGACCGAACGCGACCAGGAACAGACCGACCTTCTTGACCTCAGCCAGACGGCGCGACGCCAGCAGGCCCATCTCGAGCAGGAAGAGAGCCAGCCCGCCCTTGAACAGGCCGAAGAAGAGGGGCGAGATCGTCTCCATGGCCTCGGGCCGTGCGATCGCTCCGATCACCAGACCCCCGAGCAGGAGGAAGACGCTCTTACCGAGAAACAGCTCGCGTGAAATGTGCTTCCAATCGATTGACTTTCCCGAGCCGCCGGCTCGCGCCAGGAGTATGCCGACTCCGATCGCCGGGATCTCGAGCACGACGAGCAGCACTGCGGTGTAGTCCTCGAAGTAGCGTCCGGACTGGCGCAGATACTCGAGGACGATGGCGAAGGTGACAGCGCTGACCGAGCCGTAGTGGGCCGCGATCGCTGCTGAATCTGGCTTTCCGAACCGCCCGATCTTGCGCAGGATGAAGAATGCCACCAACGGGATTGCCAACGCCAGCACGAGGGTGCCGGTGAGCGGCAAGAGGATGGTCTGTGGAGCGGCGCGAGCGAGCTCGACACCGCCCTTGAGTCCGATCGCGAGCAGCAGGTAGACGCTCAGAGTTTCGTAGAGCGCCCGCGGCAGAGCCAGGTCGGCACGAGTCAGGCCGGCGGTCAAGCCGAGCAGAAAACAGAGTACCGCCGGATCGAGTAGATTGCTCAAAACGTCCAAGTTCCAGGTGCCGAGGTGGAACACCCAGTCTATAGCGACGCGCAAGGAACCCGCGCTGGCAGCGAAGGGGAGCGCCGCGGATGACGATAAGCTCGCGCTGCGGGCTGTGGGCTGTCCTGGCCGGCCAGCTCGCCGCGAGGGCACGAGCGTGAGCGACACACCGACAACGAATCTCCCCGCCGAGGAGCAGGAAGACCGTCTGGAAGTCCAGAACTTCCGCGAGATCGCGAGCTCTCTGCTGACGCCCGCGGCGCGCCTGCCGATTCTGCAGGGCGTCGAGATGGCGGGCGTCTCACTGCCGTACCGGGACGTGGTCGGCGGCGATCACATCGTCTACGTGGACTTCCAGCGTCGGTTCAACCTGCCGCGCCGGATCCAGGAAGCCGAGAAGCACGGACGCAGCAGGGTGGCCGCGGAGCTACGCAAGTGCGAGCGGCGCGCCGGGATTCTGCTCGCGGACATCTCCGGCCATCGCACGACGGACGCTCTGGTGGCGGCGATGCTGCACCAGGCATTCCTGCTCGGCACCTACTACGAGCTCGACCGCTTCGGTCGAATCACCACGCAGCTCTTCGAGCATCTCAACCAGCGGTTCTATGAGACAACGGCGATCCACAAGTACTTCACCATGATCTACGGCGAGATCTCCGACGAGGGGAAATTCCGATTCATCTGTGCCGGGCACCCCCATCCGTTGGTCTACTCGCGCGAGTATCGGTCCTTCGCGCGGGTGCCGCGGGGGCGCGTGGTCACTTTCCCGCCGGTTGGCATGTTCCCGACGGGGGAGGAGTTTGCCGAGCGGTCGGCTCCCGGAGCCTTGGGCTTCAAGCCGCGCTACCGGGTGAACAAGATCGACCTGCTGGCGCCCGGCGACCTGGTGCTGCTCTATACCGACGGGTTGGCGGAAA
Source organism: Acidobacteriota bacterium (assembly GCA_029263375.1). Lineage (GTDB taxonomy): Bacteria > Acidobacteriota > Thermoanaerobaculia > Multivoradales > JAHEKO01 > JAHEKO01. The sequence continues at coordinate 4,552 of JAJCXP010000060.1, read as the reverse complement.
TGTCGTCAGGCAAGTACATCTCCGATCGTCTCGAAGGCCTGGTCGGCGAGGTGAGGGATCTGCACGCGTACGAGATCGTCGAGAAGATACGGGCGGACGTGGTGCGGCGCGACGACCGCGAGGACGACATCAGCTTCGTGGTCATCAAGCGCTCCGGCCGCTAGCTCCGTCCGCCGGTTGGTCTCGTCCGGCGGGTTGGATCAGGGTGGAAGCTGGCCCGAGGGTCCCGCGCTCTCGCCATCGTCGTCGCCTTCCTCGGGTGCGTCGTCGGCGAAGTCGAGCTCGTCGAACAGCACCGGCGCACCCTCGAAACTGGGCGAGCTCGCCACCAGGATGGTGGTCGGCAGTACCTGCAGCAGCTCCTGGTAGCGGCCGAAGAACTGCTCGGCCGACTCGTCCTCCCGAGGTTGGCGCAGTCCGATGAAGACCAGATCGCTCTCACCACTCTCCGTCTCCATCAAACTATCGATGCTCGCGCCTTTGCTGCGAATCACCTGGATCTTCGCCGACAGACGTGTCTGCAACGTGATCCGCTCGAGTTCCCGGATCGCCTTGGCGCGCTGGCGGTTGGAGCTCACGACCGTGAGAATCCGAACCTCGGAGTCGCGCCAGCGGTCGTGCGAGTGCAGGAGATAGGCCAGCAGCAGCATCAGTCCGCCGTTACTCTGCAAGCCGCCCCACCAGATATCGATCCGGCGCCCGAGACCGAAACCGCGATCGAGGTCGTAGCGAACGACCAGCGCGGACCGGTCGAGCAGCAGGAGGTCCCGTAGGGCTTCCAGGAGCGCCTCCTGGCGCTCCGCCTTGTCCGTCCAACCGAACATCACCGTGTTCGCCTCGAAGTTGCCGACGCCGTACGATTGCGCGACCTGGACCATGCCGCGGTGGATGTCCTCGACCAGGTCGACACGGCAGAACAGGTTCGGAAATTCCTGCCGGACCTGGGTCTCGAGCAACGCCAGCGAGTCCTCGCGCTGATCGGCGCAGTCCGCTACCGTTCCTTCGATCAGCTGTGAGAAGGAGACGATGCCGCGGTCCTGGACCAGAGCGCTACCCAGCTCCGCCAGGTAGCTGCGCCGGGCCAGGCTGCCGCCGAAGATGATCAAATTCGGGCGCCAGTTGACCGGATGGAACTTGGCCCGCCGGTAGTGCTGCAGCGAGGTGCGCACCAGTCCAGCCCAGATGCCGTGGCGAGCGTCCCCGAATGCGTTGCCGAGCGACCGGCGCTGGGCCAGAAAGTAGATCACCGCGCACGCCAGGAGTGCGACGATCATCGCCGGTAGGTCGATGATGCTCATCACGTAGAAGCAACCGGCCGCGCCGAGGATGCTGACCCAGAACGGTACCGAGAAGGTCGGCCGGAAGCTCGGGCTGGCGGCCCATTTCTCGAGCCCGCAGGCGAGGTTGGTCACGCCGTAGGTGGCAAGGAAGAACATCGTCAGCACCTGGGCGATGACGTCGAGGCCGCCCAGCAGAATGGCCACCTCGGCGAGCAAGAAGCTGAAGACGAGGCCGATCCGTGGCTCGTTGCCCGCACCCGAGGTGCGCGCGAAGATCCGTGGCATGAAGCGATCGAGAGAGAGGGCCTGGAGGGTGCGCGGAGCCGCCAATAGGCTGCCGATGGCGCTCGACAGGGTGGCGGCCCAGACGCCGGCGAAGATCAGGGCTGGTACCCGCGAGATCTCCCACATGACGTTCAGGTTGCCGACCAGCATGGCCTGATCCGCGTTGAGCGCTAACCAGATCGGCAGAGCCGCGTAGATGAGCAGTCCGACGCCGATGGCGGCCATGGTTCCCACCGGCAGGTCGCGCCGGGGGTCCTTGAGGTCGCCCGACATGCTGACGCCGGCCATGATGCCGGTGACCGCCGGGAAGTACACCGCGAAGATCACGCTGAAGGGCAGCCCGTCGGGGTTGGTCCAGGCGATCTGGGCTGGCGGCGCCGAGCCACGGCCGAGAAAGAACGACAGCAGCGACAGGACGATCGCCGCCATCACGACGTATTGGACTTTGATCGCCCAGTCGGCGCCCTTGAGCGACAGCAGCGCCAGCAGCAGACAGACCACCGAGCCGATGATGCGCGGGTCGAGGTCGATCGCCAGCATCGACAGGCTCTCGACGAAACCGACGACGTAGAACGCGACGCTCAACGCCTGAGCGAAGAAGAGGGGAATGCCGACCGCGGCGCCCGTGGGACCCCCGAGCGAGCGGCTGATCATGAAGTAGGCGCCACCCGGCCCGACCGTCCTGTTGGTGGCGATGCTCGAGACTGACAGGCCGGTGACGATCGAAATCACGTGCGCGAGGAGCACGATCAGCAGGGCGCCGCCCAGTCCCGCGTTGCCGACCACCCAGCCGAAACGCAGGTACATGATGACGCCCAGGATCGTGAGGATGCTGGGCGTGAAGACACCGCCGAAGGCGCCGAAGCGCTTCGAGCCGCTGGCCGCGGACGGTCGGTTCTGATCGGATTTGGCCATGAAGGGAGAGTGCCTCCGGGAGTCAGTCGCGCATCGTGACGCCCAGCCCCGGCGCGTCGGAAGGGTAGAGCACGCCGTCGCGCAGGTCGATCGAGCCGCGCGCCGGGTCGCCGATCAGATCGAGGTGCCCGTCGAGGTCGGCATACGAGACGTTGGGTCGCGCCAGGGCGAACGCAAGGCCGGCGGCGATTCCGACCTCCGACTCGTCCATGCAGCCGACCATCGTCTCCATCCGGCCAGCCCGAGCGACCGAGTCGATCTGCACCGCCTCGGCGATCCCTCCCACCTTCATGATCTTGATGTTCACCATGTCGACCAGCTGCCGATCCGCGAGCCGAAAGGCGTCGCGCAGCGTCAACAGACTCTCGTCCGCCATCAAGGGGATGTCGATCTGCGACCTTACGCTACCGAGGAGGTCGAGCTCCGCGGCGGCGGTCGGTTGCTCGAGCAGCTCGAGGTCCGCGGCGGTCGTCTCGTCGACGAAACGGACGCTCTCGTCGACCGAGTAGCCCTGGTTGGCGTCGAATCGGAGTTCCACCTCGGCGCCGACCTCCTCGCGCACTCGCAACACCCGGACGATGTCGGACTCGACGCTCGTGCCCCCCTTGAGCTTGAGGCACTGGAATCCCTGGGCGGTCAGCGCGCGCGCCGCCTCGAGGGTCTCGAGCTCCGGCAGGATGCCGATCGTGACGCTGGTCTTGATCCGGTCGCGATAGCCACCGAGCAGCTGCCACAGCGGTCGGTCGCACGCCTTGCCGAGCAGGTCGAGCAGCGCGATGTCGACGGCGGCGAGCGCCGCTCTGTTGCGCTCTCCGGCGAGCCGCAGATCCTCGAGGTAGAGCGCCCGTCGAAACGGCGGCTCGCCCAGCAGCCGCGGCTCGACGACGTCCACCAGAAAGCGCTCGACGCTCTCGGGCGTCTCTCCACCGACCATCAGATCGGGGGCCGCGCAGCCGATTCCGGAGAAGCGCTCGGTATCGATGCGCAGGAAGAGGTTGACGGTCTCCGAGACGTCCTCGTAGGCGATCGCGTACGGCTCGCGCAGCGTCATGCGCACGGGCGTCACGCTCAGTCCCGTGATCTTCATCGACACTGCCCCCTAGTGCCTTCGCTCGTAGATCTCTTCGAGGGTCAGCTCCTTGAGGGTCTCGATGAACTGCACCAGATGATCGATCATCAACTTCCAGATCGCTTCGCCCTTCTCGACGGTTGCCTTGGTTGGGTCGCCGAGCACGCCGGACGGGGAGATCTTGGCGGTGTGCTCGTACCACTCGACGGCGCGCTGGGATGCGAAGTCGAGGTACTGATTGGAGAACTGCGGCACCGCGGCCACCGCCTTCGACATGTCGACGAGCTCGGGCCGCGTCGCGAGCGACGTACTGGTCTCGACTTCGCCGGCGTGCACGTCGTTGGCGCTCTCGGTCAGTAGGGCGATGTCGGCGTCGCTGGTCTCACCGGTGTCGACGCAGGTAAAGATGTGCGCGTCTCGGTTGATCTTCTGAGCGGCGAGCTGGAGGGTCGGAGCGTTGCCGCCGTGGCCGTTGATGATGATCAGCTTCTTGATGCCGTTGCGCGCCACCGAGATGCCGATGTCGTAGATGAAGCTCGCCAGCGCATCGGGGCCGACGCTGATTGTCCCCGGGAACGAGTCGTGGTGGTAGGAGACGCCGTAGGGCACAAGCGGCAGGACCAGCGGTTGCGGATCGGTGCACGATTCGGCCACCCGGCGACAGATGAACTCGGCGTCCCAGGCGTCGGTGTCGAGCGGCAGGTGAGGGCCGTGCTGTTCGATCGCCCCGACCGGCAGCAGCGCCGTGTCGACCCGACTCAAGACCTCCTTGGCGGTCACCCAGGTGAGCTCGCCGAGGAGAGGGCTGCGCGCTCCTGTCGCCGCGGGCCGGCCGGCATCGGCGTCGGCCACGAGGCGACCCGCGTGGCGATCCGGGGCGTACCGCCAGGGGTCGTTGTGGGCGTCGAAGTCGACCCAGGTGCGACCGGAGCGCCGCACCGCGCCCTCTGTGTGCTCGAGCAGGATCGGCAGGATCCGCCGGCGCAGGTCGAGCGGCACAACG
>JAJCXP010000059.1 GCA_029263375.1 Acidobacteriota bacterium | reverse complement strand
CTGTCTCCATCTTTCCGACGGGAATCAGACCCCGAAGTAGCGGGCGTCCGGGTGGTGGAAGACCAGCGCCGAAACGCTCGCTTCCGGACTCATCATGTCGCCTTCGGTGAGCTCGACGCCGACGTCGGTCGGGGCGAGGAGGTCGAACAGGAGCCGCTGGCCTTCGAGGTCCGGGCAGGCCGGGTAGCCGAAGCTGTAGCGCTTGCCGCGGTAGCGCGCCGCCAGGCGATCCTTGAGGGTGGTCTCGGGCGGGTCGGGAATGTTCCAGAGCTCACGCAGGCGCTTGTGGAGCAGCTCTGCCGCGGCCTCGGCGGTCTCGAGCGCCAGGGCGGCGAAGGCGTGGCTCTTGAGGTACTCCCCGGCCGTCTTCCACGCCTCGACGCGCTCCCGCACACCCTCGCCAGCGGTGGTGACGAACAGCGCGACGTGGTCGTCGGCGCCGACATAGTCGGCCAGGCAGAGGCCGTCCGGCTCGGGCTGACGTGGGAACTCCCAGCCCGCCGGGCGGCTGCCGTTGCCGAGGTGAATCGAGTTCGCCTCGGCCCGCGCCGGGAAGAATCTCCAGACACCCTTCGCGACCATGGCGCCGTCGCGAGCGATCTCCTTCAGCTCGTCGACGACCGCCACCAGCTTGGCGAGCTTCGGATCACCCTGGTCGGCGAGCCGGACGACCGAGCCCCTGAGCCCGAGGTGTTTGCCGTAGAGCATCTGCGGATTGATCTCGGCCCAGACCTCGTCGAGATCCAGGATCTCGGTGTGGCGCTCGAGGTCCGGCGGCGGCGGCGCCGACACGTCGGCTCGGATGCGCGAGCTGCGGCGGGTCCCGGCGACGCGCAGCTCGCGGGGCTGCGCGTCCGCGACCACCGCGTCCTCCTCGCTTTGACGCTCGATCTCGGCCTCGAGCTCGGGCCGCCTGGCCGGGTCGGTCAACCGCTCCATCAGCTCCAGCCCGTGCATCGCGTCTTTGGCGTAGGTGCACAACGAGCCGTACGCCTGCGCGATCTTCCGATGCGTGAAGCGGCGGCTGAGCGCGGCCCCGCCCACCAGGATCGGCACACCTATCCCCACGTCCTTGAGATCACCGGCGCTCAACACCATCTGCTGCGCGCTCTTGACCAACAGCCCCGAGAGGCCGAGGACGTCGGGCCGATGCTCGCGGACCGCCTGGATGAGCTGCTCACTGGGCACGCGGATGCCGAGATTGATCACCTCGAAGCCGTTGTTGGCGAGCACGATCTCGACCAGGTTCTTGCCGATGTCGTGGACGTCGCCCTTGACGGTGGCGAGCAGGATCTTGCCGCGGCTCGAGCCGTCGGCGCGGTCCATGTGCTGTTCGAGCTGATTGACCGCGGCCTTCATCACCTCGGCCGACTGCAGCACCTCGGCGACGATCAGCTCGTTGGCGTTGAACAGGCGCCCGACCTCGGCCATGCCGGTCATCAGCGGCCCGTTGATGATGTCCAGCGGATCGGGCCAACGCGGATCGGCGAGCGCCGTGTCGAGGTCGGCCTCGAGCCCCTCCTTGGTGCCCTCGACGACGGCGCGGGCGATCCGCTCCTCGAGCGGCAGGTCCTCGCGCGGCGGCCCGGCGATCGCCGACTTGCGCCCCCGGAAGTGCTCGGTGAAGGTCTCGATCGCCCGCTGGGATCCGGCGACGTCCTCGGCGTCGAGGTAGATCAGGGTCTCGGCCAGCTTGCGCTCCTCGGCCGGGATCTCCGCGTAGCGCGCCAGGCGCTGGGTGTTGACGATCGCCGCATCGAGACCGGCCTGGGTCGCGTGGTAGAGGAAGACCGAGTTCAGCACCTCGCGCCCGGTCTTGGGCAGGCCGAAGCTGACGTTCGAGACGCCGAGGATGGTCCGCGTCAGCGGGAACTCGGCCTTGATCGCGCGCACGCCTTCGATCGTCTGCGCCGCCGAGCCGATGTAGTTCTCGTCGCCGGTACCGCACGGGAAGACCAGAGGATCCCACCAGATGTCCTCGGGCGGCAATCCGTACTCCTCGACCAGCAGCTCGTAGCTGCGGCGCGCGACCTCCAGCTTGCGCTCGACAGTGACCGCCATCCCCAGCTCGTCGATTGTTCCGACCACCACCGCGGCGCCGAAACGGCGCGCCAACGGCGCCACCCGGTCGAAGCGTTCTCGCCCGTCCTCGAGGTTGATCGAGTTGAGCACCGACTTTCCCTGACAGTAGGTCAGCGCCCGCTCCATGACCGTGTGATCCGTCGAGTCGATCATCAACGGCGCCTTGACCATGCGCACCAGTTGGTCGAGGAAGCCCTCGATGTCGGAGATCTCGTCGCGATCGGGATCCTGCATACAGACATCCAGGATCTGGCCGCCGCTCTTGACCTGGGCGCGCCCGACCTCGGCCGCCTTCTCCCACTCGCGCTCGGCGACCAGCTTGCGAAACCGCCGGCTGCCGAGCACGTTGGTGCGCTCGCCGACCAGCAGCGGCCGGTTGTCGGCGGTCAGCTCGACCGCCTCGATGCCCGAGATCAGACTGCGCTGATGACGCGAGACGACCTGTGGCGGGCGACCCTTCACCAACTCGGCGAGCGCCGTCACGTGGCCCGGCCGGGTGCCGCAGCAGCCGCCTACGACGCTCAGCCAGCCGTTGTCCAAAAACCGGCCGATGACATCGACAAAATGGTCGGGCCCCTGGTGGTAGAGCCCGTCCTCGTCTGGCAGGCCGGCATTCGGGACGCAGCCGACCCGGGT
>JAJCXP010000058.1 GCA_029263375.1 Acidobacteriota bacterium | reverse complement strand
TTCTCGATCTCGGCCTCGGTGACCACGGTGACCGCCGCCGGCGCGTCGACGATTCTCTCCACCCTACGCGAGGCGGAGACCACTGTGATGGTGTCTCCGAAACTGATGTTCCAATCGACCGACTTGGCGACCTGGGTCGAGCTGCCGGCACTGACCTCCACGCCCTCCTCGTTCGCCACGTTGGCGCCGAGAGTGAAGCTCATGGAGTAGGTCCCAGCCGGGACTCCCACGAACGAGAACCTGCCGTTCGAGTCGGTCAGCGTCGCCTCACCGATCTCGTTGACGACCACCGCGACGCCTCCAACCCCACCGCCCGAGTCGCGGCTGATGGTGCCCGCGATGCTGCCGTTGCCCTGCGCAAGTGCCAGTGGCGCAAGCGCCAACGTCATGAGTGCGAACACACCAAGTATCCTGCTGCTCTTCATCGACTGTTGCCTCCCTGAGACTGTTTAGCCACTCGATACTAGCAACTCCCGCGGGTTTTCTGATTTCGACTTGCACCATCCGGAGCGGTAGACTCCCGCGAGGGTTTCGAACCGCTGCGCCCTTCGCGGCCACAGTCACTGAATGAAGACCAAGAAATACGTCGTGATGGGCGCGGGCGAGGTCGGTTTTCACCTTGCTCGCTCACTCTCCCGGGAAGGCCACGACGTCACCGTCATCGAGCTCGACCCGGCGATCGTCGAGCGCATCGAGGAGGAGCTCGAGGTCACCGTGGTGCGCGGCAACGGCTCGCGTCCCAAGACGCTCGAGCAGGCCAAGGTCGGCGACTGCGAGCTGTTCATGGCGGTCTCGTCATCGGAGGAGGCCAATCTGACGGCGGCGATCGTCGCCAAGCACTTCGGCGCCAAGCGCACGGTGGTGCGGGCGAGCGAGGCTCAGGAGGTCATCCAAGAGCGCAAGCTGTTCGAGGATCTGTTCGGCGTCGACCTGCTGCTGTCGACGGCGTTGCTCACCACCACCGAGATCCTGAACGAGATCCGCGGGCACAAGACCGTCGCCGTCGAGTACCTCGCAGAGGGCAAGGTTCAGCTGCGCAAGATCGACGTGGGTGCGGCTTCGCCGCTCATCCGGCAGCCTCTGCGCGACATCCCGCTCCCCGCTGACAGCCTGGTGGTGGGCATCTTCCACGGCGACACGATGGTCATCCCGTCCGGCGACGACAAGGCCCAAGCCGGAGACCAGGTTCTGCTGCTCGGCACCACCGAGGTCATCGGCAAAGCCGAGCGCCTCCTCGCCAGCAGCCAGGTCGAGCTGGGCACGGTAGTGATCGCGGGCGGCGGCTCGACCGCGCGCACGGTCGCCCGGTCACTCCAGCCGTTTCATGTCGAGGTCAAGCTGATCGAGAAGGACCGGTCGGTCGCCAAGCAGCTCTCACAGGAGTTTCCGCGCTTCCAGGTGATCCACGGCGACCCTTCGGAGCTGGCGCTGCTCAAGGCCGAACGGATCGATCGCGCGCGAACGTTCGCGGCCCTGTCCGCCCACGACGAGACCAACCTGATGGCCAGCTTGATGGCACAGGAGCTCGAGGTGCCCCAGGTGCTGGCGCTGGTCCAGCGGGCGGAGACCTCACATCTCTGGCGGCGGCTTCAGCTTCAGAAGGTCTTCTCGCCGCGCCAACTCGCTTATCAGCGGATCCGCGAGTACATCGAGAGCGACTACAGCTCGAATATCGTCTCCCTCCAACGCGGCGCGATGGTGGTCGAGCGACGACTGGCCGAGGCCAGCCCGGCCGCCGGCGTGACGCTCGCGGAGATGAAGCCGCCGCGCGGCTTGATCGTCGGCGCGGTGGTGCGAGGAGATCGAGTGTTCGTGCCCAGCGGCAGTGATCGTCTCGAAGTCGGTGACCTCGTCATCCTGTTTGTCCGCGAAGAGGAGATCGCCACCGTGAAGCTACTCTTCCCGGGCCGTGAGCGTTCCTGAGCCTTGAACGTCCGACCCGCTCTACGTTTCCTCGGCCGGCTCATCGTACTGCTGGCAGCAACCGAGCTGGTGCCGGCGGTCTGCGCCCTCTTCTACGGTGACTTCGGCGATGCCACCGCCTTCACCGTCTCGGCGCTGATCACCGGCGCGAGCGGCTTCCTGCTCGTGTTTCTGGGGCGCAACGCCGGCGAGATCTACCGCCGCGAGGGCATTCTGATCGTTGTCGGTGGCTGGGTCCTGGCGTCGGCATTCGGCGCCGTGCCGTACATCCTGACCGAGACCCTGGTCCATCCCATCGATGCGCTGTTCGAGTCGGCGTCGGGCTTCACCACCACCGGCGCCTCGGTGATCGTCGACATCGAGGGATCGAGCCGAGCGATTCTGTTCTGGCGCAGCTTCACCCAGTGGTTGGGGGGCATGGGCATCATCGTCCTGTTCGTCGCCCTGCTGCCCGAGCTCGGCCCGGGCGCGCGCTTCCTCTACAAGCTCGAGGTGCCGGGACCGTCGGCCGAAGCGCTCCAGCCCCGAATCCGCCAGACCGCGGCGACCCTGTGGAAGATCTATCTCGGCTTCACGGCGGTCCAGACGGTGCTCCTGATGCTGGTGGGCATGAACCTCTACGACGCCCTGACCCACACGTTCTCGACCATGTCCACCGGCGGCTTCTCGCCCCGCAACACCTCGGTCGCCGCCTTCAATTCGCCCTGGGTCGACATCATCATCATCTTCTTCATGATCTGCGCGGGCACCAACTTCTCGCTCTACTACCGGCTGAAGCAGCGCGCGGGCTGGAATCTGTTTCGCGATACCGAGTTTCGGATCTACATCGCCATCCTGGCCGGCGCGTCACTCCTGATCGGCTGGGACCTGCTCCGACACCGCAGCTACGACTCGGCGGCCGAAGCCGGGCTCGACAGCCTGTTCCAGGTCACCTCGTTGCTCACCACCACCGGCTTCGCGACCGCGGACTTCGACCAGTGGCCCGTGCTCAGCCGCATGCTGCTCGTGGCGCTGATGTTCATCGGCGGCTGTGCGGGATCGACGTCGGGGTCGATGAAGATCATGCGTATGGTGATCGGCATAAAGTCGGCGCTGCGCGAGGTGCGGCTGATCTTCAGCCCCAACACGGTGCTTTCGATCTTCGTCGGCGACAGCCGGGTGCCAAACTCGGTGGTACGCAGCGTGTCCGGGTTCTTCATCCTCTACCTCAGCACCTGGGCGTTCGGCTCGGCGCTGCTGACGATCTCCGGGCCCGATCTGGTCACCGCGGCGACCGCCTCGGCGGCTACGCTCGGCAACATCGGACCGGGGCTCAACGCCGTCGGACCGACCATGAACTTCTCGATCTTCGACGCCTGGGACAAGGCGCTGATGGTGCTGCTGATGCTGCTCGGCCGGCTCGAGATGTACGCCATCGCGGCGCTCTTCACGCGCTCCTTCTGGAAACCCTGACCGGCGTCGCCGGCAAGCTCGGGCTAGCCTGCGGCTAGTACCCGAGGCCGGTCACGCGCTCGAACAGAAGCTCGGCGTACACCTGGTGAGCGACGGCGCTCGGGTGGTCGCCGTCGAGGAAAAACGCTCCACGCCAGCTCTCGCGCGTCAGCTCGGCGCCGACGGCGACTAGATGCTCGCGAAACCCGGGCAGCGCGTTCAGGTAGAGGAAGCCGGCCTCGACCGCGGTGTCGCGGACCGTGGCGCGTTCGGCGGCGCCGTCGCCGAGCATCATGAAGATCACCGGCAGGTCGCGTCCGGCCGCCAACCGCCCGAGGCGAGCGATAGAACTGCGCACGCCCTCCGCGCCGGTCATCAGATCGCCTTCCGAGAAGCGCGCGATCAGCTCCGGCGAGGCGGCGTCGATTCCCACCAGGCCGCCCGCGGCGTCGGCACTCTGGCGGTCGTCCCCGATCGGCCCGACGATCAGGTCGAACAGGTGGAGCCGGAAGCCCGCTCGCGGCTCTCCGGTGGCCAGAAAGCGCGGCTGACCGGCGTCGTCGCCGATGTAGTGCACCAGCACCAGATCGGGATCGAAGGCCAGCGCGCGGTGCTCCAGGGTCGCGACCTCCTGGGCGGTGTTGAAGCCGGGAGTGGCGAAGTTGAGCGCCTCGTAGCGCCGGCCATCGACCGCCGCGTCATTCAATCGCCGCTGGAGCAGCTCCAGGTAGGTCTGGCCTTCGGCTACGCCCGACCCGAACATGTGTGAATCGCCGAGCCCGACGATTCGGAACGTCCGGTCGGGCTTGACCAACTCGCGCTCGGCCCCCCGCAGGCCCAAGCTGTTGGTCTGTATCAGTCGACCCTTGAGCAGACCGCGCACCTGCGGCTGGAGCTCGAAGACGATCTCCGAATGGCGGCTCGGGCGCAGCAACTCTGAGGTGAACAGCTCGCGAGAGCGGGAGTCCGGCCGCTGCCCGCTCCGGTCACCGACCATGCGCAGGGCGCCCTCGACCACCACCAGAACCAGGAACAGGCCGAGCCCGATCCGCACGAGTCTCGACCATCCACCGCTCTTGCGCGCCATCGATCCGGATCTTAGTCATCCGGGGGAACGAAACCCAGACACGTCGAGACCAGAGAGCTCTGAGATAGGGTGCGCGGGTGCCCGTCCCGGAGAGCAGCCGCGCACTCCTCCTGCCCGGCCCTCAGCCGCCGCTGTCGCACTTCGGCGCCACGCTCCTGCGCCATGTGCTGACCACCGGACTGCGCTATGCGTTGCACGGTCTCGGGGCGAAGACTCCAGACGGTGCACCGATGCGCATCGTCCGGCTGCGCCTCTACCTGGACCGGAAGAAGCTGGTTCGGACGCTCGGCGACGACCCCGGCGCAGAGGCCCTGATCGCGGCCCTGCTCGAGCCCGGCGGCGCCGGCGCGCTGCCCGCCAACGCCGGGTCGATCCGCGGCGCGCTCGGCTTCCATCGGCTGCGGCTCCACGTCCGGCGTCGGAAACGCCTGTCGACGACGGAAGCTCCTCGCGGCGCCGAAGCGCCTGAGCTCTGGCACTCCTTCAGGACCACGCTTACGGATCTCCTTCCGGCGCTCAATGAGGCGCTCCTCGGCGAGCTCGTGGCAACGCTCGACCGCCGCGCGGCTAGAGCGAAAGGCCGGAGCATCGAGCGCTGTCTCGGGCCCCAGGCTTTCGCCCTCAGAGCCGGCAAGCGCGCCGACCTCTCGTGGCTGGGCGTCGCCGATCCGTTAGCGCCCGCCTGGAGCGAGTCGCCAGGTGCTCGCGACCACGTGGCCACCCGCCTGGGCGACCTGCCGCCGGCGGTCGGGCACCGGCTCCGTGGTGACTTCCGCGAGACCTACCGGCGGGCGCTCGGACCGATCCGAGCCGCCTATCTGAGGCTCGCGGCGGCGGCCCGCGAGCGCGGCTTGATCGAAGAGGCCGGCGACGCCTTCTTCATCCCGTTCGATCTCGCCGAGGACCTGACCGCCGACCGGCCGGCGGCGTGGCTACCGGAGACCGTCGCCTCCAACCGGCGCGAGTACCAGAGCCTGCTGGAGGCGCCCAGTCCTCCAGAGCTACTCGGCGCAGGGCCGCCCAAGGAGCTGATCGACGATCGTGACGAATGGGCGCTTGCGCCGCTATGGCCGCTCGAGTAGCTCCGCTCCGGTAGCTCCGTTGCCCGACGCTCACTCGCCGGCCTCGGGCAGCAGCCAGACGCCGCGGAGCGCAATCGCACCCGCTCGGTCTTGGCGCGGATCCGCACCAGCGGAGGAGAGTCCCGCGGAGGAGAGTCCCAGAGCGAGGGAGTCGGATCCCGGAGCGAGATCGAGCGAAAACTTCTCGTCCCAGGTGCCGGTTGCCAGGCGGCCTCGAAAGCGCCGGCGGCCGTCGATCCGTATCGTCACCGACGCCCCGGCCTCGTCGAGCACTTCGAGGCTCACCCTCAGGGTCGCCGGCGGCGCCTGGCCGCCTGACGGCAGAGGCATGCGTAGCACCGCCCGCCGCTTGAGCTCCCTGACGATGGAGCCGTCGATGTCGATGGGCCTTCCGAAACCGTTCTCCTCGACGCCTGGAACCGGCCAGGCGCCGAGTCGCGCCTCCAGAAGAGACGGCTGCTCGGCATCCCCGATCTGGCCCAGTGGCTCGAGTCGGCAGCTCTCCTGGGGCGGCCGGATCGCGAACAGCGAGACGGTGTTCTTGCCACTATGAAGGGCGTTCTCGGGCACGATCGACTCCCACGGGTAGAAGTCGGCGGCGCCCGAGCGGTACGAACGGGTCGTAGCCGCCACTGTCCCGTTGAGCACCACGGCGAGGTCCACGCCCACGGCACCCTGGGCGCCCATGAGAAAGCCCTTGATCTCGGCGGGAGTGAAGCCGCTCGCCGGATCGACCGCCTCATAGAGCTGCGAGTTCTCGACCCGGTAGGCCAGGTGCGAGGGTGCCTCCGAGCACGTCGAGGTCGAGGCGACGCTCTGAAGCAGCTCCGAGTGCCATCGATGCGCGGGGAAGGGACCGGCGCCCTCGCCGTCGCCGAACAGCTCGATCTTGGTGTCGGCTGCCGAAAGGAGATCGGCCAGGGTCATCCGGGGAGCCGGCTGGGAACGGACCTGCGGGCAGGAACGCTCGGCACGGACTGGGGCGTCTCCGAACGGTAGGGGCAGTCCGTCGAGCTGCGCGGGCAGCTCGAGCCCAGCGACCTCGGCCAGCGTCGGCAGGATGTCGACGGTCTGGGCCAGGTCATCTCGCGTCTCGCCGCTGCGCTGACGCGGGCGCTTTATCAGCAGGGGGACCGAAAGAATGTCGACCGCGTTGGTCTGGCCCAGGTCGCGGGCCGGCTCGTTCGGACGAAAACTGACCCCGTGATCGGCCGTCACGACAATGAGAGCGTCATCGAACAGTCCAACCGACTCGAGTCGCTCCAGCAGCCGTCCGAGGAGCGCGTCGGCGTAGGCCAACTGCAGCAGGTGCCGCTGGTAGTTGTGGCGAAAAGCCCACGGCTCGACGTGGTCCGGCTTGTGGTGCTCGAGGCGGTACTTCCGACCGGAAGGCAGATAGACGTATGGACGGTGTGGCTGGACGAGATGAGCGAAGTAGAGCGGGGGCTCCGGACCGCTCGTCAGTCGCGAGAGAGAGCTCTCGTAGCGCTCGATCCTCGCGTCGTGGCGCAGCCCCTTCGTCCCCGAGGAAGGGAGGGCACCGTCACCGAAATCGCCCAGGCCCGTATCGATCGGTGGCAACCCCTCACGCCACGGTACCGGCAGAACCGTGTGAGCCATTGCGATCGAAGCATCGGTGAACAGGGAGCTCAGGCGACCGCCGAGGCTCTCGATCTCGCGCGCGCAGAGCTCTTCGGGACAGAGACTCGTCACCTCCTCCACCGCTTCGATCCGGTTCGCTTCGGAGGTGTAGGTGAAGAGGTTGCGGGGGAACTCCGAGAAGATCGGAGCCTTCCCTCCCGTCGGACAGAGTCCGGTCAGAATTGCCGGTACCGCGCGGTTGGTGAAGGTATCGACGGCGGTAGCACGGCGATACCAGGTAGCGACATCAGCCAGCTTGGCGAAGCTCGGGTAGCGGATTCGGTCGATCTCGTGCCGCGCATCCAGGAGCGACGCGGTCGGAAGGGCGTCGAAGACCACGAGCACGATCGGAACTCCCGACCCCGGTCCGCCGGACTCCCACCGCTCGTCGGACCCGAGCCACTGATCCCGGATGCCGTCCCGGAAGAGAAAGATCAGGGGAAAGATCAGGATCGCCGGAGCGAGCAGGGTGAGGAACCGGCGCCAGAGATGAAATCGCTCGCGCACGTAGGCAACCGTCACTCCGGCGAGCGCAGCGGCGGCCACGATCAACCAGGGGAAGGCCCACTCCAGCCGCGCCGCCGGTGGGAGCAGGACCAGAGCTGCCAGCGCCGCGATCACCACGGCTCTCGGCCAGCGCCTGCCCAGAGCCGTCAGGCCCAGGAGCTCAACGATGGCGAAGAGCGCGGCTGGCAGCAGAAGCGAGACGATCCCGACGAAGGAGAAGAAGTCGGCGGTCCCGGATCGGTGGTAGATGAAAAAGGTCGGATCGTTGCCGAGGAGGTCGTAGAGCGGCTGCGCGATCGCGAACCCGAACAGCGCGAGAACGTGCACGAACTGATCTCGTGCAGAGATCGGGGTTGCGCCGGATCGGCGCTTGTCACGATGGTCGACCTTCTCCATCCAAGTCCGGAGCCGCCCCGTCTTCCTACCCGAACAGCGTCGGGACCTCCAGCTTCTGCTGCGGATCGTCGTCGTCGGTGAAATTGCCCTCGACATCCATGAAGCGGTTATTGCCCCGGTTCAGGAAGCACCGGTTGCGCCCCTGGCGCTTGGCTTCGTAGAGCGCGTCATCGGCGAGCGTCAGGAGATCGTTCGGGTCCTTGACGGTGAGCTCGGGGTAGGCCGCCACGCCAGCGCTTATCCGTAGCTGAACCTTGCGATCCTTGACCACGAACGCCAGCTGCTGCACGGCCGCCCGCAGACGCTCGGCGACCCGGAGCGCGGTCTCACCGTCGGTATGCTCCAGCACCACAGCGAACTCCTCGCCGCCGTAACGGCAGCAGAGATCGCTCTCGCGCCGGTGATCTTCCATCAGCCGGGCGATGGCGATCAGCGCCTGATCTCCCGCGGCGTGGCCGATCCGGTCGTTGATTCGCTTGAAGCGGTCGAGGTCGCACATGACCACCGCCATCGGCACGCCGTCCTCGAGGCAGTCGGCGAAAACACGCTGCAGCTGACGCTCGAGCGACCGTCGATCGGGCAGGCCGGTGAGCGGATCGTGCCGCGCCTCACGATCGAGCAGGGCCCGATGCACCGCCGAGGCCATCTGCGGTAGCAGGGTATCGAGCAGTGCCAGCGAGCTGGGATCGAGGCGCCGCGGATCGCACCAGAGACGCAATCGGGCGAGTCCCTGTTCCTCAGTGACCAACTCCCGATCGACGACCCTCCAGGCCGACTGCCGATGAATTCCGGGCAGCGGCTTGGGTCGATCGGGCACCTCGGGCGCACCCTCGCACACCTTGCCATCCGGTCCGGCCGCCCAGCTCGCCGCGATCGAGCTCTTGCCCAGCAGCTCGAACTGGAACCACGAGAAGGCGACGACGCGCCGGCACTCGAGATGAATCTGCTCGGCGATGCCCTGTATGTCCGGGCGACGAAAAATGATGCGATGCCCGGCGCGGGTGACCTCCCGCAACAGATTGAGCTGACCGAGCGCCAGCTGACGCAGACCGGCATTACGCGCCGCTTCGAGCGACATGATCGCCAGCACGGCCAGCAGCAGAAGCGCGGGCAGCCAGCCCAGGCGCTGGACCACCCCGACCAGCACCAGCCCGAATACCCAGGCGCCGGCGTCCAGACCCAGCGGCCGGGCCGCCGCCCGCCACAGGAGCGAGGCCACCGAGCCGAGCGAGACCCAGGACAGAGCCACCACTGTCGCACCGTAGGCGAGGCCCGAAACGCCACCCAGAATCGCCAGATCGCGCAGCCCTGCGCCGAGGCCGCCCGCCATCGCCCGGCCGACCACGCCGGCGGCCAGCCCGGCGAGGCCGATCCGCGCGGAGATCTCGAGTGTCTGCGTCAGACGCCAGCTCGAGCGCTCCGGAAACCTGTTCGAGGGCAACAGTAGGAAGATCAGTCCGCGCGTCAGGTAGGCCGACGCCGCGAGCCAACCGGCGCCGGTCGGCCCCAGGAAAACGACCGCGAGCGGCAGCGCGGCCGCCCCAAGCCCGAGCGAGCCGCTGCCGAGCGGCGCGTGCACCGACGCCAGCGCCGCCAGCCCGATCAGCGCCAGTCGCACCCAGCCCGCCGGCACGGCCTGGTTCTCCCAGGGGCCCCAGAAGCTGAGGACGGCCAGAACCAGGAGCGCGCCAACCGCGACCGCCGACTCTCTCGAATAGCTGCCGATCTTGAGAACGTTTTTCATCTGCTGGAGCCTGGTTGCAGGCTAGCGCTCAAGGCACGTCCGCGCAATGCGGGAGGCGGCGAGAGGGGTCCCTATTTCGGATTGGCTTGTCCTCGCACGTTCGTGCAGCGGA
>JAJCXP010000057.1 GCA_029263375.1 Acidobacteriota bacterium | reverse complement strand
CGGATCGGTCGCCGAAGCGATCGTCTTGGGGCCGGCGTCGACGTCGGTGTCGTTGGCGAGCACGTCGATCGTGGTCGCCGCGTCGTCCTCGGTCACCGTCGCGGCGTCATCCACCGCCAACGGGTCGTCGTCGACGCAGGTCACGGTCACCGCGACCGTGGCGCTCGAGCCGCCGTTCAAGGTGTAGCTGAAGTCATCGGTCGGCGTGCCGTCGTTGCAGAAATCGGCATCCGGCTCGTAGGTCAAACTCAGGCTGTCGCCCGCGATCACCACGGTGCCGCCCGCCGGATCGGTCGCCGAAGCGATCGTCTTGGGGCCGGCGTCAATGTCGGTGTCGTTGGCGAGCACGTCGATGGTGGTCGCGGCGTCGTCCTCGGTCACCGTCGCGGCGTCGTCCACCGCCACCGGAGCGTCGTCGACCGCGGTCACCGCCACGGTGAAGGTCTCGACGGTCGAGCCGTCGACGTCGGTCACCGTAACCGTGACGACGGCGCTGCCGCTGGTGTCCGGCACCGGTGTGTAGTCGAGAGATCCGGTGCCGTCCGGCGACGTGTAGTCGACTGTCGGATCGGGAATCACGGCCGTGTTGTCGCTGGTAGCCGTGACCGAGAGCGCCTGGCCGCCATCGCCGCCGTCGCCGATCCCGGTGAGGTTGACCGTCTGCAGGCCGGAGTCTTCGGAGATGGCCGCGGGGTCGGTGATGGTGTCGATCGTCGGCGCGCTCTGCGCGACCAGCACAGACGAGAACGCGAACAGAATTGCGAACAGGGTGAGTTGCGGTCGTCGGCTCATAGGTCAATTCTCCCGCGATTGAACAGGTTGCGCCGCACCGGGACTGCGCGAACTGCGCCGCCCTCTCCGAGCGCATCATGAAGTCGTCTGGCTATCCACATAAGGGATGGACTCTGGTCCCTCGATCAAAAAGCGGATCGCGCCCGCCGCCCCGATAGCCCAGCAAAACATGAGAAAAGATGACGTAGTGTCCACGACGAAGCGGCTGTTGTCAATTTCTTTTCGCCTTACGCTGCGCATATACAGACATCGCCACTTCTGGATGCCCTTCTGCAAGAGCCCCGACGTCGATAACCGCGCCGTGGAGATTCCGGCGACTCGAACCGGCGGATCTCAAGGCTGCGTCGTCACGCCGATCGGCGGGCGACATGGTGGTCCCGCGGCGTATGTCGCTCGCGCCGCCTCGAAGGCCTCGGCCGACCGCTGGTCGCCGCCCTCGCGCGCCGCGTCGACGGCCCTGCCCTGCCACTCGGCCGCTTCCTCGCAGCGCCCCGACTCGGCGAGCGCCATGGCAACCGTGCGGACGTGAGCCACATTCGGCTGAGCCTGCGCCACGCGTAGCGCCAGATCGAGGGCGCGCTCGCCGTCGCGCAGCGACGGCTCGGGGCAGGCGGCCAGGAGCCGGGACAGGCCGTGGGCGATCCGGCCGCTGGTCGGCATCAACTGCTGGGCGGTCTCGAGCCGGCTGAGCGCCTCGTCGAATCGCCCCAGCCGCGCCAGCACATCGGCCTCGCCGATCCAGCCCGTTTCCGCGCCGGCATCGATCGCGACCGCTTTGCCAAAGTTCGAGAGTGCGTTCTCGAGGTCGCCCAGAGCGCGCTGCACCTCGGCCAGCCCCAGCCGGACTTCGGCGTCGCGGGGTGAATAGCCGGCGGCCTCCTGGTAGCTCGCCGCCGCAAGCTCCAGCTCACCCCGTCGCTCGCGGAGCGAGCCCAGGTTGAAGAGCGCGGCAGTGTTCCCAGGCCCGATCCGCAGCGCTTCCTCGAACTCGAGGATCGCCGCGTCGACCTGATCCAGTTGCGCCAGCGCGCTGCCGAGATTGACCCGCGCCCGCACGCTCCCGGGCTCGAGCTCGACCGCCCGTCGGAACTCCACGGCGGCCTCTTCGAAACGTCCGGCGTCGAAGGCCGCCCGGCCACGGATCAGGTGCACGCGCTCGCCGGTCGTGAGTTGCGCGAACTCGTCGACCAGCGGATCAGCGGGGCGAACGCCGACCTCACCGTGGCGCACCAAGGCCTCGCCCGCCTTGTCGAGGTCACCCAGCGCCCGGTACGAGAGTCCCAGCGGGTAGTACAACAGGTTCGCATCCGGTTCCAGCTCCAGCGCCTTCTCTAGCGCCGCGACGGCCTCTTCGAACCGGCCAGCGTCGTGCAGAACCTGGCCGAGGCCGGCATGTGCCGCGGCTGAAGTCGGGTCCAGGGCGAGCGCAGTGCGCAATGCCCCCTCCGCGTCGTCGAGGCGGTTCAGAGCACGATACGTCAGGCCGAGACGCACCCAGGCCGGCGGCACTTCGTTGAAGATCCCGAGGGCCGTCTGGTAGCTCTCGACCGCTTCCTCCAGCCGCCCACCCGACTGCTTCAGATAGCCGGTCAGGTAGGGCCAACGGAAGTCTTCCGGAGCCAGCCGGCGGGCGATCGAGTAGCACCGCTCGGCCAGCTCGGACAGATCGTAGGCTTGGTAGTGACGTCCCAGCTCGCCGAACGCCTCACCCAGATCGGCCGCGGGCACGCCCGAGTCTGCGACCCGAGCCGCCACGTGCTCGCGCAGGCGCTCGAGCTGCGCCGCCACCGACGGCTCGAGGCCTTCGACGCTCGGCGCGGGAACGGCGAGCCAGCTGTCGTCCTGCGCGGCGACCGGCGCCACGCACGACATCACCAGGGCGATCACCAGCGGTACACGCCGAGCGCGCCGGCGAAATCGATTCGACCCACGACCACCTTCCGAGCCTCGCATTATCGGATTCTCAATCCCTGCGGATTTTCACTCCCTGACTATTGTGTCCCATAGAGCGTCAGATATCGCCCGAGCGGCGGATCGAGCCAGGCGCTGCGGGCGCCGCCGGGCCAGGCCACGTCGAGGCGGGCGATGTCCGCCTGCTCACCGATGCCGAGAATCACCCGGCTGTCACGCGCCGAGCAGTAGCTACCGTCGGCACGCGACCGCCGGGCGATGCGCCGGCCGTCGGCGAGCGCCGCGATCGTTCGGGTGCCGAGCCAGGTCGCCTCCGAGAGCGCGGAGAGCGGGCGCGCGCCGAGCCAATTCGAGCGCGCCCCGGACCGATTGATCAGCAGACGTACCGGACCGTTGTTGTTGAACTGCACCGCGTCTTCGTCACCGTCGTTGTCGAGGTCGCCGATCGCCAGCCCTCGACTCACCTCCGGCATTGCGAACGGTGCCCCGGCGATCGCCGTCACTTCGGCGAGCGAGCCGTCGCCGTCACCGCGGAAGAGTTGGTTCGGTTGCTTGAGCGGGTAGCTCTCCCCCGCTCGGGCCTGCGCGTCGAGCGTTCGGACCGCGCCATTGAGGATCATGAGATCGAGCCAGCCGTCGCGGTCGAAGTCGAGCCAGCCGGTGCCGAAGGCGGTGTAGCGCACGCTGGGCGCGCCCAGGCCGCTACGCACCGAGTGATCCTCGAACAGGCCGGAGCCATCGTTGACGTAGAGCGTGTTGGTCTCGCCGCTCAGGTGGGTCAGAAAAAGGTCCTCGTCGCCGTCGCCGTCGAAGTCGGCGCTGTCGATGCCCATGCTCGCCTCGGCGCGCCCTTCCCCGTTGACGGCGACCCCGGCCAGCAGGCCACGCTCGATGAAGCCGCCGTCGCCGGCGTTGATCCACAGCTGATTGGCTTCGCCGTCGTTCGCGACATACAGGTCGAGCCGGCCATCACCGTCGAGATCGGCCGCGGCGGCGCCGAGACCCGGACTGGGACGAGCGCCGGCGAGCGCCCGCAGCGTCACGTCCTCGAAGCGACCCCCGCCGAGGTTGCGAAGCAGACGGTCCGCCTGGGGCGGGAAGCCGCTCGGGCCGCAGTAGTCGCGACGGCTGCTGGCGGCGTAGCAGGCCGGATTCCGTTCGAGATCGAAGGCGACATAGTTGACCACATAGAGATCGAGCAGACCGTCGGCGTCGTAGTCGAAGAACAGCGCGCTGGTGCTCCACCGGTCATCGCCGGCGCCGGTTTCGGCCGTGACGTCGGCGAACGTGCCGTCGCCACGGTTCTGCAGGAGCTGGTTCGGACCGTAGTTGGTGACGTAGATATCGAGATCGCCGTCACCATCGTAGTCGCCGGTGGCGGCGCCCATGCCGTAGCCGAGGGCGCTTATTCCGCTCGCCTCGGTCACGTCCACGAAGCGCAGGCGGCTGTCGCTCAGGTCGTTGCGGAACAGCCGATCTCCCTCCGGCCTTCCTGGTGGCGGCGGCTCGAGCGCGTCAGCGAGGGTCTTGCCGGGCCCCAACATCCCGCCCTGCACCAGGTACAGGTCGAGGTCGCCGTCGCCGTCGTAGTCGAGCAGCGCGCCCCCCTGACCGGTCATCTCGGGAAAGTAGAAGTCGCCGGTCATACCGTTGAAATGAACGAAGTCGAGGCCGGTATCGCGTGCGAGATCGACGAAGATCGGTTCATCGGCTCCAGCCGCCGGCGCGAAGAGCGCGATCAGAGCGCCCAGGGCGACGTTCCTGAATTCACTTGCGAGCCTGGTCGCGCGCGTCGGCGCCTTGCGTCTGACCATTTCGCGCGAGGGTAGCAGGCGCTACGAGCCGGGAGAACGACCCGCCAGCGCGCCGCTCGGAGGCGGGCTGATCGCGACTCCGAGCTCACGGATGTCGATCGACCCCTCGAGCTCGGGATGCTTGCGGTAGTCGCGCCACGGCCGGAACGCGGGACGGGCCTCGATCTCGACCAGCATCGAGTCGCTGGTCTCCGGCCCGAGGTCGATCGGATAGGCGCGCCACTCGCCCGCGATCTCGGCGTTCAGCGCTTCGCGACCATCCACCCGGACCACGACCCGCACCCGGTGACGGTCCGGGCGCGGATGTCCGTTGGCAAGCGTCAGCTCGAAGCTCCCGTCCGGCCGCTGCTGCTGCCATGCGGCGTAGCCGGTGCTCCATTGGAAGCTCCGGACATCGCTCTCCTCGGCGCGGTGCAGGCCGAAGGCGCGATTGCCCGCCGCCGCCAGCGGCTCGACCGCGAACAGCCGCCAGGGCACGAGGACGGCCGCCAGGATGAGCACGACCTGCGCGAGCCGATCGGTCACAGCAGGCGCGGGACGACCGTGCGCATCCCGATTCGTCTGGGGCGCCAGGGTCGCGGTGGCGCCCGCCAGGACCCAGAACAGCCACTCGATGGTCCGTAGGAAGAACATGTACTGAACGACACCGTAGATCAACAGCCCGGCGAAGCTGACGAGCAGACAGCGCGCCAACACCTGTCCGCCAGCCCCGCCTCTCGAGGCGCCGATCGTCACCCGCAGCAGGCCCCAACAGAGGAGCGCGAACGCTCCGAGTCCGAGCAGCCCGCGCTCGGCGCTCACCATCAGGTACTGGCTATGGGCGGTCAGCCAGTCGAAGGGTCCGGCCGGGGGCGAGCCCATCTTCTCGAGGTAGGCGGGCGAGAACGAGCCCACGCCCCAGCCGAGGAGCGGACGCTCGGCGCTGATCTCGGTCGCGACTTCCCAGATGAAGGTGCGATTCGCGAGGGTGAAGGCCTTGCGGGAGCGCTCCACCGCCGATTCGAAGAGATCGGGCTGGGCGATCACAGCAACACCCAGCAGAGTGGTCGCCAGCACCGCCCCGGCGGCCAGCGTGCGCCAGCCGCGGCGCCAGCGCACAATCGAGCCGCCCCAGAGCGCCGCCGCCACCACGATCTGTCCGGCCAGGGCGAACCAGGCCCCGCGCTGCTCGGTCAGAACGATGGTCGGGATCACCAGAAGCGCTACCAGGCTCGCCGCCGCCCTGCCTCGGCGGCCGAAGCCCGCCAGGGCGCCGACCGAGAGCGGCGCCGCCAGCACGACGAACTCCGCGAACCAGCCCGAGTGGAAGAACAGCGAATGCAGGCGTGTCTCCCAGGTCGGACCACCCTTTACCCGGAAGAACTCGAGATCGATCAGGTCGGCGTGCGAGCCCAGGCCGAGCAGCAGGGCCGCGCCCAAGCCGCCGGCGAGTGCCAGAAACAGGGGGCGCACCCCGCGGTCGGCAAACGCCCGGCGCACTGCGAGGTAGAGACCAAGGCCGATCAGCAGGCTCGCGAAGGCGCGCCATCCAAAGAGCGGCGTCCAGGGTTCGACCCCGGGGAGCGCTGCGACCAGCCGAGCCAGGATCCGCGGCGACCAGGAGGGTGGCTGATAGGCGAGCGGT
Source organism: Acidobacteriota bacterium (assembly GCA_029263375.1). GTDB lineage: Bacteria > Acidobacteriota > Thermoanaerobaculia > Multivoradales > JAHEKO01 > JAHEKO01. The sequence continues at coordinate 8,800 of JAJCXP010000057.1, read as the reverse complement.
AGCAGCGACGCCGCGGTAACGCCCAGAAACGCCCACACTGACCAGTCGAGCCGCGAGCGCGGCGCTGGGCCGGCGCGCCAAGCGGTCGCGACCGCCAGCAGGGCCGCCACGTCGAACGCTGCCAGGTACGGCCCGCCCGGCGGCGAACCGAACAGCGGCAGGCACGCAACGAACGCCAGCAACCCCCCGCGCGGGCTCCGGATCCCACACGCCAGCACCGCGGCCGGAACCAACCAGATCAGCGTGTCCATAACGGGATCAATCCTCGGGTACCCACCCTTCGAACTTCCCCCCGCTCGAGCCCGGCGATCTCTTCATGTCAAGTGTGAGCTCGCCTTCTACATTATCACTGGAGCGCGGAGGTAGAATTCCGGCATGCAACCGTTCAAAGCGCTCCATCTGCTCGCAGTCGCAATCTTTCTTCTGAACGCCCTACCCACGGGAGCGTTGGGTGCGGAGCCGGTGACGGTCGCGGAAGGTGACGGGATCTTGGTGCTGCAACCCGCGGTGCCGTATGACAGCGCGATCCTCGCGGTAACCGGCGCGGGCCGCCAGGTCCTGCGCCGCGTGTTCGAGTCGCACGAAGCGATCGAGTTCGTGCCCGTGGATCGCTCCGGGCAGCCGCTCGCGGACGGCAGCTATCGATGGGACCTGCGCCTGGTCGGCGTGGCCGCGGTCCGTCCCGACGGCGTCGCCCCCACCGTCGTCCGCCGCTCGGGCTCCTTCACAATCCAGGGCGGGCTCCTGACCGGAGCCGTCGCGCGCACCGCCGGCGGCTCCGAACCCGACCTGACCCTCGCCAGTGACTCTCCGTCACTCGTCTTCTCCGACACCACCGCCAGCGCTCAACCGTTCTCACTCGAAGTCGACGCCGACGCGCTGACGGTCGTCAACCAGGGCGTCAACGACATCCTGACCATCGAGAGCGGCGTCGTCGGATTCTTCAACGCGGCTCCGGATCCGGACGTCGAGATCCACGTATCGGACGCCCTGCCCGAGATCCGGCTCGAGGGAAACACAGGTAGCTGGGACCTTCGAGTCAGCACGAACGACTTCCAGATCGTCGACGCTGCCGCTCTGCCGTTTCCGCTGACCATCCTCGAGATCGAAGAGAACGCCGACCAATACACCCTCAAGTTCCTAGGCGACGGCGAGTTCACCGGCACCGTCAGCGACGGCTCGAGCCGCACCCTCAAGCGCGACCTCGAGATCGCACCGCGCGACGATCTGCTGGAAGCTCTGCGCGAGCTACCGCTCTACGCCTGGAGCTACAAGAAGGACGCCGAGGGCGTCCGTCACGTCGGCCCGATGGCCGAAGACTTCCACGCCCTCTTCGGCCTCGGCGAGAGCGACCAACGTATCTCCCCCGCCGACACCTCCGGCCTGGCTCTGATCGCCATCCAGGCCCTCACCGACCGCCTCGAGCAACGCGAACGCGAGATCGCTGACCTCTACACCCGCCTGGAGAGACTCGAAAGCTCCCGCTAGAGCCCAAGCCTGCCTGGGTTTGGACTCTCAGGACGTTGTTCACAAGCTTGCCCGCGGGAGTCCCAAACAGCCAGGCGGCCTCGCGACCAGACACTCCGATGCGACCGGCCTCGCGCCGGAGCCTTCCGGTGCGCCGGCCAACCTCGTCAGGTTCCAGGTACGGCAAGTCGGTCAGGACTCAACGATCCGTGGCGTACCCGATTCCCGCCAACGGTCGAGGGTACTCGCGCGGTCGTCGGTCAGCCGAGTGGTCAAGGGCACGCTCTCGGTCGCATGGCCGCCCGGCCTCTGTCCAACCTGATGAACAACGTTCTCTCGCGCCACCGCTCAGAACGGATTTCCAAAACTCAAGAAGATGACCGCCGGGCTCTCGTCGCGCTCGCGGTCGAGCTTCCAGCCGACCTCCAGTCGCAGCGGCCCGATCGGCGACTGGTAGCGCACCCCCAGGCCGGCGCCGGCCTTGACTTCGCCGGCGTCGATGTTGCGCCAGTCGCTCCAGACGTTGCCGGCATCGGCGAACAGGACGCCCCCCACCGGGCCGGCGATCGGAATCCGCCAGTCGAGGTTCATCAGCAGCAGGCCGTCGCCGCCGACCGAGATCAGGCCCTCGTCGCTCTCTACCAGGGTGTCGCCGCGGATCCCGAGTCGATCTCGGCGATAGGCGCGGTGCGTGGTGCGACCGCCGGCGAAGAAGCGCTCGGAGATCGGCACCCGGCTCGAGGCAAGCGCGCCCGGGGTCGTGAGACCGCCGATCGGCTCGATCGCTCCGATCCGCAGACTGGCGCCGGCGGTGCCAAGTCGTCCGAGATCGGCGTAGGCCGTCTGTTGCGAGAAACTCTTGACGAACTCGGCGTCGGTGCCCAGAAACGGGAACGCGTACTCCACCGACAGCGTCGAGCTCCAACCCCGGCTCGGCAGCACCGGGTCGTCCCGATGATCGACCAGCCAGGCGGGCCGAACGCTCGACAGCGCGACCTCCTGGAGGTCGCGCTCGATATCCAGCACCCGGGTCAGCTCTCCCGGCCCCAGGGCGGAGAAAGCGGAGTCCGGAACGACATCGATCAGTTTGTAGGTATAGAGCAGGTTGAGGGTCGAGCGCTCGAGCAGGCGGGTGCTGGCGAACTGAAACCCCTGGCGCTTCGACGTGAACGACTCCAGCACCTCCTCGGTCACGAACAGCGAATAGGAGTTCTGGAAGTCCAATCGCCCGCCCGGCGGCTGCGAGAAGATCAGCCGCGCCTGCTGCTCGCGCTCACTCCAGCGCAGGTCCAGCCGGCCGTTGATCGCCCGCCGCAGCAGGTTGGCGTGCGACAGACCGAGCAGCGCGCGAAAGCCGTCCTCCGAATCCCAGCCGACGCCGTAGCTCACCCGGCGGCTGCGGCCCTCGCGGACCCGGATGATCACGTCGCGTAGACCGGTCAACGGCGCCCCCGGCGCCAGGTCGACCTCGACGCTCGAGAAGATTCCGAGCGCGTAGAGGCGGCGCTGAACTTCCAACAGATCGCCGCGACCGACCGTGTCGCCCGGATCGAGCCGCACCGCGCGCAGGATCGGCGCCGGCTCGGTCGCCCGGTTGCCTCTCAGGATGACCCGCTCGACGACCGTCCGCGGACCCTCGAGGACGCGTAGCTCGATGTCCGCCAGAGTCTGGTCGTCGTTCCAGCTCACCGTCGCAGCCGCCTGGACGCGCGAGAAGCCGAGCTCCTCGTAGCGGGCGCGCAGGGCATCCAGGCTGTCGTCGAGCAGCAGCGGATGGAACGCTCCGCCCTCGCGCAGCCTGAGCAGTGAGCGCGCTTCGACCTCGTCGAGCGCCTCCAGGCCAAGGAAGTCGAGCTGCACCACCCGACGCCGAGGTCCCTCGACCACCGGAACATGCACTCGCAGCTCGAGACCGTCCTCCTCGATCACCGGTGGACCGACGCGCGCGCGGTCAAAGCCACGCAGCGCCAGCGATGACCGGACGGCGGCGATGTCCTCTTCCAGCGTCTTGTCTACCAGGCGTCCGCCGCCTCGCAGCCGGCGCCTCGGAGCGGTCTCCACCAGCGTGTCGAGCTGCGACTCGGAGATCGCCGTCATCGGATCCCAGGTGATGCCGCGCAGCTGATAGATCGGCCCGCGTTCGATCAGCACCCAGTGGCGGCGGACACCCTCCGGCTCCTCGACCCGGCTATCGATCGAGACCCGATAGTGGCCCTTCTCCTGATAGTGGCGACGCAGCCGGTCGAGGTCGCGCAGCCTCAGGGCCTCATCGAACCGCTCCTGCCCGCTCAGCGGCATCAGCCCCGACCGCTGCAGCTCTTTCGGGTCGACGCCGGAGACCCGCACCTCGAACTTCGGACCGACCTCGATCTCGAACAGGGCGTGCACCTCCGCCGCCTCCGGGTCGTAGCTCACCTCGGGCTCGGCAACCCGGGCGAGCCGGAAGCCTTCGCCGATCAGCCACTCCTCGAGCGCCCGGCCATCGCGGCGGACGCCGGCCTCGTAGTAGCGCTCTCCGGGACCAAAATCGAGCAGCGCGACCAGTTGCGCCGACTCGAAGGGTCCGCGGTCGCCCTGGAAAGCGACGCCGCCGACCCTGGCCACCACGCCGCATTCGAATGCGAAGCTGACCACCGCTCCACCGGCCGGCCCGACATCCACGCCGAGGCGCACGCGCGCCTCGAGGTAGCCGGCCTCGCGATGGAGGTCCTGCAGTTGGTAGAGACTGCGCAGCAGGCGGCTCTCCGACAGCGGCGCCGCCGTCAGCTGATCGATCTCGGCGAACAGCTTCGGTCGCTCGAAGCAGGGCGTCCCGGTGAGATCGATAGCGCGCACCCGGACGCCGGTCCAGAGCGCGAAGACCACCTCCACACCCCCGGCTACCGGCCGCAGATGCGCTTCCACCTCGGTCGCCTCGAGCGCCGCGCGCAGGCTGCGCACCGACTGGCGCAGCCGTTCGCGGTCGAGCGGCTGTCCGACTTCGACCGAGACCAGAGATGCCAGGTCGGCGGGCGGCCGCAGACCCTCCTCGCCACGGATCTCGAACGCCCGCACTACGGGCACAACTGTGGACGCAACCGGTACCTCGGCGGCGAGCGGCGGTCCCGAGAGCGCGAGACCGGCCAGTGCCGCGAACGCGCGGATCGCGATCCGCATCAGAACGACTTCTCCCAACGCAAGTCGACCGAGTAGCTGGTGTCGCCGTTCTGGGTCAGCACCACCACCAGCCGCTGACTGACGCTCCACTCGAGCTCCAGGATCTGCTCTTCGGTGGTGCTCGGATCGTACGAGTAGGTGGCGAACAGGTCTCGCGAAATACGCTCACCCAGGGTCACCCGCGCCGACGACAGATCGCCGCTGGCGCCGGTCAGCGGCGACACCCGCAACCGGTCGAGCCCGAACAGCCGATTGACTCGCTCGGTGACCACAGAGGCGGCCTCGCCGGCAAGGAACCCCTCGACACCCAGCGCCGCGTCCGCCGCGTCGCCACTCGCCAGGCCGACACGGCTCGGAGCGCGGCCGCCGGTCAGAAGCGCCAGCACCTCGAGCTCGGGGAGCGGCGGGTTCGAAGAGACGCCGACCCGCAACCGCTCGGGCGAGCCCGAGAGGTTCAGGCGGACGTCGTACTCCCGCAGGTCAGTGGTCGCCTGCAGGTCGATGATCGGATCGATCCGGTAGGGATTCGCGAAGTTGAGCTCTCCGCGCTCGATCTCGTACTCGTTGCCGGCATAGACCAGCGTTCCACCGGGGCTCAGAGTCACGCGCCCGAACAGGACCGGATCGGCCAGGCTGCCGCGCAGTGTGAAGTCGACGTCGCCACCCAGGTTGCCGACGTTGTTGCGCACCCGGAGGGCGTCGCGGCCACGGATGCTCAGGTTGAGCGCGGTCGTCGCCTTGAGCTCGGAGGTCTCCGCCACCAGGACGCGGCGGCGTTGGAACAAAGACTGAAGCGCCGACTCGAAGCCGAGCTTGATCGACTCGAGGTAGTAGGCGCGCTCGAGGTCGATCTCACCCCGCAGAGCGCGACCGGCTTCGGTTGACACCAGCGACACGCGCGCGTCACCGCGGATGAGCCAGCCCTCCGGATACGACAGGCTCAGGTCGGTGCCAACCGCGTTGATCTGATAGCTCAGCGGAGCACCGGCACGGGGCATCACGATCGAGCCACCCCCCTCGAGTCGACCGCCGGCGACGCGAGCGCGCACGCTGTCGAGGACGACGCGATCCGGGTAAAGGAGGAACACGCCCTCCAACGACTCGACCGACATCGCCACCGCGTCGATCAGCACGCTGCCCTCGATCAGCCGGCCGACGCCGTTGAAGCTCGGCAGGTCGATGGTTCCGCCGATCGACGCCAGAAGCTCGACCCGACCGGCGCGCATGTCGATCTCGGGCAGCAGCAGCTCGAGCCAATCGCTGGCGAGCGAGCTCTGCACGGTGAGCGCCAGGCGACGGTCGCCGGCGAAGGCCGCACGACCGGTGACGAACAGCTCGTTGTCGAGGTCGGGGGTGGTCAGGAAGAGTGACTCGATCTCGAGCTCCCCACCGGCGAAGCGCAGAGACACCGGCTCCGCCGCCTCCAGGGTTCGGTCGCCCTGGGCCAGATCCAACCGGTCCAGGCGAACATCGACCGTCGGCTCACGCTCGCCGTCGAAGCTGCCACTCAGGGTGACCGAACCGGCGAGCGCTCCCGACAGGTCGGACTCCGATCGGCCAACCAGCGCGGTCAGCAGGACGGCCAGGTCGTCGTTCTCCAGCTCTACCGCGATATCGAAGCCGGCCCGGTCGAGCTCGCCACCGCCGTCGACGACGGGAGCGCCCGGCAGCGAGCCCGAGAGCTCCACCCGTTCCCCGTCCCAGCCCACCACGGTCCGCGCCGGCTCGGACAGGCGCCTGGCACCGGACGTGATCTCGGACCAGGAGAGGTCGGCGGCCAGGCGCGGGCGCTCCGTAGTGCCCGTCAGCCGGCCCGCGACCTCGACTCGGCCTGCGATGGCGGCCTCGAGCTCGGGCAGGAGATCGCTCAACGGTGGCTCGGCCAGGTTCAGCGCGTCGCTCTCGAGCGACAGATCCCACTCGCCGCTCTCCAACTCGAGACGACCGCTGAACCTGGCGCCGCCGGCGGCGCTCGACGCCTCGACACGATCGAACCGAATCTCGTGCGAGTCGAAGTCGAGCTCGGCGTCGACCGACCCGACCTCGACCTCTCCGATTCGCGCGGGTTCCAGGTGCGCGTCCAGCCGACCGAGCAGCGCCGACGACTCGCCCTCCAGCGTCAGCGACCCGCTGACCAATCCGTCGAGAGGCAGCTCGAACGGCAGCCATGCCCGGCTGTCCGAGTACGGCCAACCGGCGGCCTCGACCGCGAGCGAGAAGGCGAGAGGCGCATCCAGCGCATCACCGTCGCCCGAGAACGGCACCGACCCACTCACGATCACCGCTCCGTTCTTGCGCACCAGCTCGAGGCGCAGGTCGGTCACCCCCGAGGGGCTCACACCGAAGGTGCCCGCAAGCTCGTCGGCGCGCGCCCCAGGCGAGTCGACGTCGGCGAGATCGAGACGCACCTCGCTGCGAACCTCGCCCGGCGTCAAGATCAGGGCCGCGGCAACCTCACCCCGTCCCTGCACCGGAACCCAGGCCGCTCCCTCCAGACTCTCGGGCGGGATCGGCAGCAGCCCGAGGAGCTCCTGGACCTCATCGGTCGCGACCTGGAGGTCGAAGCGACCCGCACGCCGAGTCAGGTCGTAGTTGCCGGAGACCAGGAATCGCTGCGACTCGGAAGCGACCTGGATCGCTTCGCTGGTCAGCACACCGTCAAGAAACGTGAGCGGCACCGAACCGGCGAGCGGCAGCAGGCCCGCGATCGGGGCTCCGGCGACCAGCTTCAGGCGCGCCCGGCCCGTGCCACGCGTCGGCTCGCGGATCGGAAAGCTGTAGGTGAACGGCCCGCTCACCCGCCCTTCGACTCCGGACAGCGGCACCGCCTGGTCCGCCAGCAGCCGAGTGAGCGCGACGCCGTCGAGCTCCAGGTCGAGATCGAACGGGCGGTTCTCCTCGCCGTACCGGTAGCCGACCTTGCCGGTCACCCGGCCGCCCCCGTAGCCGGCTCGAGTGATGTCGACGTAGGCTCCGTTCCGATCCCCGGCGATCTCGCCGGCGACGCCCGTCAGCACCCGACCCAGAACGTCCAGACGCGTCGATTCGAGCCGGCCGCGGTAGCCCCACAACTCGGGACGCCAGGACCAACCGAGGTCGACATCGAGGGGACCGGCGACCTGCCCCGAGGTGTAGCCGAGCACGTCGAACAGCGCACCTTCGGCACGCCCGTCGAGGTTCAGGTCGAGGCCGCGCTGCGGCCGCCAGGTCCACTCGCCGGCGATCGCGGCTTCGAGGCTCGGACCCCTCACCCGGCCGCTGATGATCCGCAGTCCGTCGGCGCCGGCCGCCACCCGCATCGAGATCGACCCCATGTAGGGGCGGGCGTTGGGCAGCAGCAACTCGACGTCGTCGACGTCGATGCGCCCGCTCCCCTCCAGGCCGTGTCCTCCCAGCAGGTTGGCCCTCAGGTTGCGACCCGCGACGCTCAGCGGCAACCGCTGGTAATCCACCTCGAGCGCACCGCCCCGGATGGTGAACTCGCCTACCGTGAGATCGAAACTCGGCGGACGGCCGCCGGCGGCTCGTTGCCGGCCCCGGAGCGGTACGTTGCTGCTCCCGTCCGGCTGAAAGATCAACCTGACCACCGGGCCTTCGGCCAGGATCCGACCGATCGAGAGCTGCCGCCCCCGCCAGCGAAAGGAGCGCGCTTCGACCAGCAGGCGCTCGACCTCCAGGAACGCCGGACCGCCGGGCTCCGAGCCCTCGATCTCGACCCCACGCAGCTCGATCGCCAGCGGCAGGAGCTCGAGGCCCAGGCTCTCCACCCGGACCTGCCGCTCCAGGAGCTCGCCGAGCCGCCCCTCCAGCCAGAGCCGCCCACGCTCGCGCACGAACGAGCTCTCGATCACCAGCACCGTAGCGAGCACCAGCACCGCCACCGCTGCCAGCAGCCAGAACACCGGCCGCACCACCCAGCGCCGAAACCGCCCATGCCGCCGCCGCTGCCGCATCGGGTTCTTCCCAGACTCTGCGTCAGTCACAAGCCGCTAGTGTCGCAAAGAGGGTGCCAGTCGTCCCGCTGCGCGCAGCTCGAGCAGCGATGAGCACAGGAAGAGGTACCGAGTACCAAGGCGCCTCAAGTCTCCTCCAGCGCCGGAAATTGACCGGGTTGCCGGGGCGGGCGAGCGGCAGATCGGCGCACCGCAGCGACGTCGCGCTGAGGCGTACGTCAGAA
>JAJCXP010000056.1 GCA_029263375.1 Acidobacteriota bacterium | reverse complement strand
GAAGCTCAGGCGCGTCCATCTCCGCGCGCAGATAGAGCCTGGGTTCTCCAAGCGGTGCTGCCGCGGTCGGATAGGTCATCGGATCCTTCGAGATTTTCGGAAGTCTAGCAGGTATCATCGTGGCAGCTGAGAACAGGTAGGAGGAAGATGACTTCGAGTCGACGAGCTTTCCTGGCGGCGGCCGCTGCCGTTCCGACCGTTGTCGCCCTCCGGCCCGAACGTGCCCTGGCGATCGCCGCAGAGCTGGCGCGCCACGCGGGTACGCCCGCTGAACTCGCCGCGGACCCCCACTTCTGGTTCGAGGCGCAGCAGGCGTTCACGGTCGATCGCACTCTGGTCAATTTGAACAACGGTGGCGTCAGCCCTGCGCCGCGAGTCGTGCAGCAGGCGATGGAGAGACACCTCGCCTACTCGAATACCGCGCCGCCCTACACGATGTGGAAGGTGCTTCAACCGCAGCGCGAGCCGGTGAGACAGCGCCTGGGGCGGCTGTTCGGATGCGATCCGGAAGAGCTGGCGATCACCCGCAACGCTTCGGAGGGGCTGCAGATCTGCCAGTTCGGTCACGACCTGGCGCCGGGCGACGAAGTGCTGACCACGACCCAGGACTACCCGCGCATGGTCACCACCTTCAAACAGCGCGAGCGCCGCGAGGGCATCGTGCTGCGGCAGTTCAAGATCCCGATTCCTGCCGAGGACCCGGCCGCGGTGGTGCGACTGTTCGAGCAGAACATCACGCCGCGGACCCGTCTGATCCTCATGAGCCACATGATCAACATCACCGGGCAGATCCTGCCGGTCAGGGAAGTGGTCGCAATGGCGCGCGAGCATGGCCTGCCGGTGATCGTCGACGGCGCCCACACCTTCGCCCACTTCCCGTTCACACAGGCGGAGCTCGACTGTGACTTCTACGCCACCAGTCTGCACAAGTGGCTGTTCGCGCCGATCGGTACCGGTCTGCTCTACGTTCGCCGGGACCGGATCGGTGCGCTCTGGCCGCTGATGGCGGCGCCCGACGTGATGGACGACAACATTCGAAAGTTCGAAGAGATCGGCACCCATCCGGCCGCCAACTATCTGGCGATCGGCGAGGCGATCACCTTCCATCAGGGGGTCGGAGCCGAGCGCAAGGCGGCGCGGTTGATCTACCTGCGCGATCGCTGGGCGCGGCGCCTGCTCGAGCACGACCGCGTGCGGCTGCACACCAGCCTGGAGCCCGGCCGCTCCTGCGGCATCGCGACGGTTCAGGTCGATGGCGTCGATTCAGCGGCGCTCGCCGGTCATCTGTGGGATCGGCACCGGATCCTCACGGTACCGATCAAGCACCCCGAGTTCGAGGGCATTCGGGTCTCGCCCAGCATCTACACCAGCGAAGAGGAGGTCGACCGCTTCGCCGACGTGGTCGAGGCGGTGGTCACCGGGCGCGTCTCGATGGACGGCTAGCGGCCAGGACTACTCTTCGGGCAGCTTCTTGAGCAGCAGCGCCCGGCGCAGCTCGATGTGGCGGAGCCAGATGGGCACGAACGTGCCGAGTTCCTCGAGGCCGTTGGCGATGCCGTCCATCAGCTCGGCGGTGCGACTACCGAGGATGCTGTGGCTCGAGGTGAGCTCTTCGATGCGCTGATGGGTCGGACGGTCGGAGTCGACCATGATCCGCTGGGTCAGCTCCTGGGCCGTTTCGTACAGCTCCAGAACGATGCTGCACCGGGTGGGCATGTCGCTGGTGAAGCGATCGAGCATCTCCATCTCGTCGAAACGGATGCCGCGCTGCGCCAGGATCTCCTTGAGCAGCGGTGTCAGCTCCTCGAGCAACGAGCTGAGCAACTCGTGCACCTCCTGCCAGGCCTTGCCGTTCGGGATCGTGCCCTCGCGGCGCAGGCGGTCCGCGGTCTGGGCAAGTCGTTCCGAGCGCGCGTGGCCGAGCTCACGGACGTAGTCGTAGAGCCGCTGGACGGTGGTGTAGAGCCACTCCGCCTCCTCGATGTCGCGCGGGAACCGTCGCGACAGGAAGTAGTCCGAGTCGTGGACACTGCGCGGGTCGGCCGCCATGATCTTGGCGAAGGTGTCCTGTAGGAACGAATGGAGCTTGCCGATCGAGACGCACAGCCCCTTGCGCACCTGCAGGTAGTGCTCCTCCTCGATCAAGGGGCCGAGCCGGTCGACGTCGGCGAGCGCCGTGACGCTCAGGGTCTGCAACGATAGCTCGCCGCTGCGTCGCGCGGCCTCGAGCGCCGGCACTTTGGATCGACTCTTGAGCATCGGCCCGATCTCGGAGCGGATCAGCTCCGCCACCTTGGCTACCCGCCGCTGGATGTAGGAGAGCCGCTCGGGGGAGCAGTGGAGGATCGCGTAGTTGCTGTCGAGGACCTCCTCCAGGAGATCGAGGCAGCCGAGGAAAGCACGGATGCGCGGGTTCTGGACGGTGACCTTTTCGAGTGTCCAATCGGCCACTGTGACCCGCTCGGGCAGGTCGACGAGATGCTTGCCGACTCGAATCGAGTTGGTCCTCTTGGTCAGCTCCGCCTTATCTGGAGAAACCAGCTCCAGTTTCGGGCGATTGCGCGCATCTTGCATTTCCGTCAAGCTCGATGAGACTCCGACTCGCGCCAGTTTAGCGGAACAGCGCCGCGCGGCTTGTTAAATCTGAACATCCGGGGAAAGCTCCAGATCATGCGGAAGTCCTTTGTCACGCTGACCTTGTCGATTTTCTTCGCTGGTTGCACTCAGCCCATCGAGCACGACGTCGTGATTCGCGGCGGCTCCCTGTACGACGGCCTCGGTGGCTCTCCGAGGATCGCTGACGTAGCGCTGGATGGAGACCGGATCGCCGCGTTGGGCGATCTGAGCGATCGGCGCGGGCGGCTGGAGATCGACGCCGAAGGGCTCGCCGTCGGGCCCGGCTTCATCAACATGCTGAGCTGGGCGACCGAGTCGCTGATCGAGGACGGCCGCGCCCAGAGCGACATCCGGCAGGGGGTGACTCTCGAAGTCTTCGGCGAGGGCTGGTCGATGGGACCGCTCACTGACGAGATGAAGCGTCAGACCGTCGAACGCCAGGGGGACATCCAGTTCGACGTCGAGTGGACCACTCTGGCCGAGTATCTCGACTTCCTGGTCGCGCGTGGCATCTCGCCCAACGTCGCCTCCTTCGTCGGCGCAACGACGGCCAGGATCCACGTTCTCGGCTTCGCGGACCGCCCGCCGACCGCCGAGGAGCTCGAACGGATGAAGGCCCTGGTGCGCCGCGCGATGGAGGAGGGCGCGCTCGGAGTCGGCTCGTCGCTGATCTACGCGCCGGCCTTCTACGCCGATACCGATGAGCTGATTGCCCTGGCGTCGGTCGCCGCAGAGTACGACGGTATGTACATCTCGCACATGCGCAGCGAAGGTGCGCGGCTGCTGGAGGCAGTCGACGAGCTGCTGACGATCGCTCGTGAGGCCGGGATTCGGGCGGAGATCTATCACCTCAAGGCGGCCGGGCGGTCGAACCACGACAAGCTCGACGCCGTGATCGAGAGGGTCGAAGCGGCGCGCACCGAGGGGCTCGAGATCACGGCGGACATGTATACCTACACCGCCGGCGCCACCGGGCTCGACGCGGCGATGCCGCCGTGGGTCCAGGAGGGTGGCCATGACTCGTGGGTCGAGCGGCTGAAGGACCCGAATGTGCGCGCGCGGGTCGAGGCCGAGATGGCCGTCCCCGCGGACGAGTGGGAAAACCTGTTCTACGAGAGCGGCCCCGCGGGAATGTTGCTGGCGGGCTTCAAGAACGATGACCTCAAGCCGCTGACCGGCAAGACCCTGGCTGAGGTGGCCGAGATGCGCGGCACCTCACCGGCACAGACCGCCATGGATCTGGTCGTCGAGGATGACAGCCGGGTTGGCACGATCTACTTCATGATGTCCGAGGACAACGTGCGCAAGAAGGTCGCCGTGCCCTGGGTGAGCTTCGGCTCGGACGCGGAGGCGCCGACGACCGAGGGCGTGTTCCTCAGGTCCAACACCCACCCGCGGGCCTATGGCAACTTCTCCCGCGTGCTGGGCCGCTACGTTCGTGACGAAGGTGTGATCCCTCTCGAGGAGGCCATCCGCAAGATGACCTCGCTACCGGCCGCCAACCTCCGGCTGCTCGATCGCGGGACGCTCGCGGAGGGCAACTACGCCGACGTGGTGGTCTTCGATCCGGCGGCCGTCCAGGACCACTCGACCTTCGAGGATCCGCACCAATACTCGACCGGTATGGTCCACGTGTTCGTCAACGGCGAGCGGGTCCTGGCCGACGGCGAGCACACCGGGGCTACGCCGGGGCGGGTGGTTCGGGGGCCGGGGTGGAAGGAACCGGCGCCGCCGGAATAGCCGCGCCGGCCGACCGCCCCGACCAGCAGTTCATACGCCGCGATCAGCGCGACCGCAGGTGCCCGGAGATCTCGTACGGATAGCCTTCGATCCGATGCGAACCGGGGCAGCGAATCTCGACCTGTGTCTCGAACACTCCGACCGGCGCCGGACGGTCGCGCAGCACGTCGCCGATCTCGCGGCCGCGCTCGAACAGCAGCAGTAGGCCGTGCTCGTCGCCGGTGGCGTGGAACTGGGCGCTACCGTTGCGGTACTGCTCGAGATCGAGGGTCGCTTCCATTGACGCCGCGGCTCCGGGGACGTCGTCGACCACGAAACCGATCTCGCTCGCGTAGAGGATGTCGGCCTGGCTGAAGCCGCCGGTGGCGGTGTTGTCCAGGTCGTGGCGAGCGATGTACTCGAGCACGTTGCCAGCCGGGTCCCAGAAGAAGATCGAGTGCGCGTTCCAGCTGCGAAAGTGCCGGACATCGTCCGGGAACGTGGGGTCGCGCAGTCCCGGCGGAGTGATGAACACCTCGCTTCGCTCGAGCTGCCACTCGCGGGCGGCGAGGATCTTGTTCTCGGGGATGTTGAAGGCGAAGTGGTAGAAGGGCGCCGCTTTCGTGTCCTCGACTTGAACGAAGACGATCTCGCTCGCCCCGGCGAAGACGACGAGCTCACGCTCGCTCCGCGCCCGCACCGGCAGGCCGAGACCGTCGGAGTAGAACGCCCGCATCTCCTCGAGGGGCGCCGCGGTTAGCAGCCGGAGCGCCAGGATTCGCGCTTTGTCCGACTGTCCGCGCCCTGTCTCGGCCGGCTCGGTGGCGCCGAGCTGCGAATCGAAGGCGTTGGCGTCGTGGGCACCGAGAATAAAGGCCGAGGCGGTCAGCCGCGCCAGGAGCTGGCGACGGTCCAGGAGCTGATCGAGCTTCTCGGTCACGCTGCCACGAGCATAGTTCAATACACGTGCAGATCAAGGCGATGGCGGACCAGATCGCGACGGTCGCCAGGGTGGTCGAGCGGGCGATTCGACTTCCATAGGGACTCCAGCCAGTAATCTAGAATCAGGAATCGACCCAGGAGGAGGGAGGCCCGTAGCTCGAATGAGCCTGCAACCGAAGTCTGCGCTGGTGATCGCGCTGATGGCCCAGCTGACATTTACGGCGTGCGTTACCGATGGAGCCGTGCGTCTGGCGTACTGCATCGAGCGGGCGGCGAGCCGGCTCGATGCGTCCGATGACCTCGAAGCGCGGGAGCCGTGCGATCTGGGCATCCAGGGGCCGAGCAAGGTCGTGGTCTTTCCGGCCGAGTGGATCTCGTCGGCGCGGCTCGAAGCCGAGGGGCTGACCCAGGAGGACCTCTGGAGCCTCGACGAGCTGACGATCTTCGACTATCCCTACTCGCGGATCAACGTACTGCCGGCCGCTCGGCGCCCGCGCGCCAGCCGGACGACCTACCACCGGCGATTCGTCGAGGTCCCGGAGCTCCTGGTGTGCCACTCCGAAGGCTCCGAGGTCGCGGTGGTGGTGCGCCGAGAAGCGGGCATGTTGGTCCTGGCCGCGGTCGAGTAGCGGATCGTCAATCGGAGTCGAGCTTCATCTCTCGCAAGAGATGCCCGGCGCCGTCGAGGCGCTCCATCACCCACAGCATGTAGCGGATGTCGACGTGAATCGACCGGGTGACACCGCGGTTGTACTCCCAGCCCGAGATGATGCTCTCCCAGTTGCCGTCGAACAGCAGTCCGACGAGGCGTCCGCGACTGTCGAGAGTCGCCGAGCCGGAGTTGCCGCCGGTGGTGTCGACGGTCGACAGGAAGTTGACCGGCACCGAGCCGACTCGTCCGTCGTAATAGTTGCCGTAGCTCTTTTCGGCGATCAGTGCGAGCTGGGCCTCGGTGGCGTCGAACGGGTCCTCGCCGGTGTGCTTCTCGGCGATCCCCTCGAGGGTGGTGAAGGGCGTGTGGATCACACCATCGCGCGGCCGGTAGCCTTCGACGGTGCCGTAGGTGACGCGCAGCGTGCCGTTGGCGTCCGGGTAGACGGTCTTGCCCTGGCCGCTCAGGTAGGCGATCAGGGCGGCCATGTAGCGCGGCCGCACCGCGTCGTAGCGGCCCTCGAGCTCCTTGCCCGCCTCCTCGATCAGGAGGTCGCTCTCATAGAGCGCCACGGCGAGCTGGAGGAAAGGATCCTGGCTGGCTTCGAACTCCGCGGGCGAGCGCTCCATCCAGGCGAGGCGGCGCTCGGTGTCGCCCAGCTCGGTCGAGCCGTACATCCGGTCGAAGGTGGCCTCGAGCGCGCTCTCGTCGACTCGGTTGCCTTCGATGCCGAACCAGGCATCGAAGGCCGCCGAATGCTGGTCGACGGGCGTCGCCGCATAGTGAAGGATGAAGTTCCGCCAGAAGGCGCGGTCGACGCCGGGGTCGTAGGTGCGCTCGAGCCGCCGCATGCGCTCTGCGAAACGCCCTAGATCGCGCTCCTGGTAGCCGGACTCACGCTCTAGGTCGGGTTTCTGACGCTCCTGGGCGAGCCGATAGAGGTGGATCGCCGTCCGCAACGCCTCGCCACGATGGGCGAGGGTGGTGTAGAACAGCTCGCTCTCGCGGTGAGCCACCGATTCGGCGACCAAGCCATCCATCTCGTCCAGGGCCGAGCCGTAGGCGGCCTGGCGCTCCGGGTCGCTGTCGATCCAGGTACGCAGAGCGCGCTGGAGCTCGCGCTTGCGCTCCAGGACATCGGTTCTGGCATAGCCGTCGATCATGCCGCCGAAGTTCTTGGTGGCGTTGTCGAGCCCGCGGATCAGCGAGCCGTACTTGAT
This sequence comes from Acidobacteriota bacterium, assembly GCA_029263375.1. GTDB lineage: Bacteria > Acidobacteriota > Thermoanaerobaculia > Multivoradales > JAHEKO01 > JAHEKO01. The sequence continues at coordinate 9,077 of JAJCXP010000056.1, read as the reverse complement.
CCCGGCGTCGGTTTCCGGGGCGGCGGTCTCGGTGATCGTGCGGCGCCACTCCTCGTAGAGCCTCTTGCGCAGCGGGTAGTCCCATTCGAACTGGCTCTCGACCTCGGCGGCCAGCCGGTAGCGATTGGTGCTCCCCGGGTAGCCGGCGACCAGCACGAGGTCACCTGCCCCGACGCCGCTGGTGCTCACCCTCAGATGATGGCGCGGGCGGAAGGGCACGTTGTCCTCGGCATAGTCGGCCGGCTCGCCGGCCGGCGAGACGTAGGCGCGATAGAACGCCCAGTCGCCGGTGTGGCGCGGCCAGCTCCAGTTGTCGATCTCGCCGCCGTAGATGCCGATCGAGGCCGAAGGCGCGTAGACCAGGCGCACGTCCTTGATCTCGAGCTGCTTGACCAGCTCGTACTCGAGGCCGCCATGGTAGGTCCGCACCGCACAGCGGTGGCCAGCGTCCTGCTCGCAGTCGGCGATCAGCGCCTTCTTGCGCTGGTCGATCGCCTGGTAGTGGGCGCGGCCGCCGGCGCCGGCCGGCACCGCCGCTTCGATCTCGCCGGTGACGTCGGTGACCCGAACCGTGACCAAAATGCGGCTGCCCGGTCCGGCCGGCCGCTCGGCAGCGCGGTCGCGAGCCAGAAAACCGTCCTGCATCAGGTTCTCTTCCTCGGTCGAGTTGAACTGGAGGGCGCCGTAGGTGCAGTGATGGTTGGTGACCGCCAGGCCTTCGGGCGAGACGAATGACGCGGTGCAACCGCCCAGACTGATTACGGCGTTCATCGGGTGGCCGGTCAGATCCGCGAAGCTCGCCGGATCGATCTCGAGGCCGAGATCGTCCAGATCGTTGGCGAGCTCGGTTAGCTGGCCGGGCCGCCACATGCCCTCTTCGGCGAGCAACGGGCCGGAGGTGAGAAGAAGAGACAGCGCAAGCGTCACGCAGATCACCAAAGTTGTTCGCATAGGTACTCCCTCCAGCGGCGCAGTTTACTGGAAGCACCCGCAGTCGATGACGCGCGCCACGACCCTAGCCCGGGCTAGTTGATCTCAGCCAGCGGCAAACCGCTCGGTACCCGCGTCGGCACGGTCTTGCGCGCGTCCTCGGCCGAGAAGTCGGTCAGCGCCTCCATGAAGTCGAGCAGGAAACCGACCTCCTTGTCGGAGAGATTCGGTGGATCGATCTCGATGGCGGCGGCGATCGCCGCGGTGATGGTCGGGTCATCGAATGCGATCAGATCAAGCGCGTCGAGATCCTCGCGAGGGGGCAGGACCGCCTGCGACGGATCGGCGTTGAGCAGCGAGTTCAGTGGATCCAGATGGTGGCGGACCACGCCTTCCAGGGTGTTGAAGAAACCGTTGTGCCCCCACGGTGCGGTGAGGACGACATTGCGCAACGAGGGCGTCCGGAACCGATAGCGGTCGGCCGGGTCGCCGCTGAAGTCCTCACGGCCGAAGTCTTCGGGAGGGTCGAATCCCGGTCCGATCTGGGGCATGCCGATGGCGTGGAAGTCGTGATCGGTCTGAAACACGCCGGCGTGGCAGCTCGAGCACTGAGCCTTGCCGTAGAACAGCTTCATCCCCTTCTCGGCGTTCTTGCTCATCGCTTTCTTGTCGCCGCGCAGATGGCGATCGAAGGCGCTGTCGTCGGAGCGGAAGGCGTCGGCCTGAAAGCTGCCGATAGCCGTTCCGACGTGCACGATGGTGATGTCTTCGGCACCGGAGATCTCCGCGGGAAAGGCGTCGACGAAGAGGTCGACGTACTCGGCGATCGCGCCGAGTCGCGCGACCAGACCGTCCCAGACGCCGATCTGCGGATGGATCAACGAGGCGTCGGCGAGCTCATTGGTGCCCGGCTGCCCCGTCATCTCCTGGATATCGGTCTCGGCGAAGATCGACAGCGCGTCGAGCGCGAACTCGATGCCGAACGGCAGGTCCGGGCCCGCGGGAGTGGCGAAGCCTTGGGGAAAGCCCGGATCGACCTGGATGCGTCCGTCCCAGAACAGCTTTTCGAACTGCGCGTGGCCCAGGTTCCAGAGCGGCGTCATGTTGCGCGAGCCCCTCGACTGCGGATCGTGCAGGGTCGGCGGAAAGGCGCCCGCGTCGCGGAGCGGTCCCAGTCCCTGCCCACCTGTGCCGATGTTGATCGAAAGATGGTCAACTGTCGCCAGCACCGGTGAATGGCAGGTAGCGCACGACGTGTTGCGATTTCCGCTCAGCTCCTTGTCGAAGAAGAGCATTCGCCCGAGCTCGACCACCTCGGGGGCGGGGTGGCGGAACTCCGAATCGAGCGCCGGTGACGGCAACGAAACCGATTCGGAGCCGGCGGTTGCGGGAACGGCTGCGATCACGGCGAGCACTAGCACCAGCGGCAGCAGGTAGCTCGGATGGCGAGAACGGTCATACGTCATGTGAATACCCCCTTAGTAGTTGCGGTTCTCATTACGCTTGAAGCCAAGGGCTCTGGCATCTCAAGGAATCAATCTCCTGTGCGGCGTGCGCACAAGCTATTCGTTGAAGGGGCTCTAATAACCTAGTTGCCACTGGACCTGCTCTTCCTGACGGCAACGCACGACCGCGAGGGTGTGCCGGCCGGGCTGCCGACGCGCCCAGGTCGCGCAGAGCGAGGCTTCGACATTCGGACGCCGGGGATCTAGACTGCGAGGAGTGCGCACCACGCTGCAGTGGCTCGTCCTCTTCAACGACCCGGTGGACGCGGCCGGACTGATCCTCTTCCTGACGGTCTTTCCGGTCTACCACGCGATCTATCCGTCGCTGATCAAGGTCTTCCCGGGCTATGCCGCCAAGGTCCGCGTCGACGCTTTTCGGCGCTCTTGGATCGAAGGTCTGCTGGAACGCCAGGACATCATCGCGGCCGCGCAGCAGACGCGTAATCTGACGATGGTCAATTCGCTGCTGGCGTCGTCGGCTCTGATCCTGATGGGCGTCACCGCGAACGTGCTGATCCGCTTCCCGACCTTCGACGAGGCGCTCACCGAACCGGTCGCATGGTCCCGTCACCCCGACGCCCAGGCGGTCAAGCTGTTCCTGATCATGGTCGTCTTCGCAGTTGCGTTCTCCTACTGCATGACATCGCTCAGGCATCTGGGCCACTTCAACCTGGTGATCGGGGCGGACCCGAAGCTGATCGCCGAGCTCGAGGGACCGCCGGTCGACTACTTCACGGCGCTCGTCAACCGCGCCTCGAATCGGTACACGCTCGCCGTGCGCTGCTTCTACTCGGCGTCGCCGCTCTTTCTCTGGCTGTTCGACCCGTGGTTCTTTATCGCAGTGACGGGCTTCTGGGGCATCAAGTTCATCGTTTTCCAGGACTTCGCGCACGTCCTGCGCCAGCGCCGAGTCGGCTGACTCGGCTCTGGGCCGGCGGCGGCTTGGGCTAGAATCGCGATTCGCCGGATTCGACTCACGAAAGGAACTAGTCAGATGCCGCTCTTGGCGGGTCGCATGGCGGCCCTTGGAACTGAAAACGCCTTCAAGCTGGGAGAGGACATCCAGATCTGCCTCGATCGGGGCCTGGACGTAGTCAAATTCAACCTGGGCGAGCCCGATTCCGACAGCGCGCCGCACATCAATCAAGTGGGCATGGCCGCGATCGAGGCCGGCAACTCGCACTACTGCGACCCGGCGGGGATCCTGCCGCTGCGCAAGGCGATCTCGCGATTCATCGGCGAGACGCGTGGCCTGGACGTCGATCCGAAGCGGATCGTGGTCACGCCGGGCGCCAAGCCGCCGATCAGCTTCACCCTGATGACCTATGTCGACCCCGGGGACGAGGTGATCTACCCGAGTCCGGGGTTTCCGATCTATGAATCGTGGGTCAAGTTCGTCGGCGCCAAGCCGGTACCACTGCATCTCGAGGAAGAGCGCGGGTTCGCCTTCGGCCCCGAGGATCTCGATCGGCTGATCACCGATCGCACCAAGGTGATCATCCTCTGCTCGCCCTCGAATCCGACCGGCGGTGTCCTGTCGGAGGAGGAGCTGCGTGGTGTCGCCGGTGTGATCCGCGAGCGCTGCGGCCCCGACGTGCGGGTCTACGCCGACGAGATCTACGAGAAGATCCTGTTCGACGGCGCCGCGCACCACAGCATTGCCTGCGAGGAGGGCATGGAGGCCCGGACCATCCTGGCCAGCGGCCACTCGAAAAGCTACGCGATGACCGGTTGGCGGCTCGGCTGGGCGGCGCTGCCGACCGCGGCGGAGGCGAAGATCTTCAAGCAGCTCAACATCAATATCGTCTCGTGCGTGCCGCCGTTCGTGCAGGAGGCCGGGCGCGAGGCGTACGAGAACCCTGAGTCGCAGCGGGTTGTCGACGCGATGGTGGCCCAGTTCCAGCGCCGCCGCGATTGGATCGTGCCGGCGCTCAACGCCGTGCCCGGGATGCGCTGCCAGAATCCGAAGGGAGCGTTCTACGTGTTCCCGAATATCGCCGGTGTGTGCGAGGCGCTGGGAGTCATCGACGCGCATGCAGCGATGGCGCCCGCGGCGCGCGCTCGCACCAGTCCGTCCGGCATGTTCCAGATGTTCCTGCTCTACCGCTACGGGGTGGCGACCATGGATCGCAACTCATTCGGATCGATTGGCGCCGAGGGGCAGCACTACCTACGGCTGTCGATCGCCACCAGCATGGCCAACTGCCACGAAGGCGTGGCTCGAATCGAGCGCGCGGCCGTCGACCGAGACGGCTTCGCCAGGTTTCTCGAGGAGGAGAAGCTGTGGGGCTGACCGACATGCGTGTGTTCGTGACTCGCAAGATCCCGGGCCCGGGGATGAAGATCCTCGAAGGGTCGGGCGCCGCGGTCACGGTTTGCCAGAGCCGCGAGGACGCGGGCGTCACCCGCGAGGAACTGCTAGCGGGCGTGCGCTCGAGCGACGTGCTGGTGCCGCTGCTGACCGAGCCGATCGATCGCGAGGTCCTGGCGGCCAACGAGCGTCTGCTCGGGGTGGCGCAGATGGCCGTCGGCTTCAACAACATCGACGTCGAGGCGGCAACCGATCTCGGCGTGCCGGTCACCAACACGCCAGGTGTCCTCACCGAGACCACCGCCGACTGCGCCTGGGCGCTCATCCTCGCCAGCGCACGCCGCGTGCCGCAGGCACACAACTACATGGTGGGCGGCAACTACAAGCTGTGGGGACCGAACCTGCTCCTAGGCGACGACGTCGGGCCGGGCGGCAGCGGCATCCGGAAGGTGCTTGGAGTGATCGGGTACGGGCGTATCGGCCAGGCGGTCGCCAAGCGCGCCTGGGGCTTCGACATGGACGTGCTCGCGTTCGACCCCTACAACCGTGACGGCGTCGAGAGCTCGGAGTTCGCCAGCTGGGCGGACTTCGACGATCTGCTCGAGCGCAGCGACTTTGTGACCCTGCACAATCTGTTGACCGAGGAGACCCATCATCTGATCGGTGCGGCCGAGCTGCGCAAGATGAAGCCGACCGCGCACCTGATCAACGCGGCTCGTGGCCCGGTGGTCGACGAGAAGGCGCTGGTACAGGCGCTGCAAGAGGGTTGGATCGGCGGCGCCGGCCTGGACGTCTACGAGGACGAGCCGGCGATGGCGCCGGGTCTGGCCGAATGTGAGAACGCCGTGCTGCTGCCGCACGTCGCGAGCGCGACCAGCGACACACGCGGGCTGATGGCGACGATGGCTGCCAACAATGCGATCGCCCACCTGCGGCGCGAGCGCGCGCCGAACGTCGTCAATCCGGAGGTCTACGAGACCGAGGCCTACCGGAATCGAATCGGAACGTCCGGTAGCGCCTGACGCCGGCCCCGCGCGCATGCCCTGGCAGACCCAGCTGCGCACCGACGCCCAGGCGATCTTCGAGGCCGCCGTCCGTGCGGTCGAGCCGCGCGGACTGGTTCGCGAGCACCTGGAGAGCGAGAACGTCACCGGGCCGAATGGTCGAGTCTGGATCGTCGCGGTCGGCAAGGCCGCGGCGGCAATGGCTACCGGAGCCGTCGAGGTCCTTGGCGAGCGCATCGCCGGTGGCGTGCTGATCGCGCCGCCGGGAACCACCGGTGGTCTGCCCGCCGGCCTCGAAGTGTTCGAGGGTGGCCATCCGATCCCGAACCAGGAGGGCGTGCGCGGCGCGACGCGGATTCGCGACCTGGCCGCCGGGCTCTCGGCGGACGAGACGCTGTTGTGCCTGATCTCGGGGGGCGGCTCGGCGCTGATGACGCTGCCGCCGGAGGGCGTGCCGCTGGCGGACGTGCGGATCGCGACCGAGGCGCTCCTGCGCGCCGGCGCCACGATCGACGAGCTGAACTGCGTCCGCAAGCATCTCGATCAGCTCAAGGGCGGCAGGCTGGCGGCCGTGGCGAGTCCCGCTCGCGTCGAAGCGCTGATCCTGTCGGACGTCGTCGGTGATCCGCTGGACGTGATCGCGTCGGGCCCCGTCTCGCCCGATCCGACCACGTTCGAGGACGCGTGGAGGGTGCTCGAAGCCCGCGGTAGCTCCGCAAGCGTCCCGGACTCGGTACGGCGGTGTCTCGAGGCCGGCCGCGCCGGTGGGTCGCCCGATTCACCGAAGGAGGGAGACGCCTGTTTCGAGCGTGTGTCGGCCGCCATCGTCGGCAGTAATCGGATCGCTGCCGACGCGGCGCTCGACGCGGCCGAGAGCCGGGGGTACGCCGCCTGGCTGCTGACCACCGAGGCCACCGGGGAAGCGACCGGCGTGGGTCGGGAGTTGGCCGCCCTCGCTCGCGATCTGCGTGCCGAGACCAAGGTCCGGTCGTGTTTGATTGCTGCCGGCGAGACCACGGTCACGGTGACCGGCAAGGGGCTCGGAGGACGCAATCAGGAGCTGGTCCTGGGAGCGGCCCTGGAGTTGAACGGCACGGAGGGCATCCTGGTGGCCTCGATGGGCACCGACGGCATCGACGGTCCCACCGACGCCGCCGGCGCGATGGCCGACGGCGAATCGGTCGCCCGGGCGTCGGCGCTCGGCATCTCCCTGCGGGAGCGGCTGGCGGACAACGACGCCTACAACGCGTTCGGGCCCCTGGGCGACCTGATCGTCACCGGGCCCACCGGGACCAACGTGATGGACCTGATGCTGGTGCTCGTGACCGGCGACTGAAACAAGCGGCCTCCGACGCCCGTAGGGCGGATCAGATGAGGAGGATCTTCGCGATGTTTGGAAGACGTATGTTGACGCACTGCGCCGCCGTCGTAGCCCTCGTGGTCGCGACGGGTTGGCCAGCGGCCGCCAAGGAGCGCTCGCTGACTCTCGACTTCGGCGACAGCAAGGACGGCGGTATCAGTATCAATCTCTCTGGAGACTGGCTCGCCGAGGCGCTTCTCGAGGCGGTCACAGAGAGCATCGACTGTGACGCCGAGAGCGACCGGGACGTACGCAAGATGCTGCTTCACCTGCGCCAGCGAGGCGAGGGCTCGAGCTACACGATGCGCGACGAGGACGAGGTCACCAAAGCGTACCGGCGCAAAGGCAAGCTCGAGCTCCACAAGTTCGAGCCGGGCGAGAAGCCGACCCGGGTCGTTCTACCCTGGGCGATGGGCGAGTGCATGCTGGGCAATCCGCAGCCGCTGCGGAAGCTTGCCGGTGATTTCGAGATGACGATCGAGAAGGACGGCGAGATCAAGCTGCAGATCGACTAGGCGCTTCGGAGCTCGGGCCGCCCTACTTGGCCCGATTGCGATACAGCTTCGGATCGACCACCGACGCCATGCTCTCGAGGTCGAGCTCGCGCCCGAGGAAGTCGCAGATCGTACGCGCCTGCGCGAGAGGCTCGGCGACCACGTCCCGGTAGTTGACCTCGAGCGCCTCCAGGTGCGGTGCGCGCTTGAGTAGGTAGTTCGCTCGCCAGAGGTCGTCCTTGAACAGATCCTTCATCCGGTCGTCCTCGGTGTGCTGCGGCTCACCGCGCCGGTCGAGCATCTTGTTCTGCGAAGCGACCACCTCTTCGAGCTCGCGGCGCATCAGGACGATCTTGTAGTTGTTGTCCTCGGGCAGGTGGCGGAGCAGGTAGGTGATGATCTTGACCACCTTGCCGCGATGAGCCGAGAGCCACGCCTTGTCGCTCTCCTGGCCGAGGTCCTTCACGCGCTCGAGCTCGTAGTAGCCCTTGGGGTTATCTTCGTCGGCCCGTCTGATACCATCCGTAGCCAGGCTGAGGCCGCCCGCCTCGAGCATTTTCATCGCCATCGAGGTGCCGGAGCGGGGCAGTCCGGAGACCACCACGATCGGTTCTCCGTGACGGATTCGGCGATATAGCCGTTGCATATTCGACAACATCTTGGAAAACTCCTGTAGGGTTCTGGATAGAGCTTCGGCCCCGCCGGACCCGAAAGCGCTGGTTAGGATATAGGATAACGCTCGCCGTTGCGGCCCAGCTCCCGGGCCCGCTCTCAACGACAACACATATCTGGTAGATCGGACCCGACTAGGGTGACCTTTGTGACAAGCACATTAGCAGCCGGAGGAGTGTTGCGTCGGCCCGGGCGAGCTCTGCGAATCGGGGTCGGCGCCCTGGTCACGGCGCTCGCGCTCGGTATTGCTTCGCCGGCCTCGGCCTATATCGGGCCCGGCGCCGGCTTCGCCCTGGTGTCGTCGTTCGCGGTGATCTTCGTCACCGCGGTGCTGGCCTTCGTGTTCATTCTGATCTGGCCGTTCCGGACGCTCTGGCGGATTCTGCGCCGGCGCAACCGACCGAAGCCGCTGATCAAACGCCTGATCGTGGTCGGTCTCGACGGCCAGGACCCGCTGCTCACCGATCGCTTCATGAAGGAGGGCAAGTTGCCCAACTTCCAGAAGCTGGCGGGGCAGGGGAGCTACGAACGCCTCAAAACCACCTTCCCCTCCGTGTCGCCGGTGGCGTGGTCGTCGTTCAGCACCGGCACCCACCCGGCCAAGCACAACATCTACGATTTCCTCGACCGCGATCGCAAGACCTACCTGCCGATCCTGTCGTCGACCCGCATCGGCTCGGTCGAGAAGTTCCTCAAGTTCGGCAAGTACCAGATCCCGCTGCACAAGCCCGAGCTGCGGCTGATGCGCAAGTCGAAGCCGTTCTGGACCATCCTCGGCGAGCACAACATCTGGAGCACGGT
>JAJCXP010000055.1 GCA_029263375.1 Acidobacteriota bacterium | reverse complement strand
CGCGTCGATCAGCGCGTCGACGGCGTCTCCGGGCGCCGGCGCGCTGGCCGGCGCCGGGTAGTTCATGTTGCCGAGCCCGTCGCGGCCGTGAAACGCCCACGAGTGGTAGATCGGTCGCAGCAGGGGAGCTTCTGAGCCGCGGAAGACCGGCGTCGCGGCGCCGCACAGCTCGACTGTGTAGAGCGCATTGCGGACGCCGAGATCGACCGGAACGTTGCCCGAGACGACCGTGATCGCGACCACGTCGACCTCGGGCTCGCGCAGCGCCATGATCAGCGCCACGGCGTCGTCCGAGGCGGTGTCGGTGTCGATCAGGAGCTTGCGGGTCAACCGGCCGTCTCGATGAGACAGTAGGTTTTCCTGCCGCGCCGGAGCACGATGAAGCCTCCGGGCAGCAGATCGCCCGTCCCGAGCTCGCGGTGGACGTCGCCCTCGACCTCGTGGTTGATCGAGATGGCGCCACTCTCGACGTCCCTGCGGGCGCGACCCTTGGAGGGCGCCAGTGAGGCGCGCACCAGCGCCTCGGTCAACGCCACGCCGGTGGATATCTCGACGCGGTCGATGCGGATCCTGGGCGAGGTCCGGAAGGCTTCGCGCAGACCGGCGGAATCGAGCTGACGCAGCTCGCCGCCGCCGAACAGCACCTTGGTCACCTGCTCGACCCGCGCCAGCGCCTGATCGCCGTGCACCATGCGGGTGAGCTCGGCCGCGAGCAGCCGTTGCGCCTGGCGCGCTTCGGGCCGCTTGGCGGCGTCGCCCACCGCCTGATCGATCTCGGCGACCTCGAGGAAGGTAAGCAGCTTGAGATAGCCGGCGACATCGTCGTCGGCCGTGTTCAGCCAGAACTGAAAAAACTCGAACGGCGTGGTCTGCTCGGGGTCGAGCCAGACATTCCCCTGTTCCGACTTGCCGAACTTCCTGCCGTCCGAGCGACTGATCAGGGGTGTGGTCAGACCGTGTACCTCGGCCGACCGCTCGCGGCGGATCAGGTCGGCGCCGGCGACGATGTTGCCCCACTGGTCGCTGCCGCCCAGCTGCAAGGTACAGCCGTGGCGGTCGTGGAGCTCGAGGAAGTCGTACGCCTGCATCAGGGCGTACGAGAACTCGGTGTAGGAGATCCCGTGATCGCGCCCCTCGAGCCGGCGCTTGACCGACTCGCGGGCGATCATCGAGTTGACCGAGAAGTGCTTGCCGACGTCGCGCAGGAACTCGATCAGATTGAGCTCGCCGAGCCAGTCCATGTTGTTGACCATGATCGCGCCGAGCTCGCCCTCGAAATCGAGGAAGCCGCGCAGCTGACGCTCGAGCGCGGCCAGGTTGTCGGCCAGCCCCTCGACGTCGAGCAGCTGGCGCTCCTCGTCCTTGCCCGACGGGTCGCCGATCAGCCCGGTGCCGCCGCCGACCAGCGCGATCGGCCGATGCCCGGCGCGCTGCAGCCGCATCAGCACCGTGAGCTGTAGCAGGCTGCCGACGTGGAGGCTCGGCGCGGTCGGGTCGAAACCGATGTAGCCGGTGACGGTTCCAGCCGCCATCGCTTCGCCCAGACCGGTCGCCGTGGCCTGATGAATCAGGCCGCGAGCCTGCCAGTCGTCGAGCGGATTCTGAGCGGCGGTCATGGCGCTGCGAGCCTACAAGGTGCCAACGAGTTAGTGAAGTAGAGGCGGGGCGGAGTGGGCAAGCGGAAACGGCTAGTTGGAGAAGAGCTCGCCGCGGGCGACCAGGCGGGCGTCGCCGGCCAGGCTCCACGAACGGCAGCGCCCGTTCGCTGTCGAGCCCCGGACTTCGAACACGAAGCCGCCGCGAGTTGCCGCTTCGACCGGGAGCTCGGTGCGCCCGGTCGTCACACCCACGAGGGTGGCGGCCAGGACCCCTGAGCCACAGGCCAGGGTTTCGGCCTCGACGCCGCGCTCGAAGCTGCGGATGGCGAACCGGTGTCGGTCCTGGTAGTCGACCCAGTGCACGTTGGCGCCGGCATCGCCGAGCGCGGCGTGAGCTCGCAGCGGCGGGCCGAGCTCGGCGACGGGCGCGCTGTCAAGGTCCTGGGTCCAGGCGATCACGAGATGCGGTACGCCGACCCGCGTCCGCCAGCCGGCGACGGTCCGACCGTTCAGCTCGAGAGTCACTGCCTCCGGCGTCTCGGTGGGTGGCGGCAGCTCGAGCCGGACCGTCGAGGCTGCCGCTGCCGCTGCCGAGACGTCGCCCGAGTCGGTGCGCACCGTGATGGCGGCGTCGGCCCAGCCCAGATGAAACGCCAGTCGCGCCGCACATCGCGTGCCGTTGACGCACAGTTCGGCGCGCCCGCCGTCGGCGTTGTAGTGGATCATTCTCGCGACTCCATCGGCTTCGCGGACGAGCGTGAAGAGACCGTCGGCGCCGATCGACACCCCCCGCGCGCACCACGCCCGGATCGCCTCCGGGAGTGGCTCACTCTCCGGTTCCACCAGCGCCAGGAAGTCGTTGCCGGCTCCCGAGAGCTTGTAGAACTCGGTCATGGAACGCGGACCTGAACCTCCGCGCTCGGGTCGCTCATGTTGCCCGCCTTGTCGACGGCGACTACGCGGTAGAAGAAGGTCCGGCCCGACGATGCGGTGACGTCGTTGTACTCGGTCTGGCGGATCGGCTTCTGGAACAGGGTCGCATACTCGCCGCCTGCGGTCCGACGGTAGACGACATAGCCGACCAGGTCTTCGTCCTTGCTGGCCTCCCACAGTAGGCGTGCGCTGCCCACGTCCGAGAATACGACCAGATCGGTCGGGGGCTGGGGCGGGAAGTCGTCCAGGTAGGTGATCTCGTGCTCGGCAGAGAGCGCTGACTCGACCAGCGGCGTCCGGTTGATCACCGCGGTCATAGCGTAAACGTAGCTCTCGCCGAGCTCGGCTCGCGAGTCGAGGTAGCTCTCGCCGTCGCCGTTCTGGGTGCCGTGATGCTCGCCGAAGGCGCTCGAACGTGGGTCGCGGCGGAAGAAGCGAAACTCCTTTGGCTCGTCGCCTTCGAACGTCCAGTCGACCGTGACGCCGTTGGGCGCCGCGGTCAGCTCGATGTCGGCGGGCGGATCGGGCGTCACGCGCGGGATGAGCCGGGCCAGGTTGGAGAACGCCGAGGCGCGCTTGAGCGTCTGGAACGTCTTGACGCCGTAGATCAGAGCCAGCTTCTCGCCGGGTTCGATCTTCTCGAGTGTCAGCTCGATCTCGACCTTGTCGCCCCTGATCGCGTTCGAGAGATCGTTGCCCTCGAGGACGACGCGCTTCGCTGCGCCCGCCTCGAACTGTCGCGGATCGAGCTCCAGGAGAAGCTCCTTGCTGGTGCTGGTGCTGGTGCTGGTGCTGGTGCTGGTGCTTGGACGGTCCTCGTCCCCGGTCTCGTCGTCGTCGCCCTGATCGGACTCAGGCTGGGTCGTCGCCGCCTCTTCCGCGCTGCCTGCGTCCGGCTCGTCGTCGGTCGGCTGCTCAGGCTCCGCTGCCAGGTCGCTCTGCTCGATGAGCGTGTCGTCCATAGCCGCGTCCGCCCCGGCCTCCGCGTCGGGTGTGTCGCCGTCGCCTTCCGCGGGCTCCGCGTCTCCAGGCTCGCCCTCGTCCTTGGAGTCGTCTTCTCCGAGCACCGAGGGCGCGAACTCCGGCACCGGCATCTCGAACGCCCAGAGCTCGATTGCCACGATGTCGTCGATCGGCAGGCCCGAAATGGTGGTCTGAGGATAGGTGAAGCTGATCCGGACCTGGTCGGCCCGTTGCGAGACCTTGAGATCTTTGATCGGTTGCGGGATCCGCTGCGGCGGCGGTTTCGGCGCCTCCTTGTGGCCGCAACCGATCGTCAACGCGACAACCGCGGCGAGCGCCACGGTCGTCAGCCGCCTGAACGGGCTAGAGCACATAGCGGCTGAGATCCTGATCCTGAACGATGTCCTGGAGGGCGTGGCGGACGTACTCGTCGTCGACCTCCAGAGAGATGCCGCCCATGTCGGGCGCTTCAAACGAGACTTCATCCAGGATCCTCTCCAGAAGGGTTGCCAGGCGCCGGGCGCCGATATTCTCGGTCCGCGAGTTGACTTCGACGGCCATCCGAGCGATCTCGCGGATCGCGCCGGGCGTGAAGCTCAGATCTACATTCTCGGTCGACAGTAGCGCCGAGTACTGACGGGTGAGGGCGCTGCGCGGCTCGGTGAGGATCCTGACCAGATCCTCCTCGGTGAGGGCGTCGAGCTCGACCCGCAGCGGGAATCGTCCCTGAAGCTCGGGGATCAGATCCGAGGGCTTGCTGACGTGGAACGCGCCGGCGGCGATGAACAGGACGTGATCGGTCTTGACCGGGCCGTACTTGGTCGCCACGGTGCTGCCCTCGACGATCGGCAGCAGATCGCGCTGCACCCCCTCGCGTGAGACGTCGGGGCCCTGGCCGCCCTCGCGACCCGCCACCTTGTCGATCTCGTCGAGGAAGATGATGCCGTCCTGCTCGACCCGGTTGCGTGCCTCGCGACTCAGCTGCTGCCGATCGATCAGTTTCTCCGCCTCCTGCTGGATCAGGATCTCGCGCGCGTTACCGACCTTCATCTTCTGGGTCGTGCGCCGCCCGAACAGCCCCGGCATCATGTCCTTGATGTTGATGCCGACCTCTTCGACGCCCTGGGGCGTGAACATCTCGAAGCTCGGGCTGCCGGTCTCGTCGACCTCGATCTCGACCATGCGATCGTCCAGCTCGCCGGCCTGCAGCTTGCGGCGGAACTTCTCCCGGGTCGACTCGAAGTCCGGTTTCTCGACCTCGCCGGTGGAGGACATGGTGGGCGTCGGCGGCGCCGGCAGCAGCAGCTGCAACAGACGCTCCTCGGCCTGCTTCTCGGCCGCTGCTCGCACCGCCTGGCGCTTCTCCTCGCGCACCATGATCACCGCCAGCTCGACCAGATCGCGCACCATCGATTCGACGTCGCGACCGACGTAGCCGACCTCGGTGAACTTGCTGGCCTCGATCTTGAGGAAGGGCGAATGCGCGAGCTTCGCCAGCCGGCGCGCGATCTCGGTCTTGCCGACACCGGTCGGACCGATCATCAGGATGTTCTTGGGCAGGATCTCTTCGGCCAGCTCGGGTCGCAGCTGCTGGCGTCGCCAGCGGTTGCGGAGGGCGATCGCGACCGCCCGCTTGGCCTGGGTCTGGCCGATCACGTAGCGATCCAGCTCGGCGACGATCTGGCGTGGAGTGAGCTCCTCGAGTCGCTCCCCGGCGACCGGCGCGTCCGAAACTTCGAGCTTCATGCGCTCAGATCTCCTCGAGTGTCAAGCGGTCGTTCGTGTAGACGCAGATCGAGGCGGCGATGGCCATCGCCTCGCGGGCGACCTCTACCGCGCTCATCTTGGTGTTTCGGAGCAGAGCCTGCGCCGCCGCCAGAGCGTAGTTGGATCCCGAGCCGATCGCCAGCAGGCCTTCGTCGTCCGGCTGCATCAGATCACCGTTGCCCGATACGAGGAAGCTCTGTTCGGCGTCGGCGACGATCATGTGTGCCTGGAGCTGCCGGAGCGCGCGGTCGGTGCGCCAGTCCTTGGCGAGCTCGACCACCGCTCGCTCGAGGTTGCCGGAGAAGGACTCGAGCTTGCCCTCGAATCGGGTGAAGAGCGCCAAGCCGTCGGCCGCGCCGCCGGCGAAGCCGACCAGCACCTTGCCTTTGCCGGCGCGCTTGACCTTGCTGGCGCTCGATTTGATGACCGTATCGTTGAAGGTGACCTGGCCGTCGCTGACCATGCAGGCTTTGCCGTCGCGGCGGACCATCAGCACCGTGGTACTTCGGAAGTCGCTCATAAGGGGTGGATTCTACCAACGGCCTCGACCAGACCGCTCGGGTCGTCCGGTGTCACGACCAGGCGAGTCTCTTCGGTCTCGAGCAGCACCGCGTTCCCGAGGTCGCTGGCGTACAGATCGAACTCGCCCAGCCGATGCGAGTCGTAGCTGCCGCTGGTTGCGACGATGCCACCGACCGAGACCAGCAGCTCCAGATGCTCGAGCTCCTCGACGGCAAGCAGCCGCGCCTTCGCGCCCTCGAGGTCGATGTGAAAGAGGCGCCAGCGCAGACGAACTTCCAGCTGGTCACCCTGAATCTCGAAGTAGAGCGGCTCGAGCTGGTTGGCCATGCGCCAGGTGATCGTCAGGACCAGGGCCACGCCGACGCACAGGAACCCCTGGAAGATCGAGCCTCGAGTCCAGGAGAAGATCGTGAGGCCGAGCATCAGCAGGGCCGGGCCGATCAGGATCAGGCGCAGGCGGCGACGGCCGGCCGCCACGCGACCTCCAGAAGTGCAGTGGAATCGGCTCATTCGCGTTTCGCCCGTGGATGGCTCTGGCGGTAGAGGCTCAGCAGGCGGTCGATGTCCAGGTGGGTGTACTTCTGGGTGGTCGAGAGCGAGCTGTGCCCGAGCAGCTCCTGGATCGAGCGCAGATCGGCGCCACCCTCCAGCAGGTGCGTGGCGAAGGTGTGCCGGAGCGTATGTGGATGCACGCCGCTGGCAACCGCTGCCGCGTCCGTGTACTTGTCGAGGATCCTGCGCACCGAGCGATCGCTCAGACGGGTGCCGGAGTGGTTCAGGAAGACCGGCTCGGTGTCGTCGGCCGCCGGCTGGTGGACGCCTTCCCAGACCCCGAGCCAAGCGCGCACCGCGTCGGCGGCGAGACGGCCGAACGGCACCATGCGCTCCTTGCCGCCTTTGCCGACGACCCGGAGGAAGCGGCCCTCGAGATCGAGATCACGCCAATCGAGCGACACCAGCTCGCCGACCCGCAGGCCGGTGGCGTAGAGCAGCTCGAGGATCGCGCGGTCGCGCAGCTCGAGCGGCTCGTCGCCCTCGGCGGCTTCGATTAGGTTCTCGATCTCGCCGGGGCGCAGGTGCCGGGGCAGCTTGCGCGGTTGTTTTGGCGTGCGCACCGAGGCGGCGGGGTTCTCTTCGATCACTCCCTCGCGACAGGCGAACTTGAGCAGGCCGCGGACCGTGGACAGCGCTCGCGCCTGGGTCTGGCGGCCGACTCCCGCCCGGCTGAGATGGGCCAGGAAGGAGCGCACCGCCAGAGCGTCGGCGTCGGCCGGCTCGATCCGCGAGGCGTCCCGGGAGAGGAACTCGTTCGAGAGGAAGCCGAGGAAGCGCTCGAGATCGGCGGTGTAGGCCCGCAGCGTGTGCTTCGACAGCCCGCGCTCGTCGCGCAGGTAATCGAGGTAGCGCTCGATGAGTCGGTTCACGAACGTGCCTGCGAAGGAACCAGCGGCGGCGAGCCGTCGAGCGCTGCGACCGAGATCTCGAGCGCGTGCCGCGCCGCCCACTCTTCGAGCGTCGCATGGGCACGCTCGGCGTGGGCCTGGCGACGGCCGCTCTTCGCCACACGGTCTTCGAGCTCCGGGAACAGGCCGTAGTTGATGTTGGCGGGCTGGAAGTTCTTCGGGCTCGACTCGGTCAGATGTCGGATCAGCGCGCCGAGCGCGGTGGTTGTCGGTAGTGGGGTCGGGCTGCCGCCGGTACGTTCGAGGGCCAGATAGAGCGCGATGATCAGTCCGGTCGCCGCCGACTCGAGGTAGCCCTCGACGCCGGTGATCTGGCCCGCGAGCCGCACCATCGGCCGCTGCTTGAGCCGAAAGAACCGGCTCAGGTGGATCGGCGAGTTGATGAACGTGTTGCGGTGAATCTGCCCCATGCGGCTGAAGCGCGCGTTCTCGAGGCCGGGGATCAGGCGCAGCACGCGCTTCTGGTCCGGCCACTTCATCCGCGACTGGAAGCCGACCAGGTTGAGCTCACTCTTGGCCAGGTTCTCCTGGCGTAGCTGGACCACCGCGTACGCCTTGCTACCGTCGGGTCGCGTCAGCCCGACCGGCTTCATCGGGCCGAAGCGCAGGGTGTCGACTCCGCGGCGGGCCATCTCCTCGATCGGCAGGCAGCCCTCGAAGAAGAGCTCCTTCTCGAACTCGTGCAGCGGCAGTACCTCGGCGGCCGTGAGCGCCTCGTAGAAGACGCGGTACTCGGAGTCGTCCATCGCCGCGTTCAGGTAGTCGTCGTCGCCCTTGCCGTAGCGCGAAGCCCAGAACAGCTTCGAGTGATCGAGACTGTCGCTCTCGACGATCGGCGCGATTGCGTCGTAGAAGTAGAGGTGCTCGCCGCCGAGGACCTCGATCAACGCCGCCGACATCGCCTCGGAGGTGAGCGGCCCGGTCGCGACCACCACGTCGCCGGTCGGAATCCGGGTCGCCTCCTCGCGGTGCATCTCGATCAACGGATGCGCCGCCAGGGTCTCGGTCACCCGCGCGGCGAAGATGTCGCGGTCCACCGCCAGTGCGCCTCCGGCGGGCACCGCGGCCGCGCGGGCGGAGCCGATGATCAGTGAGCCGAACGCCTCCATCTCGCGCTTGAGCAGACCCGCCGCATGCAGCGGATCGTCGCTGCGGAGCGAGTTGCTGCACACCAGCTCGGCCAGATCACCGGTCTTGTGCGCCGGGGTCGTGCGCTTCGGCCGCATCTCCCACAGCTCGACCTGCACGCCACGGCTGGCGAGCTGGTAGGCGCACTCGCAGCCGGCGAGGCCGCCGCCGATGATCTGGACGGGCTTCGGCATCGTGGCCATTCTAGATCGGCGGTAGGTTCTAGCGGGTACCGAGGTACCGTGCCGATGACGATTGACCCCGGCGAGAGCGAAGCGCGAACGCGAGATCCAGAGCTAGCGCGCTAGCGAAGCGCGGTCGAGGGTCTACGCGCTAGCCGAGTCGCCCTCGGCACCCTCGACCTCGTCCTCGTCCGGCAGGATGCGCTCGTAGTCGCACTCCTTCTTGTGGCAGACGACGTGCGGGCCCTTCTTCTTTGTGACCTTGCGGGTCAGGAGCGGGAAGTCGCACTGCGGGCACTTCTCTTCGACCGGCGGATTCCAGAGCGCGAACTTGCAGTCGGGGTAGCGGCCGCACGAGTAGAAGATCTTGCCGCGTCGGGACTTCTTCTCCTGCATCTCGCCCTCGCCGCACTCGGGGCACTTGATGCCGATGTTCTTGGGCGCTTCGGCGGCCGGTCCGGTGCGCAGGATGGTCTTGCAGTCGGGATAGCCGGAGCAGCCGTAGAACTCGCCGTAGCGACTGCGTCGCTTGACCATCGGCTTGCCGCAGTTCTCGCACGGCGGGATCTCTTTCTCCTCGCCGTCGGTCTCGCCGGCCTCCTCCGCAGCGGCGTCGGCGGCGGTCTCGACGTTGCGTGTGTACTTGCACTCAGGGTAGGTCTTGCAGCCGATGAAGCCGCCGTAGCGGCCGAAGCGCATGACCAACGGCGACTTGCAGTCGGGGCACTCCTCGTCCATCGGGATGCCGTCGCGCTTGACGTCGGGCATCTCGGTCGAGGCGCTCTCGAGATCCCTGTTGAACTTCTCGTCGAACTCGGCCATCGCGCCGCGCCAGTCGAGCGTGCCGTCCTCGATCTTGTCGAGCTCGGTCTCGAGCAGGGCGGTGTAGCCCTCGTTGATGATGTCGGCGAAACCGCCCTGAAGCAGGCGGCTGACCACTCGGCCGAGGGCCGACGGGTGGAAGCGCCGGTTGACCTTCTCGACGTAGTCGCGATCGCTCAGGGTCGACAGGATCGAAGCGTAGGTCGAGGGCCGGCCGATGCCGTTGTCCTCGAGCGCTCGCACCAGCGTCGCCTCGCTGAACCGCGCCGGCGGCTTGGTGAACTTCTGCTCGTGCTGGACCTTCTCGAGCGTGAGGGTGTCGCCCTCGGCAAGCGGCGGCAGCAGGGTGTCGCGGCTCGCTGCTTCCTCGCCCTCTTCGGCCTTCTTGGCCTTGCGGACCTCTTCGTAGACCGAGAGGAAGCCGGGATCCTTCATCACCCGGCCCTGGGCGCGCAGCGTGTAGCGGTCCACCACGATGTCGGCGCGAGTTACGTCGAAGCGCGCCGGGACCATCTGGGAGGCGACGAAACGATCCCAGATCAGCCGGTAGAGCTTCGCCTCCTCCGGCTTGAGGTGGCGATCGGCGATCTCGGGAGTGATGTCGAAGGTCGTTGGCCGGATCGCCTCGTGCGCGTCCTGGGCACCCTTCTTCGACTTGTAGAAATTGGGCTTGGCCGGCAGCTTGTCCTTGCCGTAGGTCTCTTCGATCAGGGTGCGGACACCGCTGATCGCCTCGTCGGCGACCCGCGTCGAGTCGGTTCTCATGTAGGTGATCAGGCCGACCGAGCCGCGGCTGCCGATCTCCCGACCTTCGTAGAGCCGCTGCGCCAGCGACATCGTCCGCTTGACCGAGTAGCTGTAGCGGCGCGAAGCCTCCTGCTGCAGCCGGCTGGTGATGAACGGTGGCGCCGGGCTCTGCTTCGACTCCTTCTTTTCGATCGCGCCTACCTTATAGGTGCCGGTCTCGAGCGCCTTGACGATCTCGGCGGCCGTCTCGCCGTCGCCGACCTCGGCCTTCTTGCCGTCGATCTGGTGGAGCTTGGCGTGAAAGCCGGGATCCTCAGCTGCCTTGAGGTCGCTGCCGATCAGCCAGTACTCGACCGGATCGAACGCTTCGATCTCGGCCTCGCGATCGCAGATCATCTTGAGCGCCACCGACTGGACGCGTCCGGCCGACAGGCCGCGCTTGACCTTGTCCCAGAGCAGCGGCGACAGCTTGAAGCCCATCAGGCGGTCGAGCACCCGGCGCGCCGTCTGCGCTTCGACCTTCCGGAAGTCGATGATCCCAGGCGACGCGAGCGCGCGCTCCACCGCCGACTTGGTGATCTCGTTGAAGGTGACCCGTCGGATCGAGGCCTCGTCCTTGTCCAGGACCTGCGCGATGTGCCAGGCGATCGCTTCACCCTCGCGATCGGGGTCGGGAGCGAGGTAGACGATGCCCGCCTTCTTGGCGGCAGCCCTGAGCTTTTTCACCACGTCCTGCTTGTCGGGCAGGATGCGGTAGCGGGGCTCGAAGTTCTCGCCGAGTCCGAGGTCCTTCTTCTCGAGGTCGCGAATGTGACCGACCGAGGCCTCGATGATGTAGCTGTTGCCGAGGAATTTCTTGAGCGTCCGAGTCTTGGTCGGGCTCTCGACGATGATCAGGTCTTTGGCCATGGTGGGTCCAAACAGGCGGTCGGCCCGCGTTCATTCCCGAGCCGGTCGCGGAACATAGCATATAGACGGCAAGCGACTGGGCGGTCTGGCACGCGCCTCCGACTGCCGATGGCTAGGACGCAACGATCACCGGAAGAGCGAGTTGGACGCTCGCGCAGAGAGTCGTCGCGCGATATGGGCGCTTGCGTTTCTGAGGAGCAAGAGTTATCGTTGTTTTACGATTTAAGGAGGCGAGCCGATGACCGATACCGAGAAAAAGAACAAGCAGCTGATCCGAGATCTCCTCGACGCGGCCGATCGCGGCGACATGAGCGCTGTCGATCGCTACTACTCGACGGACTACGTCGATCACCATCCTTCACCCGGGCGCTCCACCGCGGCCGGCATCGAAGGCATCCGGCGCGCGTTCAAGATGTTCTACGACGCCTTCCCGGACACGCGCCACGAGATCCGCGACCTGATCGCCGAAGGAGATCGAGTGGTGGCGAGAACCTACGCCGAAGCGACGCACACCGGCGAGATCTTCGGCAGGGCTGCGACCGGCAAACGCGTCGACCTCGAGGCGATCTCGATCTACCGGATCGCCGACGGCAAGATCGCGGAGCGCTGGAGCTACCAGGGGAAGGGCATCCTCGAGCAGCTCACCGAAGCGGGCTAGAAAATCTCGCCGACGATGCTCTTGAACCACTTCACGTTCTCGTCGTCGAGACAGTAGGACGTGGCCGGTCCCTCGAACGTTCCCTGGATCCAGCCGGCCTCTCTCAGCACCGCCAGGTGCTGTGAGGTCGTCGACTGGGCGATCGGCAGGTGGTCGACGATGTTGCCGGTGATGCAGCCGGGGTGGGTGAGCAGGAACTTGAGGATCTCGAAGCGCAGCGGGTTCCCGAGCGCCTTGCACATCGAGACGAACCGCTCCTGGCGCTCGCCTTCGACGTCGAGCGTGCAACACGGCTCCGGGATGCCGGTCAGCGCCGGTTTCTTCGCAGCGGATCGGGTCTTGTTCGCCATCCAGCTCTCAGGTGCGTAGGGCCTGCTCCAGGTCACCGATGATATCGGCTACGTCCTCGATGCCCACCGACAGGCGGATCAGCCCCGGGTTGACGCCTGCGCTCCGCTGTTGATCCGCGGTCAGCGAGGACTGGGTCATGCTGGACGAGTGCTGGATCAGGGAGGCCACGTCGCCGAGCGACACGGCGAGGGAGATCAGTCTGACGGAATCCACCAGCCGCTTGGCGGCCTGAGCGTCCGCCATCTCGAAGGCGATCATGCCGCCGAAGCCCCTCATCTGGCGCCGAGCCAGCTCGTGCTGAGGGTGTGAGGCGAGGCCGGGATAGTGCACGCGCTCGACGTTCGGGTGCGCCTCGAGGAACTCGGCCACGCGCATCGCGTTTTCGTTGTGCCGTTCCATCCGCACCGCCAGCGTTCGCAGGCCGCGCTGGACGAGCCAGGCGGTGTGTGGCGCGATCACCGGTCCCAGGACACGCATCATCCGCCAGCGGGCGGCATCCACGAGCTCCTGGGAACCGACCAGCACTCCCGCCACCAGATCGCCGTGGCCGCCCAGGTACTTGGTCGCGCTGTGGACCACCAGGTCCGCGCCCAGGCTCAGAGGTCGCAGATTGAACGGAGTCGCGAATGTGCCATCCACGATCACCAGCGCGCCGGCCGCGTGAGCGATCGACGCGACGCGCTCGACGTCGACCACCGAGAGGGTGGGGTTGGTGGGCGTCTCGAGGTAGACCGCGCGGGTGTCGGGTCGCAGGACGGCTTCGAGGTCCTCGGCCCGAGAGCCGTCGAACCGGCTCACCTCGACCGATCGCGGCGCCACGATCTCGTCGAGCAGCGCGGCGGTGCTCGTGTACAGAGACGCCTGGGCGACCAGGTGGTCGCCCTCCTCGAGCACTGCCAGCAGCGCCAGCGCGATCGCCGCCATTCCCGAGGCGGTCGCGAGCGCAGCCTCGCCACCCTCCAGCTCCGCCATGCTCCGCTCGAGCGCCGCCTGGGTCGGATTTCCCATGCGGCCGTAGAAGTAGCCCGGTGCCTCGCCCTCGTGAATAGCCGCCCCCTCTTCGGCGTTCGGAAAGGTGAAGAGCGAGGCCTGGTAGATCGGAACCGACAGGGCGCCGAAGGAGTCGCCAGGAGCGCTCCCGGCGTGCACGGCTACGGTCCGGATTCTCTTCTCGGTCACGGCGGCGCTCCTCTCGATCGAGCGGAAGGTCGGCTATTCGAACGACTCTGTCACGGCCGCCACAGACACGGTCGCGACGGCTGGCTGCCGATCGGGCGACACCCGATCGAGCCCGGAGCTTCCGCAACAGATGGTGGCGACCGGTTCGGGGATCGGCTCGGGAATCGCGCTGGTCGAGTCGACGCCGGGCTGCTCGACTCCTTCGCTTCCACAGCAGGTGGCGACGACCAGTTCGGTGACTGGCTCGGGGATCACGCTGGTTGAGTCGACGCCCGCCTGCTCGACGCCTGTGCTCCCACAGCAGGAGGCGACGACCAGGTCAGCGTCCGGTTGCGGCGGCAGGCCGCTCGAGCAGACGCCGGTCTCC
This sequence comes from Acidobacteriota bacterium, assembly GCA_029263375.1. Taxonomy (GTDB): domain Bacteria; phylum Acidobacteriota; class Thermoanaerobaculia; order Multivoradales; family JAHEKO01; genus JAHEKO01. The sequence continues at coordinate 5,366 of JAJCXP010000055.1, read as the reverse complement.
GGAAGGACGAGCTCGACCTCGCCGGCCGCGGTCCAGTCCTGCGCGAGCGCGGCGACGACCGAGCGCACCTGCTCGTAGCCGGTCAGCAGCAGGAACGTAGGCGCGCGGCCGTAGCTCTTCATGCCCACCATGAAGAAGCCCTCCTCGGGGTGGGCCAGCTCGCGATAGCTGTGGGGCGGAACGGTGCCACAGCTGTGGAGGTTGGGATCGATCAAGGGTCCGAGCGCCGTGGGTGCCTCGGTGATCGGGTCGAGGCCGAGTCTCAGCTCCTTCAGCATCTCGTGATCGGGCCGGTAGCCGGTGACGCAGATGATCTCGTCGAACGGTCCGAGGGTGCGTTCGCGGCTCGATAGTGTGACGCCGTTCGGTTCGACATCGACCCGGGCGATCGCGAATCCGTCGTGGATCTGGATGCGGCCTCGCTCGACGAGGCGCTGGACCGCCAGACCGAGCGCGCCTCGAGCCGGCAGTTGATCCGCCTTGCCGCCGCCGTAGCCCGGGGCCGCTCCGCGCAGGATCCAGTGGACCACGGTGTTCGGCGCTGCGGCGGCGAGCGAGTCCAGCGCGGCGAGAGCGTTGAAGGCCGAGTCGCCGCCGCCGACGACGGCGATCGAGCGTCCGGCGTAGCGCGCCCGATCGGTGCCGAGGAGATCGGGGACCCGATACGCGATGCGCTCCGCCGCCTCCTGCTCGCCGATCGCCGGCAGGCCGTGCGCGCCCAGGGGCTTCGGACCTGTCCAGGTGCCCGAAGCGTCGATCACGGCGCGGGCCATGATCTCGTCCTCGTGGCCTTCGTCCGTGCGCAATCGGAGGACGAAAGGCGCTTCGGCCCGGCCTTGCGTTCGTTGGCGATCCTTCTCGAGACGGCTCACCGCGACAACCTCGGTTCGATACCGGATCCGGGGCGCGATCTCAGGCGTGGCGGCCAGAGGAGCGACCAGCTGATCATGGAGATCGCCGCCGGTCGGGAAGCTCTCCGGATCCGGCCGCACCCAGCCGGTGCCGGCCAGCAGTCGCGCGGAGACCTCGTCGAGGTTGTACTTCCAGGGCGAGAACATCCGGACGTGTGCCCACTCGAGTAGGTTGGCGCCGGCCTGGTGGCCGCGCTCGAGGAGGACGAAGTCGATGCCGCGTCCCCAGAGGTGAGCCGCCGCGGCGAGGCCGATCGGTCCGGCTCCGATGATCGCCACGGGAAGAGTCGAGTCGAGCGAAGGATGGCGTTCCGAGTTCATGATCGTGATATTACGATAAAGAGAGACTCGCTGTCAACAGAATTCGCTGTCAGGTGGGGCGAGCCCTACCGAAGCACCGGCAGTTCGCCCCGGGCGAGAGCCCCGCGCCGATCGTCCGGATAGACTGGCCACAGTATGCGAGCTGACAGAAGCACCCGAGTTCGAAGCGGTCTGCGACGCTCGAACTACCTGTCGAATTGGACGGCCCTCGTGGTGTCGCTCCTGGTGGCTTCCACGCCCTGCGAGTCTCAGGACGAACGGCCCGGCCGGATCGAGGTGATCTCGGGCGCCGATCTCCAGACGGTTCTGGCGGTCTACAACGGCTCCGAGGCCGGCGATGAGTTCGGAGCCGCCGCCGGATCCGACACCCTTCCCGGCGGCTCGCCGGCGCCCGAGCGGGACTGGTTGGTCGGGGCGCCCGGCGCCCAGACTTCGTCGGGTCGAGTCTGGGCGGTCCGCGCGCGCGACGGCCAACGGCTGTTCTCGGTCGACGGAGATCTCCTGGGCGGCGAGCTCGAGCGGTTCGGACATCAGGTGGCCGCCCTCGGGCACGTGGACGGCCGGCAGTTCACGGACTGGGCGATCGCGGCCCCCGCCTCGGTGGATTCCGAAGCCGCGCCCACGGTCGTCGCCCTGACCGATGTCGGGGGTGCGCTGGGAGAGGCGTACCGTCTGGAGGGTCCACCGGGCTCTCTCTTCGGTTGGCGGGTCATCAACCTGTTCGAGGATCTCGACGGCGACGGGAACTTCGAGTTCCTGGTGACTTCGCCGCGGGAGAGCAACGGCAACAAGTCGGCGGCGGGCGCGCTGCGGATCTTCTCGTCCAAGACCGGACGACGCCTCTACACGGTGCGCGGCGAGGAGGCGGGAGACAACCTGGGCTACAGCGTCGGGCCGGTGCGCGACCAGGACGGCGACGGGGCGCGTGACCTCCTGGTCGGCGCGCCCGGTGACGGCAGCAAGGATCGGCCCGGCCATGTCGTGATCCTCTCGTCTCGGAACGGTGCGGTTCTCGGACGGCTGAACGCGCCGGCGAAAGCGCTGCACTTTGGCTTCGCCCTCCGGCTGATCCTCGCGGACCTGGACGGGGACGGACGCGAGGACTGGATCGTCGGCGCCCCCGGGTATCGCAAGGCGCGAGGAGCGGCCTACGCGATCAGCTCGTCGAGCCTCGAGCCTCTCCAGCGGATTCGGGGGCGCAGGAAGAACCAGCAGTTGGGAGTTGGATTCAAGGGGTTGGCGGTGAACCGCGACCTCGACGGAGATGGCCTGAACGAGGTCAACGTCAACTCCCTGCTCGCGAAGCCGAAGCAACCGCTGAAGGATCAGCTCGGCCGAACAGCCATCTACTCGCTCGGAGCCCGTTCCGTGCTGCAGAGCCGAGACGGCAAAGAGTCCTTCGACCGCCTCGGAGACGGAGGCACGGGGTCCGCCGCCGACTTCGACGGCGACGGCTCGTTCGATCCGCTGTTGGCGATCCCGGCCCGGCCTCTGGCCTACGTCCCGGCGCAGTAGCGTCGATCCCGGCCACCAGACGACGGCGCGAGCACCGGGAGATCATTTCTAGTCGTTCCGCGACGAATCGTTCGGCAGCTCCTCGGGCGCGATCCCGAGACCGAGCAGGAACCTGTGCGCGTTGCCGGCGGCGAGCTGGGGCAGCCACTCGGGCGGCACCGATCCGTCGCTGGCGAGAAACTCGAGCAGGTCCTGATAGCAACCGGCGTCCTGGTACTCGGGGAAGAAGAATCCGTCCGGCGCGTAGCGAAGGCGAACGCTCTCCGGAATGGCGTCGGTCGGGAAGAAGTCCGCTCCGAGGCAGAGACCGTCGTGCCGGCCGAGCTCCAGGCCGTGTCGAATGTGGTCGATGAAGGAGCTCGGCTCGGCGCCCAGGAAGACGCGCATGAAGTTGATGCCGATCACGCCGTCGCGCTCGAGGATCGCCCTGGCGACGTCGTCGGCCAGATTGCGAGGGTGTTCGAGGCAGGCCGCGAAGTTCGAGTGGCTCGCCAGGAGCGGGATCCGGAGCCCCCTCGCGGTGATGAAGTCGATCGCGTCGCGAGCCGTGCGCGTGGATGTGTGGGAGAAATCGAGCGCGACTCCCCGCTCGGCCAGGAACTCGATCACCGTCCGCCCGTCGTCCTTGAGGCCGACGGTCGAGCCGTTGCCGCCGGCGAACCGGTTCTCGTCGTGCCAGGTGAGCGAGACGTAGAGGACCCGCCCGACCACGCGCTCGATCGCCTCGAACCGCGTGAAGCCGTCATCGAGGCTCTCGTCCTCCTCGCAGAATACGGAGGCGTTCTCGAGCGCGGCGAGGACTCGAATCGGCGGCTCCCGTCGCCCGTCCGACGATGGGGGAGCCTCCGCGGATGCTGGTCGCACGACCGGGCCGATCTCATCGGGGTGCTCGGCGCACAGGCGAGCGAACATCCGCGCCTGGGCCGGTCCGATCTCCGAGGACCCGCGGCCGGTGGCGCCGAAGATGGCGAGCGTCTGGTAGGCCACCTGACCGGCGCGCATCTGCGGGATCGAGCATCTGGGTGCCGGGTCGTAGGGGGTGGCTTCGGGCGAGCCGCATAGATAGGTGAGCAGGTCGCAGTGCAGGTCGTAGACCGGGAGGGGCTCGCGGTCCGGGTCTGCCGGTGGCGTGTGCGAGGCGGAATCTCGAGTTGTCGACATCTGGATCATCTTATCGCTCAAATGCGATTTTGGTGTTCGTTGCGGCGGACTCGGCCTAGCCGCAGCGGACGAAGCTCGGGCCGGGCTGCCGGCGAACCCAGCCGCCGAGCTCGAGCTCGAGCAGAGCCCCTAGAGTTTCGTTGACCCGTCGGCAGGTCGCCTCTGCCAGAGCCTCGGCGGTCGCTGGCTCGCCTCGAGGGAGTGCTCTATAGAGGTAGAGCAGGTGCTCCGGCGGCGGCTCGGTGTCGATGACCTCGGCCGCCGCCGGCGTCTGGAGGCGGTCCTGGATACGCAGGGGCAGGCTCTCGACAATCTCGCGCGGATGCTGCGCCGGCAGCGCGCCGTCGCGGATCAGGGTGTTCGGGCCGATCGAGCGCCGGTCGTAGATGTTGGCGGGTAGGGCGTAGACATCGCGGCCGAGATCGATGGCCAGGCGGGCGGTGATCAGCGAGCCCGAGCGTGCGGTCGCACGGACGACGAAGGTGCCGACGCCGAGGGCGGCGATGATCCGGTTGCGCATCGGGAAATGGCCAGGGTACGGGCGGGTGCCGATGGGGAACTCACTGACGACGGCGCCGGCCTGAGAGATCCGCTGGGCGAGCGAGGCGCTGCCGCGCGGGTACTCGACGTCGACGCCGCAGCCGAGGACGGCGATGGTCCGGCCGGCCGGCGGGCGGAGCGCACCGCGGTGGGCGGCGCTGTCGATGCCGAGGGCGAGACCGGAAACGATCACCAGGCCGAGCGTCGCCAGGTAGGCGGCGAAGCTCTCGGCAGCTTCGAGGCCGTAGGCGTCGGCGAGCCGCGAGCCGACGATCGCCAGTCCGGGTCCCGGCGGTAGCGTGCCTCGGCAGTAGAGCACCGGCGGCGGCAGCGGCAGGTCGAGCAGCGCCGACGGGTAGCCGGGATCGACCCGGGTGACGATCCGGGCCCCGGCGTCTCGGGCGCGACCGCGCTCGATCTCGGCCATCTGCTCGACCCGCCGGAGCTGGCGTCCAACCTTCTCGAACGTGTCCTTCCGGACACGTGTGTAGTGCCCGGCAAGCCGGCCGCGCCCCCTGGCCGCGAGCCACTCGTCCTCGAGCCCCAGCCGGCAGAGCGTCGGCCGATCGATACCCTCGACGGTGTTGAGCGCGATCAGGAGGTCGGCGTCCACATCTTTCTAGCGACGGAAACCGATCGCGGTACCTCGCGCGAATCTACTTCTGATGTGCCTGGTCCGGGTCTTGCTCAGCGGAGTTTCGAGACGATGAAACCGTCGACGATCGATGGTCGAGGGGAAAGCTCGCGGCAACGCATCCAAGCGTTTGGAGTGGCCGTTCGATACCCGGCGAAGGAATCCGGAGCGAAATCCCCTCGTATATACTCGCAGGGAGGCTCTTCGCTTCTCGCAAGCGCCGACCAGGAGGAGGGTGGCAAGTCGAAATGCGACTTCTGAACCGTTGCAACCCGCGCAAGTTG
>JAJCXP010000054.1 GCA_029263375.1 Acidobacteriota bacterium | reverse complement strand
GCGATCTCCATGTCCGGAAGCATTGGGAGGGTAAGTGTTACCTCCCTGAGGACGAAACTATTCTCCATCCGTCGGGTACCAGTCTCTCGGCCGCCGACTCTACTAGAGAACTCAGAAGGTCAGAAATATCTCGAGCAGATAAACGGCAATGGGTTGCACCAGATCGTGCGCAAGCAACCAGCCGAAGGTCGAGATGGTGGCAACCGCCGCGAGCGTCTCGAATGAGAAGCGGGGGACGGTGGCTACAGCTCTGCGGGTTGTTTCCAGCATCTATTCCTCCGGGTCAGCCTATGGAAGAGCAAGCCCGCTGCCAATCTCGGACGCCCTGCCGAGCCCGGCATGCAACCCTATTGGTTCCCGCAGTTATAGATCGAACGGCAGGAGGGGGGTGCCGAATCGCCTCACCCACGGCTGCGACATAATGTCTCGTGGCGTCATGAGGAACCATCGACCGAAGTGAATCGGAGTACCGAAACGCCTCATCATTGGCTCATTTGAGGCAGTTTGCCGCGCTCGCGACATAACGCCGCGCACGCGAGCGCAGCCGCTGTCAAGCCGGGCGATGCGGGCGGGCTAGAAGCCCTTGCGCTGGAGGGTCCGGCGGTCGATACCGAGCAGGCGGGCGGCCCGGGTCTTGTTGCCCGCGGTCATCCGCAACACCCGGCCGATGTGCCGCTGTTCCAGGGTTCCGAGGTCCAGTGCCTGGGGGCCGGCCTGCTCGGCTGCCTGGCCGAGGAGCGAGCGCAGCAGCTCCGGTCGGATCTCGCGATCGGCCAGCGAAAGCGCCGCCTCGACGAGATTCTGGAGCTCCCGGACATTGCCCGGATAGTCGTGCTCGAGCAGCAGCTCGAGCGACTCGGAGTGGAATCTCGGCGCCGCGATAGCTTCGCGCTGGCAGAAGATCTCGGTGAAGTGTCGCACCAGCAGGGGGATGTCCTCACGCCGGTCACGCAGCGGCGGCAGCTGAATCTCGACGCCTTTCAAGCGGTAGTAGAGATCTTCGCGGAACGTCCCTTCGGCTACCAGCGCCTCGAGGTCGCGATGGGTCGCCGCTACCAGCCGCACGTCCACCGGCACGGCTGTCTGACTTCCGACCCGGACGACCTCGCGCTCCTGCAGCGCACGTAGAAGCTTCACCTGAACGCTCGGGCTCAGGTCGCCGATCTCGTCGAGAAACAGGGTGCCGCCCCCCGCCAACTCGAATTTTCCGCGCCGGGCGACCACACCGGTCGCGACGCCCCCCTCGATTCCGAACAGCTCGCTCTCGAGCAGGGTCTCGGGAATCGCGGCGCAGTTGACCGCCACCAGCGGGCCGCTGCGACCGGACTCGAGGTGCAGCAACTTGGCGACCAGCTCCTTGCCGGTGCCGCTCTCGCCGCGCAGAACGACACTCACCCCGCGCGGCGCGACTCGTTCCACCAGGTTGAGGGCGCTCCGCATCGGTGCCGCCTGGGCGACGATGCGACCCGCTCCGACCTTGCGTACGAGATCGCCCTTGAGCGCCCGGTTCTCCTCTTCCAATCGCTCGCGCTCGACCTCGAGCTCTTCCATCTGGCGGGCACTATCGAGGGCGACCGCGGCGAGCGCCGCGACCGATTCGAGGAACCGTCGGTCCTCCGAAGTGAAGCCCGAAGAGGCTCCGCCGCGTTCCTCCTTGTCGAGAAACGCCATGTAGCCGAGATAGACGCCACGATAGGCGAGCGGCGTCGCCAGGAGGCTCTCGTACGCTCGGCCGGCGAGCGTGCCCCCGGTGAGGGCCAACGACTGGCCGCTGGCCAGAAGCTCACGCCAGAGCGGATCGTCGAGAAACTGCTCCGCCGGCGGCGGACCGTCGATCCAGCCGACGCCGGCCAGGGCGCGCGCACCGCCATAGCCGCGGCGCGTCACGACCACCGCCGCCGCCGGGTCGAGGATCGTACAGACCTTCTGGATCAACTCGTCGACCAGTTCCTGCTCGGGCAGATGCGCATGCAGAGCAACCCCGAGATCGTAAAGAGTCTCGAGCTGCAGAATGCGACGCTTCTCAGCGAGGGAGGAGGGGACGGCGGATGTCATCTTTCGACTGGCGGCATTCTAACCTCATAACAGGGTCTGTAATCAAATAGCCGATTGCTCACTTGGCTCTGCTACCCGCTGAGGTTCCACACGATTGTTTGACAGAAGCGTCGAGGAGGTTTCGTCCTTCAGAACATGGCGCGCAACCTCCGATATGTTCCCGAGGGATGCCTCGTCGAGGCGACCTGTCGAACAATCCATGGTCGCTTTCTTCTCCGCCCCTCGAGGCGAGTCAACGAGATCATTCGAGGCGTCGTCGGCCGCGCCCAGCGACTCACCCGAATGAAGATCTGCGCTTTCATCTACCTTTCGAATCACTGCCACCTACTGCTTCGCCCGCTCGACGCGGCCCAGCTCGCGAGCTTCATGCGCTACCTCAACTCCAACATAGCGCGCGAGATCGGCCGCCTGCACGACTGGCGCGAGAAACTCTGGGGGCGTCGCTACTTCGACATCGTCGTCAGTCATGAGCCCGAAGCGCAGATCGACCGCCTGCGCTACATCCTCGAGCAGGGCGTCAAGGAAGGTCTGGTCGCCGCTCCACATCACTGGCCCGGAGCCAATTCGACGGCGAGCCTCGCTCGCGGCCAGAAGCTGAGCGGCGTCTGGGTCGACCGCACCGCTCAGTATCGAGCTCGCCTCCGAGGCGAACCGACGAGCGACGACCTCTTCAGCTCAACCGAGGAGATCGAGCTCTCGCCCTTGCCCTGCTGGGAAGAGCTCAGCGAATCAAAGCGACAGACCCTCGTGCGACGCCTCATCAAGGAGATCGTCGAGCGACACGCGACACGCCGCGAGGACCGCCCGGTCCTCGGAGCCCAAGAGATCCTCCGGCAGGATCCACACGCTCGACCTGCCCGCAGTAAGCGCTCGCCCGGACCGCGGTTCCACTGCCACAGCGCAAGGGTGCGAAAGGCTCTCGAGTGGTCCTACACGCTGTTTCGGCTCGCCTACCGACAGGCCGTCGAAGATCTGAGGGCGGGGCGTAAGTACGTGAGCTTTCCGCCTGGCTCCTTTCCGGCCCCGGGACGGTTTGTTCCTCTTCGAACCTGAACCCTGATTCGAGCCACCAGCGGGACT
>JAJCXP010000053.1 GCA_029263375.1 Acidobacteriota bacterium | reverse complement strand
GCGGCACGATCACGCCCTCGGCGATCTCGAACGGCTCCTTCACCCCCTCGCGCCGGAAGTTGACACCGGTGTGGAGCTCGTAGCCGCTCTTCCACTCCCAGTGGCTGTCGACGTGCAGCAGTCCGGTCTCCTGGAAGTCGTTGAAGTCCCAGAAGCCGCGATAGGAGACGTGCGGGCGGATCTCGTGCAGGCCCCAGAGCTTCTCGGGCCGAATCCGTCGGAGCAGAGAGCCCTCCGGCTTGCGGTAGCCGCGCCGGCTCAGGAAGCCGACCTCGGGGTTGAATCCCTCGCCGACCTCGGTGAAGCCGAGCGAGCTGGCCCACTTCTCGGTGTTGTGGCGGCCGAAGAGCTGAAACGCGTGGTCGTCGCGCTCGATGCCTGGGGTGTCGGTCCGGGCGACGAAACCGGTGAGCTCGCCGTACTGGCCGACTCCGAAGCGGCCGTCGACGCCGAACGTACGGTTGGTGTCGTCTACACCCCCGGGCAGGTCGGCCTCGCCGTCGCGGTTGACGAAGATCGCACCGATCGACGAGCGGTTGGGAAGATCGCGGCTGTAGCGCGCCACCGCGAAGTCGTTCTCGGGCGCGATGCCGGCAGTCTCCTCGGTGCGCATCGCGAGGAGGCCGATGTTGTTCTGCCCCACTTTGCCCGAGATCCGGGCGCCGCCCTCGATCGGAATCTCCTCGCCACTCGGGCCGAGACCGATGCGCCGGCTGAAGAACAGCGCCAGCTCTTCGGGCACGCCGACTTCGAACAGACCGGCGTTCTCGAGAAAGAACGGCCGCTTCTCGGGGAAGAAGAGGTTGAAACGGTCGAGGTTGATCTGCTGTTCGTCGGCCTCGACCTGGGCGAAATCGGTGTTGACCGTGGCGTCGAGCGTCAGGCTGGGTGTCAGCCCGTACTTCAGATCGGCCCCGAAGTCGGTGGTGGTGCTGGTCGAGGCGCCGGCGATCCCGGGCCGCCGGCTGTCGGCAAGCGCGTAGGGCGTCAACTGGAGGTTGCGTTGGCGAGGTGTCTCGATCCCGTCGAGATCACCTGCGCGGGACACCCAGTAGAGGTTGAACTGGCGCGTGAGCGGCGCCCAGAACGAGGTTTCGTTGCGGCGCCGGATGTTGCGCTGGAAGTTCACGCCCCAGGTCGTGGCCTCGCCGCCTCCCGGATAGCGCAACGACCGGAAGGGGATCGCGAGCTCGGCGCTCCAACCGATCTCCGTGATCCGGGCCTCGACCACCCAGGCGGCGTCCCAGTTCCTATTGAAGGTGTTGCCGGCGGTCAGACCGCCGGAGCCCTGTCCGGTGACCTGGCCGTCGAACTGCGCGCCGGCCGGGTTGGTGCCGAAGACCAGGCCGCCCTGACGATCCCGGTAGGTGTCGAGGATCACCTGGAAGCTGTCGGTCTCGTCGAGCGACTGGTCGCGACGCGAGTGGGCGACGATGATGCCCTCGGGATCGCGGTCGTAGCAGACGACGCCGATGTAGAGGGTCCGGTCGTCGTACGCGACCATCACTTCAGTGCGTTCGGTCGACGGCCTGCCTTCGTCGGGCGTGTTCTGAACGAAATCCGTCGCGACCGGCACTCCCTCCCAGGCCGGGTCGCCCAGAACGTCGCCGTCGACCGTTGGCGCCAGCGCCGCGCGTATGGCGCGCGTGGTCGTCGGCGCCTGCTGAGCGAGGCCGCCGTCGGAGGCCGCCAGGAAGGCGGCGATCGAGCTCGCGGCGATCGCCGCACATCTCCACATGGTCAGGGACGGGATTCTACCGGCGGCGTGAGCTGCAGCACACCCTCCTCGGCCATCAACGCCTCGATCTCCTCGATCGTCGTCGGCGCGAAGCCCGAGAAGTTGTCGAAGCCCTGCTCGGTGACGACGCCGACATCCTCGATACGAATGTAGAGGCGCTCCTCGGGCACCCACAGCATCGGGTCGATCGAGAACACGGTGCCGGGCACCAGCGGTCGATCGCGGTAGCTGCCGACATCGTGCACCGCCAGCCCCACCGGATGCGACAGATGGCCGCGGAAGTCGAGCGTCTGGCGTGCGGCTTCGCGGTAGATCTCCTTCGAGAACTCGGTGCGCTCGAACACCGCCCGCATGGCGTCGGCCGTCTCCCGGTGAATCTGCTCCTCGCTGACGCCGGGGCGGATGCGCGCCTGAAGCTCCTGGTAGTAGCGCAGGATCCAACCGTAGAGCTCGCGCTGGGCAGGCGTGAACTTGCCGTCGACCGGCCACATGCGGGCGACGTCCGAGGTGTAGTACCGGTAGTCAGGCGCGTAGTCCATCAGGATCAGATCGCCGGGCACCAGCTCGCTGTCGTTGCGGTAGTAGTGGCCGAACCAGGCGTTGGTGCCGGCGGCGGTGATCGAGCGGTACGCCTCGCCGCGAGCGCCGTTGGCGAGGAAGACGTAGCGCGCCGCGGCGTCGAGCTGATACTCGACCAGACCGGGCTCGGTCGAGCGGATCGCCTCCATGATGCCGAGTGCGGCGAGCTCGCTGGCGCGCCGGATGAGCTCGATCTCACGAGCGCTCTTGACGATGCGCATGTCGTCGAGGATCGGCGTCAGGTCCGCGATCTCGAACTGCGGATAGCGCTCGCGAAGCTTGGATACGAACCGGCCGACGCGCGACGCCGGGCCATCCCAGGGGTCGGCGATCGCCTCTCCCAGACCGATCAGGATCTCGTCGCGGCTCTGCGCCTCACCCTCGGCGGGCGAGAGCATCGTGAAGAGCTTCGGAAAGGGCGCCCGCAGCAGATAGCGCCAGAGCTGATAGCCGAGCCGCTCGATGCCCAGCACCTCGTCGACCCCGGTCAGCTCGCGCACCAACTCGGCGTCCGCGGCCGACAGCGTCTTGCCTTCGCCGCGCTCGCGGCGCTCGTTGCGGTGCGGCAGGTAGAGATGGCTCTTGCCCGAACGGCCGTCGAGCAGCAGATAGGCGTGTGGCGACTCGAGCCCGGTCAGGTAGTAGAGCTCGTTGGATTGACGGAAGACCAGGAAGCCCTGAACGTTCGCCGCGCCCTGGATCAGGGCGATGGCGTTGTCGCCGATCGCCTCGAGAACACGGCCGCGGCGCTCCGCGAGCTCGTCGGCGGGGAAGTCGGTCTGGTAGCGATGGGTGTCCTGGGCGGTCGCGCTCGTCGAGACGAGCCCTGCCAGCAGTGCGAACAGCATGGTGCGGCGATGCATTCTCGAGCCTCCTCGTTGTCGGTCGAGCGGATTGTCTCAGATCGTGCTCGAACGGCCCCTGCGGGCCTTCCGCTACAATGATCGATCATCCAGGAAGGAGTTCGTTGATGTCTCAGAGCCTCAAGAGAATCCTGTTCGCGACGTTGCTCGTCGCTTTCGTGGGCGGAGCCGCTTTCGCCCAGACCGACTTCGAGGGCCAGACCGCTGGCGGAGCGTTCTACAAGATCACGGTGCCGAACGGCTGGCAGCCCGCCGATGGGCTGGTGATCTGGAACCACGGTTTCAGTCTGTCGCCGCCAGGACCGGTGAGCGATCTCGGGCCGCTGGTCGATATCCAGCTATCCGAGGGCTTCGCGGTCGCGGCCTCTAGCTACCGTCAGGCGGGTTGGGCGCTGTTCAAGACCAACCAGGACCTCGAGGCCCTGGTGGCCGCGTTCGAGGCGAACGTCGGAGTGCCGGATCACATCATCCTCACCGGCGCCTCGCTGGGCGGAGCGGTGACCGGCTTCGCCCTCGAGAAGGCCAAGCTCGACAACGTGAGCGGCGCCTTCATGTTCTGCGGCGCCGTCGCCGGCAGCCGCAACTGGGACGGCGCCTTCGATCTGCGACTGCTCTACGACACGGTCTGCGGCAACATTCCCGAGGCGACGATCGCGGGTGGCGCGACCGGTCTCGAGAAGAACTCGGTGCTGACGCCCGATGCCGTCGGTGCCGCGGTCAACGCCTGTACCGGCGTCGATCTGCCCAAGAAGAAGCGCACCAAGGCGCAGAAGAAGAACCTCAAGAAGCTCATCGATCTGACCGGTCTGCCGGAGAGTTTCATCCAGACCGACATGGGCTTCGCAACCTTCGGCCTGACCGACCTGATCCACGACAAGGGCAAGCTCAAGGGCAAGCAGGGAGTCGGCAACGACAGCGTGGACTACGGCGACGACGACATCAACGACTCCATCGAACGGATCCCTGCGAAGAAGAAGCCCGCCCGCAAGCTGGGCAAGAAGTACACGCCCAGTGGGAAGGTCGGCGACGTCAAGATCATCTCGTTGCACACCGACAAGGACGGCCTGGTGATCGTAGAGAACCAGTCGGAGTACGCTTCGGTGGTGCCGGCCGATTACCTGACCGTCGGCATCGTGGTCGAGTCGACGCCCAGCCACTGTGGTTTCTCGGCGACCGAGGTCTTGGCCGGTTGGGAGACGCTCCGGCAATGGCTCGACGGCGCTCCGCAGCCTTCGGCCGCGGGTCTACAGGCCAACTGCCAGGCTCTGGAGGGCCTGATCGGTGGTCCCTGCCGGATCGATCCGAACTTCGTGATCCCGGACATGGACGGCCGGGTAAGGCCTCGCGGCTAGCAGGCTGGAGGCCTACAGCAGATAGGCCGTCACAAAGAGCGCCAGCATCGCGAACACCAACGCGATCTTGGCGGCAGCGCCGAGCGCCAGGCCGAGCCAGGCGCCGGCGCCGGCCTTGCCCGCGGCCTTGAGGTCGCGCCGCAGGGTGAACTCCGCGAGGACCGCACCGACGAACGGGCCGATGAGGATCCCCGCCAGGCCGAAGAACATTCCCACGATCGCACCCAGGAAGGCGCCCCAGGCGGCGCGCGGGCTGGCGCCGGTCTTCTTGGCTCCGAACGAGCCGCTCACGAAGTCGACGATGTAGACGAGTACCGTGATTCCGGCGAGGAGCGTCAGGACGAGCGGTCCGACGCGCGCGAAACCGTCGAGCCAGGCGGCCAGGAGCATGCCGGCGAACACGATCGCGGCGCCGGGCAGGATCGGCACCAGCGTGCCGATCACGCCGACCACGATCAGGACGATCGCCAGGCCCCACAGGGCGTAGATCACCGGGTGGGTGCGCTCGCGTCCGCGGCGTTCGGTCGTGCCTCGGCCGGGCTCGCGACGTAGCGGCCGAACC
>JAJCXP010000052.1 GCA_029263375.1 Acidobacteriota bacterium | reverse complement strand
TAGCCGATGACGACACTCGGATCCTCGAATTTGGTCATCACGAGATCCAATGTGTATTCGCTGCCGGGCACGATGTTCTCCTGCAGAAGGGTCGTCCACTCGCGGGCGGTCCCGCCCACCGCGGTATGCAGTCAGCCGAGCCCGAAGTCGTCGTCGAGCTCACGTCCGAGCCCCAGGTCCATGTTCAGGAACAGCTCGAGCGGACCGTCTTCGGTTGCCAGTAGAACTCGGTTGGCGAAGTAGCCGCCGCCAGGCGGCGTGTTACGGCGGCCGCCGAAATCGTCCCAATCGACGGTCGCGCATCCCGATGAGGGGTGATGAATCTCGCAGATCAGATCCGGGCGACCGGCGTCGCGCAGTGCGACGACCAATTGACGGCCCGCGGTGGCGCCGAGACCCTGGGGGAACTCACCCGAGATCGTGATCAGCTCGTGAAAGCCCGGATCGTCGAATCCGTTCGCGGCCACGAGGTCGAAGACGCCCTGCGAGCAGTCCGCCGCCTGAGCCAGAGTGGCCTTCTGCTTGGAAGTGTGGATGCACAGCTGAACCGCGAGATCCTCCGGCAGGTCGGCGCCGATCGGAGTGACGAAGACCGACTGCAGGGTGGCGGCGTCGATGTTCTTCTTCCAGCGGCCGGTGGCCGAGAAGCCACCGTCGGACTCGATGTCGAGCTTCAGCTTGAAGCGGTTGTACACCTTGCCGTCAGCGTCCTCCGAGGTGACCAGCAGATCGAGTCTCTCGGGCAGGCCGCCCGCTCCGGCGACTCGACCGCTGACCCGAACGTGGTGCTTCTTGAGTACCACTTTGGCGGGAAAGACCTGCTGGTGGACCAACGCCTCCTCACCCGCGGCGAGAGTCCGAGAAAGCGCGAACCGCAGCTCCAGAAACTGGATCCCGGCAGGCGTCAGGACGCAGCCGGCGAGAGCCAGAAGGACCAGCGGGAGGCATGTCGCGAGCGTCGAGGTTGCTGTCCTGGTTGTCATCCAACCTTCCTCGAGATCTTCGGGGCGCGTTTCGATTGTACCCTCTCGACGACCGTCTTCCCGGCTCGGCGCCCATATGGTTGCATCCGTCCAAGACCCGGGCGGCCGCCGGCGCTAGTCTCGATCCAATGAAACAGCTGATCCTCCTGTCCTGCCTGATTTCCTCAACCCTGCCGTGGCCGTCGGCCGCTGCCCTCCCCGCCGATCGCGAGCAGGCCCTCGACCGGTTCATCGGCCAGTTCGTCGAGCTCGCGATGTTCGACGGCACCGTCCTGATCGACATCGGTGGTGAGGTTCGCTACCGGAAGTCCTTCGGTCTGGCCAGCTACGAGCACGCCATTGCTCACGACGCGCAGACGCGCTTCCGCATCGCGTCGGTTTCGAAGCAGCTGACCGACGCGGCGCTCGCCCTGATGATCGGCCGAGGCAAGCTGTCGCTGGACACGCCGATCGCTCACTACCTGCCGGATTTCCCCTCGGCACAGAGGATCACCATCGCGCATCTGCTGGATCACAGCTCGGGTATTCCACACTCGAACCGGCAACCCTGGGGCGACGCCAAGACCTCGCTCTCAATCGACGAGATCGTCGAGCGACTCGCGGCGCTGCCGCTCGACTTCGAGCCCGGAAGCAGATCGTCCTACAGCAACGGCGGCTATGCGGTGGCCGCCAAGATCCTCGAGATCGTCGGCCGTGGAGCCTACGACGAAGTGATGCGGGCTACGGTGTTCGAGCCGCTCGGAATGAAGGACACGGGACACATCGCGGACGCGCGCGCGCCGATCCCGAAGATGGCGACCGGCTACGAACCGGCCGGCTACCCGGGCGAGCGTCGGCATTCGCGCTTCTACGCGGTCGAAACCCGGCCCGGTGGCGGCTCCCTGTTCTCGACTGTCGACGACCTGCTCGCGTTCGCCCGCGGCGTCTTCCGCGACGATTTCGTTTCCGCCGATCTCCGCCGCCGCGTCCTCGGCGAGGACGACGAGCCCTTCCTCGCGCAGGGGCGCTCGCCCGGTTTCGTCGGCAAGCTCCTGTTCGACCGCCAGCGCGACCTGATCGTGGTCAGCCTCTCCAACAACTATGCAGTGCCGGCGGACTGGGCGAGCGCGCTGGCCGATCTGGCCACCGGTAAGGCCGAGTCGTCACCCTGGCCGGCACTCCACTCCATCGCCCCGACAGTCGCACCCGACGACCCCCGGCTCGGCCGGTATCGGACCTCCCGCGGCGGCCAGCCAGCGATCGAGCGCGGCGCGCGCGGAAACATGATCATGGCCGACGCGGACAGCGAGACGATCATCGGCCTGGTGCCGTTGGCCGACGGCGCATTCCTGATGCCGCTCTACTTCCAGCGCTGCGAGCAGGCACGCCCATCGCGGATAGTCACCTGCCGCATGCTGTCGGGCAACGAGCAGTACACGACCGAGTACACACCGATCGTCGACTGACGAAAAGGGGCAGCCCGCCGGCTTTTCACCGGCGGGCTCTCCCATGGAATCTCTACGGAAGGCTCAGGGCGAGACGTCGATCTCGACCGGCTCGCTGGCCCAGGCCGTACCCTGCAGCATCTTGGTGACACCGGCCATGACGCGGTAGCGGCCCGGCGCGATGTCTGGAGGCAGCTGAAGCTGCCACATGAACCGCAGGTGGTCGCCGAACTCGATCGTGAACGCCGGAGTCGTGTCGCGCACGAGCACGTTGCCCTGACGATCCTCGAGCCAGATCACGAACGGTACGGAGACCGTCTGCTGGCGGACGTGGTGCAGATTGATCCGCACCCGAACCCGGTCGCCCGCGGTGACCAGCTTCTCTTTGATCGACGCCTCGAGCTGGCAACCACCCGGAGTGCTCTGACCGTAGGTGGTGTTCAACGTCAGAGTGGTGCTCTCGCCGGGGTCGAGGCTGACCTCCCACTCCATACCCGTAAAACCATCGGCCGGATCGCCCACACCCGGCGGGAACTCGCCGCTGTCGCCGTTGACGTCATAGTCGACGCCGGCGATGTAGTTCACCCAGCTGGTGGGGATGCCACCGTTCTCCCAGATCTGGACGTCGGTACCGAAGCCGAAGGCCGGGAAGCCGAGCGGCGGCTCGACGCCATTCTTGCCGCCGTAGTACTTGGTCGCCGAGGTGCAGCTGAGGGTGACCCCGGTGTCGCCCGGGATGTTCGCCTCCTGCATGTAGACGTAGGACCCGAGGCCAGCGCCGTGCATGGTGGTGCCAACTTCGTCGTTGCTGAAGTCGGAGTCCCAGAGCAGGTCGCCGTCGTAGTTACGCACCAGAACGAAGCTGATCGGTCCGGCGCCGTCGTTGGTGATGGTGTAGTCCTGGCGCAGCTGCGCCACGCCGCCGCCCAACGAGCTCGCCAGCTGCGTCAGGTCGAATGACAGGTCGGTAGCCCCGCCGAAGATGCGGAAGCTGCTGACCAGGGTGTCGTTGACGGTGTCGCCGTTGGTGTCGCTGGCAACGTTGGCCGAGGTCACCGACCGATCGAGGCCACCACCCGCGAGCAGGATGTCCTGCCACTCCTGGATGTCGGAGAGCAGCTCCTGCTGACCGGCGGCCGGGTTGAAAAGGTAGAGGCCGCTGGTGAAGGTGGTCTGCTGGAGCGACAGGCCGGCCGGCCGGAACAGATCCTCGGTGATGCCGTTGACCACGCCGAAGGCGCCATAGGAGCCGTACTCGTCGGGCGACAGCTCCAGGTAGCCGTCGGCGCTACTGTCGGTACCGGTCGCGATCTTGATCGGTGCCGTCGGATCGCCGCCCGGATCGTCGCCGCCCGGTGGAAACGCGGTGCCAGCCATCACCGGCACGGGCTGCACAAGAGCCCCCATCAATAGGACAAGTCCAACGATCACAGGGAATCCCCTCATATGTCTCTCCCCTTCCTCCCGGCTCGAGGCCGGGAGCCCTGGTCAGGAATGGCCTAGCCATCCATCACAGACGACGGCCCGCACAGTGCCCACTCCGACCGGGCATGGTTAACTAGATGGGCCAACCATACCAGGTCGCC
>JAJCXP010000051.1 GCA_029263375.1 Acidobacteriota bacterium | reverse complement strand
CCACCCCTCTAGACTCGAGACGAGCGCGTCGTCGTCGAGGTGGGGAAGGGCGTTACCGAGACAGATGGCCGCGCCGTGTGGCTCGTGCACCAGTGTTGGAATCTCGGCGAGGTCGCCAAGGATGAAGGTTGGACCGTGAGGCGGGTGATGGTCCTGGAATTCGCGCGCCTTCTCGATCATCGACTCGGAGCGGTCGATGCCGGTGGTGGTGAAGCCGAGGGACGCGAACATCAGCGCGTGCTCCCCCGTGCCGCAGCCGAGATCGAGCACCGGCCCGGGAGGCGCGCTGCCGAGCTCGCGCTCCAGGAAGGGACGCTCGCGAGCGATGCGCTCGGGCCAGGCGATCAGCCGGCGGTAGCTCACGCGGCGGTAGGGATCGTCGGGAGGTGCGTGGGTCATACCCGCATAGACTAAACGCAACCGAGGCGTATCGGGCAATGCCCGCTGCGGTCGTGGGCGAGTTCCTGGCCCACCTCGCACGAGAGCGGGGCATGTCGAGGCCTACCCCTGTGGATGGTTGGCCCCTCGAGGTGCCGAGTAAGATGATCGGCGAACGCGACGGGAACCGGGACGCATCAAGAGTCCCGATTCCAGCATGTGTTTCCAAGGGGAGGTGGTCGCAATGTCTACACTCGTTTCCGCTCTGAAGCATGAAATCACGCGGCTGGCTCGCAAAGAGATCGCTGCCGGGACCGCGGTGCTACGCAAGGCTAGCGCGCAGTACCGTCGCGATATCGCTAGTTTGAAACGTCAAACAGACGCGCTCTCAAAGCAGGTCGCATATCTAGAGCGGCAGGAGAAGAAGCGCCTCTCGAAGCGGGCTCCTGTGACGAGTGCCGAACGGAAACGGTTCTCCCGACGCGGCCTGGCCACACATCGAAAGAGCGTGGGTCTCTCCGGCGCCGACTACGCGAAGCTTGTCGGAGTCAGCGCCCAGACAATCTACAGTTGGGAGCAGGGCAAGTCGAGGCCCCGCGTTCGCCAACTGGCCGCGCTCGTGGCCGTGAGAGATCTCGGAAAGCGCGAAGCCCAGAGGCGGCTTCAGTTGTTAGAAGGCTGATCCGAGAAAGAAGGAGCCTCATCGCTTGCCGCCGATCTCGACCAGTAGCAGCGCGATGCGCGCGGCCGATAGGATGGCCGCAGGATGTCTGGCGAGCCTCGACATGGAGACGGCCTCGACCCGCAGGTCGTGCTTGCCCTGCGGGCGATGACTGGGGCCGAGCGGCTCAAGGTGGCGAGCGGCATGTACTCGGCGGCCCGCCGAATGCTCACGAGCCACCTCGAGAGCCGCCATCCTGACTGGTCTACCGAGACCGTGCGGCGGGAAGTCGCTCGGAGGCTGTCTCTTGGATCAGGATGAACTGCTTCGCGCCCTCGTCTAAGCGCTCGAGCGGCTAGGCATCCGCTATCTGATTACCGGTTCCGTCGCGACCATCTTCTTCGGCGAGCCCCGGTTCACCAACGACATCGATGTCGTGGTCTCCCTGAGGGAGCAGGACATCGATGCCTTGGCGAGGGAGTTCCCAGCGCAAGAGTTCTATCTGGCTCGGGAGGCCGCGATCGAGGCCGTCGCGCGCCATGGACAGTTCAATTTGATCCACCCCCGGTCGGGGCTCAAGGTCCACTTCATGGTGGCGGCAAGCCCGCTGACGAGCCCGGCGCCTGGCCCGCCTACCTCTGGATCACGCGGACCCGAGTCGGCGCCAGGGTCATCCCGGCGGTCGATTCATCCGCGATCTCGTTGACGTACAGCGTTCGGCCGTCGAGTCCGAGGGCGATGTCGTTGGGATAACAGAAGGTGGCTTCGAGGAGTGGGCCGTCCTTGCCGCCCTTCTCGCCAGAGCCGGCGAGCAGCTTGACCTGGCCGGTAAGCGAGACCTGGTAGACCTGATGCGCGGTCCGAGCGACGACGAACAGGGAGCCGTCGACGTGGACGATGTGGCCGTTGTTGTTGCCGGGCAGGGTCGCGAGCACGCTCACCTCGCCGGCCGGAGTGATCTTCAGGACGTCGCCGCCTTCGAAGTTCGCGACGTACAGGTTGTGGTTTCGATCCAGAGTGATGCCGTTCGGGCACTTGAGCAGCGGGCTCTCGACGAATCGGGTGGAGACTCCGTCGGCGGTCACCTTCTGGATCGACGCGCTGCCGCAATTCGCGACCCACAGGGTGTCCTCTGCGTCGATGACGATGCCGACCGGCAGCTCGATCCCCTCGGTGACGAACGTGCTCACCACGCCGTCAGGGGTGATCCTGCTGATGGCGTTGCCGCGAATGTTCGACTGGAAGAGAGTGCCTTTCGAATCGATCGCGTTTCCGGAGGCTCCCTCGAGCCCCTCGGCGAAGACCTCTACTTTGCCCTCGGGACTGATGCGAAAGACCTTGGTACCAGCTGTTTCCGCGTCGCCCAGGATGGCGCCGAAGTCCGCGGAATATAGATTGCCGGCACGATCGACCACCAGGCCGCCCGTGCCGCCGGGGACTTCAGCCAGTGTCTCGACTTGCTGCGCGTCGGCAGTCGTTCGGCCGATGAGTCCGATCAGAAGAACGGTGAGCGCCTGCCAGGTCCAGAAGGTCATCTTCCGAGGTTAGCAAGGGCGTAGCTATCGGTCACGGGCTGTTCAGCCCAACGGCCCTGTGGTCCTGGCGGGAGCGTCGAGCGTCACCGAGTTGCCAGAGCGCATTCGACGGTCGTTCCGCGCCGCGCCGGCTCGGAGGAGTGACCGAGGAATGCGCTCATGCTCAGAAGGTAATCAGAAGGCCCACCTCGGGCGCGAAGTCGGACGCCTTCTCGGTCAAGCCGAAGCCGCTGTTCAGCTTCAGGATCGCCTTCGGAGTCAGCTTCACCTGCGCCTCACCGATCAGGCTGATCTCGTCATCTTCGCCTTCGAGAGTTGCGACGAAACGCCAGCGCTGGTTGAGGCGCTTGAGGTACTCGAGGGCGTACTCGCCGGGCTCGATCTCACCGTCTCCGCCGTCGTAGGCGACCGAGATCCGGCCGTTGAGTGTGCCCCAGCGGTAGCCGCGGATGAAGCCGGTGCCGATTGCGTACTCAGCGTCCTGCGTGCCGATCAGGACCTTGCGGCTCTGGAACGGGAACTCGACTTCGAAGAAGCTGTACATCGCCGGACGCCTGGCGGTCTCCTCGCGCCACATCCAGCGCAGCTGGGCCTCCGCACCGGCGAAGCCGGACTCACTGAGGCGAGCTGGAACCGGGGAGGCATCGAGCGGTGACTTCTCGAGCTCGGCGGATGCGTAGACCTCGGCTTCGAGCTCGAACGCCAGCTTGTCGTTGATCCCGTAGCCGAGAAAGAGAACGGCCTCCTCCTGGGTCGACCTGCCGAAGAACTCCTGGTCGCCAGCGGCGCCGAGGCCGAGAACGCCGAGCTCGGCCGGCGAGTACTCTTCGCTCGTGTTCTTGTCGTACTCGAGGAACGTATAGAGCATCCACTGCCCGCTCTCGATGTACGTGCCGAACTGGGAGGTGGGGATTCCAGGACCGCGATCCTTCAGGCGGTCGAACGACGACCCCTCGACGTCAGCGCCGTGTGCGGGGGTCAAGCTCAAGACGAGAATCGAGGTTAGCGTCCAGAACGTAGTTCGCAGCATGTCCGGGTCTCCAGGGGTGCCAGCGGTGAGAGGGACCCGCAGGTCTCGACGGGAACTTCCACCGATGTAGATGCCGGACCGGGCGAGATCCTTCGCCCGGGCACCCACTGCTGCGGGAGAGAGTCGACGAAGAGGCTGGCGGACCTGGTGCTGATCGACGGCGACCCGTTCGAAGACATCTCGATTCTGGCGATCCAGACGAGTCGCTCAGGGTGATCATGAAGAGCGGGGCGATCTACAAGAACGAGCTCGACTGAGCGCCGCGATCAAGTCGGCTTGTGCTCGCCTCGGATCGGGGCGATGACGGCGTCGGAAACTTCGACGACATGCACCGGCGATTCCTCCGTAACCATCGCGCCTCGCAGGTTGCGGTTCCCCGCCCCGAATGCCTCGAGTCGTTGACGCCCACCCACGATCAACTCGAGACATACCTGGTCGCTGACCTCGCCTCGGATGCCCTTCGAAAACCCACCCAGCTGATCAAATCGAACGCGGCCCGCGGCGTCGCCGACATCGATGTCGATCGTCCCGTCGCCACCGTTGAGATCACCGTCCGCGGTCGGCTCCACGGACACGCGTTCGCTGGCCATCAGCCACAGCTGGTCGTTGCCCTCGCGATCCTGGTACCGGCGCGAACAAGTCACGATCGCCAAGGTTCCGGCAGGTAGGTCCGTGCGATAGCTGTATCGGAGGGTCCGGCGTTCGTTGCGTTCCCCGAGGTGCAGAACCAGCTCGAAGTAGTCGCAGCGGATCATCGGTAGCGACCGCGCGGCGTCGATCGAGGCATTTCGAAGTGTCGCATCAGGCAGCGGATACTCGGGTTCCCACGCCTCCATTGACGCCGAATCGTGTCCCAGCTCAGAACCTGGAGTCTATCGTGCCGGACGTTCGGCGATCGATCCGTCGCTCCTCCTATGAGCCGCTGGAGAGCGCCGTTTTCCTTGAACTTTCTGCCACCCGCCCCGGTTCGCTGCCGAGATCGAAGCCGATTGCCTCGAGGCTGTGCTCGTCAGGCATCCGGGACCGACTGATAGGGTCCAAACCCAGCGACCCTGAGGCAGAGAGGACGGCGACTCGAGTTGACGAATCTCGCGTGCATCCGACGGCTGGCCCGCTGCGCGGCCCGCGGAGCTCTGGCCCTGCTGCTGGTCCAATCGGTCTCCGGCGGGGCGACCCGACCGGCATCCGCACAGGACACGTCCTTCAGCGAGACCATCGCCGTCGATCTGGTCGAGATCGACATACTGGTGACGGACGGTGACGGTAGGCCGGTGCTCGATCTCTCCGCCGCGGATTTCCAGGTCTTCGACGACGGCGAGCTGGTGACGGTCACCCACTTCGCCGGGCCGAGCGGATCGAGTGCAGGGGATCGCCCGTCCGGCTCGAGCGAGACCGGGAGCTCGTTCGTCGTCGAGACCCTGCCGAGGACCTCCGAGAACTTCCCGCGTCTGGTGATTTTCCTCGACGAGCTCCGCCTGAACCTGCGCTCCAGGCATCTCGTGCTCCGGCGGCTGGGAGAGGCGCTCAAGAAGGAGCTCTCGCCGCGAACGGAGGTGATGCTCGCTTCGTACTCCGGGTCGGTCAACGTGCTGGTGCCGTTCACCCGCGACCACCAGCGCATCGCCAGGGCACTCGAGAAGCGCCTCTCCGGAGCCGCGCAGGCGGTCATGGCGGGCGTCGCGAAGGAGCGGGTCCTGTTCAACGCGAAGCAGCTTCTCGAAGTGCAGCTGGAGAGCTACGTCGATCTCCCCGGGATCGGCCGTCAAGAGTTCATCGACCGGGTCTGCGAAGGCGACGTGGCCGGATTTGTCAGGGGCTACGGCCAGCAGGCCTTCGGTCAGATCGAAGCCGCCATCGGCGCGCTCGGCCAGTTCGTCGTCTCCCTGGCGGCCTATCCGGGGCACAAGAGCCTGCTTTACGTGAGCGACGGTGTTCCGCTGGTCGCCGGGCAGGAGGTCTGGGACTACGCCATCGAGCTCTGCGACGGCTCCGCCCTCAATCGCGGGACCGTGTCCGGTCGCAGCATCATCGCCCAGTTCCCGCCCGCGAGACGCTTCCCGATTACGGCCCGCTCGGAGTTGCAGCAGCTCAACACGCACAAGCGCTGGACCGCTCTGGCCGCGGCGGCCAACTCGCGCCGCGTGACCCTGAACAGCCTCCAGGCGTCGGGTCTGGAGGGGAGTCGAGCGGCGAGCGTCGACGGCGCGCGAACGAGCTTCGCAACCGAGTCCATGGGCCGCTACAACCGGCAGGAGACCCTGGTGACCATGGCGGAAGAGACCGGAGGCCGGGCGATCCTGAACGCGAACGATGCCACGCCCGCGATCGGCGCACTCCTCGAGGCCGAGGCGGCCCGCTACATTCTGGCTTTCCCCTCCCGTCATCCGATCGACGGCGCGTCCCACAAGCTCCAGGTCGAGGTCCTCCGGCCGGGGCTCGAGTCCCGCTTTCGCAAGAGCTACGAGAGCACCTCGCCCGATCAGCAGGTAATGGATCGGATCTCGGCGAGCCTCTACCATGGCTTCGAGGACGATACGCACGGCCTGCGAGTGACGGCGACCCGGCACGAGGGGCGGAAGGTGATCGTCGAGGTCCAGGTGCCGCTCAGCTCGCTGGTGCTCCTGCCGGACGAGGGCGGCTTACGGGGCCTGGTCACGATCTTTGCCGCCGCGCTCGACAGCGCTGGCCACGGTACGAGCGTTCGGCAGAAATCGATCCCCATCCAAGCTGCGCCGGGCGCGGGCCGAGGGACCTACCGGGTGCAGGTCGCGATGGAACTGAACCGGTCTCGGGAGCACACTGTCGCCGTAGCCCTCCGCGACGAGCTCGGAGGCACGATCTCGTTCGTCAGGGAACTGGTCGCGCCCGAGTAGCCGCGCTGGAACTCAGGGGACCGCGCCCCACGTGATGACCCGCACTCGATCCCCGGCCGTGACCGAGAGTCCCGCCTCCACGCAGTCCCAGCTCGGGGAGCTGAGGCTCAGGTCCACCCGCTGTCCGGTCGTGGTGTTGCGGCAGGAGGCACGCTCGGGGATGAGACCGACGATTGAGCCGGCGGTGCCGTTGATGACACTGCCCCGGATGTCCTGCTTGATCGTGTTCCCGGGATTGACGGCCAACCCCTCGGACTCACAGTCCCAGCTGGTGGCACCACCGCTGAGCGGAAAGCTGACGCTCTGACCGGTGGTCGTGTCGGTGCAGATGGCGCTCACCCCAAGGGCGCCGGTGAGAGTCCCGCCGACAGGAGCGGGGTCGAACTCGACGGCGCCGCTGTCGCAGATCGGATCCCGGGGCAGCGCGCGCTGGTCATTCTCGAAGCCGCAGGGACCGCCGGCGTCGATCAGCACGCTGCCTGGCATTACCGCGTGCGTCGACGTGGGGCCGCCGTTGTCGGCCAGTGTCGCGTCGATGTCGACCCCCGCCGCCGCGGGCGAGGCTCCGACGCAGCTGCCGTCGTCGTCGAAGTTGCCGCCGAGGTCGTGCACGTCCACGAAGTCTGAGACCGCCAGGCAGTTTCCTCCGGCGTTCGCGACCATCACCGTGTCCGCGAGCACCCCGTCGTCGGTGTGGTAGAGCGCGACATCGAATACGACTCCACCGCCCGCGGCTGCGGAGTTGCCGATCACAGTGCTGTTGAAGAGGTTGGTCTGGTACGAGAAGAAGGTGGCGTAGATCCCGCCGCCGGCGTCCTGCGCCGAGTTGCCGGACACCGTGCTGTTGGTCATGTTGAGATACGAGTACTCGCCCTGGAGGACGGCTCCGCCGACGTAGCCCGCGCTGTTGCCGGAGAGAGTCGAGCCGCTGATCCTGGTCTCGACGCCCCAGCCCTGGTAGAGGCCGCCGCCGGCGTTGCCCGCCTGGTTGCCGGACACGGTCGAGCCGGACATCCAGATCAGCTCGGACTGATCTCCGGCCATGATGCCGCCGCCGTACACGGTCGCCTGGTTGTCCGTGATCCGGGCGTTGGTCAACGAGAGCACGGTCGCGTCGTTGTAGATGCCGCCACCGCTCGTGGTGGTCGAGCCGTTGCTGATCGTGACGTTGCGGAGCGCCACGGCGCCGTCGACCCGCAGATCGAGGATCCGGAAGTCGGGTGCGCCGGGCGCTCGCGAGATGGCGAACTCGTTGCCCTCGAGCGCGATGCCGGAGGTCACCTGGGGCAGCTCGGTGGTCAACGATACGTCCGTGGTGAGCTCGATCACGTCGACGCCTGCGCCGGCAGAACAGCCACCAACCGCGACATCCGTGTTCGCCGCGGTAATCGCGTCGGCCAGGGTGCAGCCGCCGCCCACCGCGATGGTCGCCGGGCTCAGCGGCTGACCGGCGATGAGGAACCCGATCAACAGCGCATGGAGGCCGCGTCTCAAGGCACCACTCCGGTCGAGATCATCCGAATCCGGTCGCCGGTGCTGACGACCAGCCCGTCCGCGACGCAGTCCCAGCCGGGACCGGTGCTCAGATCGATAGCCACCGTCTGGCCCGTGACCTCGTTGCGACAGATGACGTCGCTTGCGGCGAGACCGATCACCGAGCCCCCGGCGCCGTCGATGGCGCCGCCCACGACGGTCTGCTTGATCGTGTCGCCGGTGCCGACGACCAGGCCCTGAGCCTCGCAGTCCCAGCTGTTGACGCCGGCTCCGAGCGGGAACGTCACGCGAGCGCTCGAGCTGACGTTGTCGCAGGTGACGGTGAGTCCTCGAAGGTCCGCGAGCGAGCCGCCGACCGGCGCCCCGCCGAGCTCGACGGCGCCGCTGTCGCAAGGCAGATCACGTCCGAAGCCGCGCTGGTCGGTCGCCAGATCGCAAGCACCGCCCGCATCGACCAGAACGCCGCCCGCCAGCGGCGCATGGGTCAGGGTCGGACCGCCGTTGTTCGCGAGGTCGCGGTCGAAGTCGATCTCCGGGGTGGCTAGCGACGCTCCGTCGCAGGTGCCGTCGTCGTCGAAGCTGCCGCCGAACTGGGGCCTGAACACGCCCTTGCAGTTCAGAGGGACGTTGTCCGCGATCACCGCGTCGAAGATCCTGCCTGAGGGCTGGAGCCAGCCGTCGTAGACCTGCACGCCGCCGGCTTGTGCGCCCGAGTTACCGACCAGGGTGCTCGACACCAGTGTCAACAGATCGCTGTACGAGGGATTGATGTTGATGCCGCCGGTTCGCTGCGAGTCGTTGTTCGAGATGGTGGAATTGACCAGGGTTATCCGGGTGTTTCTGTCGGTCGTGATCGCGCCGCCGCCGAAAAAACCCACGTCACTATTCCCCGAGAACGTCGAGCCCGAGATCACGTTCACTCCGTGTGCGTGGAGGCCGCCTCCGTTGTAGCCGGAGGTGTTGTAGGCCACGGTCGAGCTCTCCATGAACAGAGCCCTCGCGTTGGAGTTACTCCTGATGCCACCTCCGTCGCTCGTGGCTTCGTTGCCGACGACGCGCGTTCCGAGCAGGGTCAGCCGGCTCGCGTCGTTCAGGATGCCGCCACCGCGCCCGTCCACCGAGCCGTTCGTGAGCGTCACGTCCCGTAGGGCGACGTCGCCGGCGACCTGCAGGTCCAGGATGCGGAACCCGGGGGCGCCCGGATCGCGCCCGATCGTGAAGCCGTTCCCCTCGAGGAAGATCTCGTCGGTGACCTGGGGTAGGGCTGTGGTGAGCGTCACGTCGCCCGTGAGCACGAGCACGTCCGCCCCAGCTCCTGCCGGGCAGCCGCCGGCTGGCGCGTCCTGATTCGCTGCCGTGATCGCGTCCGCGAGCGAGCAACCGCCGTCGACGGTGATGGTCGCAGGAATCAACGGCTGGGGAAGCACCAACGCCGTCGCCAACAGGGCGCCTATCGTCTGGCGTCGTCGCAAGGTCCCGTATCTCGTACCCAGAATGCTCCGATCCCCCTTGGTGCCCGATTGCGTAGCGTCTTGGCTGGTTATCTGGAAGTTAGCCCTGTTTCCGGGCCTCTGTCAAATCGCCGGAGACGAATGCCTCCGCCGGCGATCTGTTCGATGACATCTCCATCCAGGCTCGGCTACTGAAACAGAGAGGGCTCGGTGCCAGTCGGAATGACCTCTCCACCTCCGGATCTGTAGTAGACGCGCACCGCCTGGAAGAACTCCCACGAGTCGGTGCCTTCGAAGTACATCTCCACGTAGTAGTTGTCCAGGTACTGATCGACCTGGTGGTGGGGCGTGAGGCTGTTCGAGGTGTACTGGCACCCTGATGCAGCGTCGAACTCGCTCAAGATCAAGGGGAGCATGTTTTCGTTGTTGCCTGGGACCCGCAGGACGCGAAGTCGGAGCTGCCCGCCGCTCGGGTTCAAGTCACAACCGTCGATCTCTGAGCCCACGATCGTCGCCCCATGGGGCACCGGCAGGTCGGCGACCACGGTGCACTGCGTCGCCAGACAGGCCCGCGCTGCGTTGAGCCCGAAGATACTGTTGCCGAAGACGCCGACATTGTTGAAGCCAGCGGCCGATATGGTCACGAAGGCATCGTTGACCGCCCCTACTCCAAAGGTGGGACGGACCGCGCCTGGTCCCACCATCACCTGTCGCCAGAGCTGCCGCTCTCCGACGGTCGATTCTGCGGCTACGGATGACGATTCGGCCTCCTGCGCTCCGACAGTGGGTGCCCATCCCACGCAGATCAAGCTGACGAGTGTCGCTGGAACGAGCTTCATCGGTTTATCTCCCCTGACGGTACGGTGATGGACGTGTTTTCCGTCATAGCTACTAGAGAGGTAACGCATTCCCGGTCCGCTACGGACCACAACCGAGCAGCGCCCGCATTCCTTGAACTTCCATGCCCTTTCTGCCAGTCTCGATTCCAGCCGCGAGCCCGGTCCGGGATCCGGCCACCTCACGAAGGATCATCGGCGAAAGTGGCGGAATGGCAGACGCGCTAGACTTAGGATCTAGTCCCGCAAGGGGTGGGGGTTCGAGTCCCCCCTTTCGCACCAGGCTCGCCATCACTTCCAAGAGCATCCACATTCCGCAACCAACCAGGAACCGCCGTCCCGAGCCCCTCGGCTCGAGTTGAACGGAACGCATGAAGGACTGACATGAGTGTCGTAGTTTCGGTAGAAGACGTCGGCGTTTGCCGCAAGCAGGTGAAGATCGAAGTGCCCGGCCCGGCGGTCGAGGCCGAAGCCAACCGGGTGGCCCAGGAGTACCGGAAGAACGCGAGCCTGCCCGGCTTCCGCAAGGGCAAGGTGCCGCTGGCCGTTGTTCAGAAGCGCTTCGGCGACGAGATTCGCAAGGAGGTGATCGATCGCCTGGTGCCGCGCTACTGGCATCAGGCCCAGGCGGAGAGCGGACTCGAGCCGCTGCTGACGCCGTCGGTCGAGCAGGTGGACTACGAGGGCGGCTCGAGTCTGACGTTCGACGCGATCGTCGAGGTCAGGCCGGAGATCGAGCTCGGCGACATCGAGTCGTTCGATCTGCCCGAGAAGGACGATCAGCCGACCGACGAGGAGATCGAGAACTCGCTCGAGGATCTGCGCCGCAACGTCGCCGAGTGGCAGGACGCCGATCGCGCGGTGGCTCGCGGCGACCAGGTGGTGGGCAAGATCACCCTCGAGGAGGGCGGCGAGGAGGGCGAGAGCGACGAGCCGACCCCGGTCTCGTTCGAGGTCGGCGACCCCAAGGTGTGGGAGGAGCTGACGATCGCGGTGACCGGCCAGGGCGCCGGCACCGAGACCGAGTTCTCGCGCCAGGAAGGCGAGGATGGCGCGACCCGCAAGTACCGGATCGAGATCGACAAGGTCCGTGAGCGAGACCTGCCTGAGGTCGACGACGAGTTCGCGGCCAAAGTCGGTGAGTTCGAGAACGTTGCCGCGCTACGCGCCGGCATCACCGAGCGGCTCGCCCACAACAAGGCGCACGAGAGCCGCCGCAAGCGCGAGCAGATCGTTCTCGAGCAGCTGCGCGAACGCCACCCGCTACAGCTGCCCGAAGGCGTGGTCGACCGCGAGACCGAGAACATCCTGCGGTCGTACGCGGAGGACATGGCTCGGCACGGTATGGACCCCGAGAAGGCCGAGGTCGACTGGCAGGGTCTCTTCCAGCAGACCCGGCCGCAGGGCGAGAAGGAGGTCCACTCCCGGCTGCTGCTCGACGCGGTGGTGGAGAAGCTCGAGGTCGAGGTGTCGGAGTCCGAGTTCGAGGCCAGCTTGGCGGCGCTCGCTCGGGCTCAGGGCAAGACCGCGCCGGCGGTCCGCCAGGCGCTCGATCGCGCCGGCCGTCTGGGCGAGCTGCGGTTGCAGCTCGCGCGCGACAAGGCGCTCCGGCGCCTGACCGGCGATGAGCTGAAGCCGACCGAGGCTGTGACATCCGCCGAAGCCGCCCCCGACGAGTCCGAGTAAAATCGGTCCGAATGACGAAGACGCACCCCAAGGAGATTTCTGAACAATGCTGATTCCGATGGTGGTCGAGCAGACGAACCGAGGCGAGCGCGCCTACGACATCTATTCCCGTCTACTCAAGGACAACATCATTTTTCTGGGCCGCTCGATCGACGACGACGTGTCGAACCTGATCATCGCCCAGATGCTGTTTCTCGAGGCCGAGAACCCCGAGAAGGACATCGCCATCTACATCAACTCGCCGGGCGGCTCGGTGACCGCCGGTCTGGCGATCTACGACACCATGCAGTACATCAAGCCCGACATCGCTACGACCTGCGTCGGGCAGGCGGCCTCGATGGCCGCGATCCTGCTCGCGGCGGGCAGCAAGGGCAAGCGTTTCGTGCTGCCAAACAGCCGGGTGCTGATCCACCAGCCGCTGCTTTACGGGCTCCAGGGCCAGCAGACCGACATCGACATCCACGCCAAGGATCTGCTGAGAATGCGGCAGCGAATCAACGAGATCCTGGCCCATCACACCGGCCGCGACGAGGACGAGATCAACAGCGACACCGAGCGCGACAAGATCCTGGTCGCGCAGGAGGCGGTGGACTACGGTCTCGCCGACCTGGTGATGGAGCGGCGAATCGACGTGGTGGGTTAGATTCCACCGTCCTGCGCACTGTCTATCTGCTAAAATTCGATAGCGCTCGCCGGAGTGGCGGGCCGAGGAATACCTGAAGCGGCGCCAGCGGTTCTATGTGGCGTAGCTGATTTGCAGCTGGTTCCTAACCTCGGAGGACGAATGGCAAAAAAAGATACCGGTGATGAGGCCCTCAGGTGCTCTTTTTGTAACAAGAGTCAGCGCGAGGTCAAGAAACTCATCGCCGGGCCGACAGTTTTCATCTGTGATGAATGTGTAGACATATGTCTCGACATCATCGCCGAGGACCGGATGATGGAGCAGCAGCAGGAAACTGCGCTGCCCAAGCCGAAAGAGATCAAGGAATTCCTCGAGCAGTACGTCATCGGGCAGGATCTGGCGAAGAAGAAGCTGGCGGTAGCGGTCTACAATCACTACAAGCGGATCGAGTTTGCCGAGAAGGCGCGCGGCGACGTCGAGCTTCAGAAGTCGAACATCCTGCTGATCGGTCCGACCGGCACGGGCAAGACGCTCCTGGCCCAGACTCTGGCGCGGCTACTCTCGGTGCCGTTCACGATCGCCGACGCGACCACCCTCACCGAGGCGGGCTACGTCGGCGAGGACGTCGAGAACATCATTCTCAAGCTCTACCAGGCGTCGGGTAACGACAAGGAAAAGACTCAGCGCGGCATCGTCTACATCGACGAGGTCGACAAGATCGCGCGCAAGAGCGACAACCCGTCGATCACCCGCGACGTCTCCGGCGAGGGCGTCCAGCAGGCGCTGCTCAAGATCCTCGAGGGCACGCTCTGCAACGTTCCGCCTCAGGGCGGGCGCAAGCATCCGCACCAGGAGTTCCTGCAGATCGACACCACCAACATCCTGTTCATCTGCGGCGGCGCGTTTGTCGGCCTCGAGGACATGATCGCCCACCGCATCAATGAGAAGCGGCTCGGCTTCGGCGCCAAGATCAAGGACGAGAAGGAGCGCCGTCCGGGAGCGATGCTCGATCACGCCTCGCCCGAGGATCTGATCAAGTACGGGCTGATCCCCGAGTTCGTCGGCCGGCTGCCCGTCATGTCGACCCTGCACGAACTCGACGAGCACGCGCTGGTTCGGATCCTCCAGGAGCCCAAGAACAGCCTGGTGCGCCAGTACCAGACGATGTTGGAGCTCGAGGATGTCGAGCTGCGGTTCACGCAGGAGGCGCTCAAGGCCGTCGCCGCCCAGGCAATGGAACGCAAAGTCGGCGCGCGCGGCCTGCGCATCATCCTCGAAGAGCTGATGTTGGACCTTATGTACACTGTCCCCTCACAGCAGGACGTCAAGCAGGTCGAGATCACAGAAGACGTCGTGCTCAACCGAAATGAGCCGATACAGCTGAAGAAGGCGGTCTAGCCTTTTGACGCAGTGCCGGCCCCCAGCCTGAAAGCACAAGGGTCCATATGAGCGAGAGCTCGAGCTTCATCACCAGCACGCGTAGCACGCTGCCTCTGGTGCCACTGCGCGACATGGTGGTCTTTCCACACATGATGGCGCCGTTCATTGTCGGCCGAGAGAGCTCGGTCCGAGCTCTCGAGCGCAGCCTGCTCTCGAACAAGAAGCGGATCTTCCTGGTCGCACAGAAGGATCCCAAGGTCGACGATCCCGAGGTCGGCGACATGTACGAGATCGGCGTGGTCGCCAAGATCGTCCAGAACCTGAAGCTGCCGAACGGCAACGTCAAGGTGATGGTCGAAGGCGTCCGGCGCGCGCGCATGCTCGAGCTGCGCGACGAGGACGGTGGTCAGATCTGCGACATCGAGACCTTCGACATCGACTACCCGAGTGACGAGAAGATCGACGCCTACATCCAGAAGGTTCTGTCGGTGTTCGAGCAGTACGCCAAGCTCTCCCACCACCTCGCCTTCGAGGGGCTGGTGTCGACGATCAAGGAGGACGATCCGGATCGCTTCACCGATCAGCTCGCCGCTCACCTGGTGGTGTCGACCAGCGACAAGCAGTCGCTGCTCGAGCTGCTCAATCCCTACGAGCGTCTGCAGCGCCTGCACGACCTGCTCGACGTCGAGTTGGAGAAGGTCAACATCGACAAGCGGATCAACGTTCAGGTCAAGAAGCAGATGGAGAAGGCGCAAAAAGAGTACTACCTGAACGAGAAGATCAAGGCGATCCATCAGGAGCTCGGGCGCAAGGACGACAAGACCGACGAGTACGCCGAGCTCAAGGAGCAGATCGAAGAGTGTGGTCTGCCGAAAGAGGTCAAGGAGAAGGCCGAACAGGAGCTCAAGCGGCTGGAGGCGATGCCCCCGGTCTCGGCCGAGGCGACCGTCTCGCGCAACTACATCGACTGGCTGGTGTCGGTGCCCTGGAAGAAGAAGAGTCGCGAGATCAAGGATCTCAACCGGGCACAGAAGATCCTCGACGAGGACCACTACGGCCTCGAGAAGGTCAAGGAACGGATCCTCGAGTTCCTGGCGGTGCGTCAACTGACCGAGCAGACCCAGAGCTCGATCGTCTGCTTCGTGG
The DNA here is from genome assembly GCA_029263375.1 of Acidobacteriota bacterium. Classification (GTDB taxonomy): domain Bacteria; phylum Acidobacteriota; class Thermoanaerobaculia; order Multivoradales; family JAHEKO01; genus JAHEKO01. The sequence goes on along the minus strand of JAJCXP010000051.1, from coordinate 30,664 downwards.
GCCCTCCAGGCGTGGGCAAGTCCTCGCTCGCGAAATCGATCGCTCGCGCGACCGGCAGGAAGTTCGTGCGGCTGTCACTCGGCGGCGTGCGCGATGAGGCAGAGATCCGCGGCCATCGTCGCACCTACATCGGCGCCTTCCCGGGCCAGATCGTCCAGATGATGAAGAAGGCGGGCAAGGTCAACCCGGTCTTTCTGCTCGACGAGATCGACAAGATGTCGACCGACTTCCGCGGCGACCCTTCGTCGGCGTTGATGGAGGTTCTGGATCCCGAGCAGAACAATGCGTTCAAGGATCACTACCTGGACGCCGAGTACGATCTCTCGAAGGTGATGTTCATCGCCACGGCGAACGTCACTCACACGATTCCGGGGCCGCTCCAGGATCGAATGGAGATGATCCAGCTGACCGGCTACACCCTGAACGAGAAGCTCGAGATCGCCCGCGACTTCCTGGTGCCCAAGCAGCGCGAGAAGCACGGTCTCTCCGGCAAGCGTGAGATCGAGTTCGAGGACGAGGCGCTCAAGGTGGTCATCGAGAGCTACACCCGCGAAGCCGGAGTGCGCAGCCTGGAGCGGGAGATCGCCAAGATCTGCCGGAAGGTCGCACGGCACATCGTCCAGGGTGACAAGGAAGGCAAGATCCACGTGAGCGCCGAGGAGGTCGAGACCTACCTCGGCAAGGTCAAGTTCCGGTCGCGCAAGAAGGCCGAGCGCTCCGAGGTCGGCGTTGCCACCGGTCTGGCTTGGACCGAAGCGGGCGGCGAGATCCTCGAGACCGAGGTTGGGCTGATGAGCGGTCGCGGCAAGCTGATCCTCACCGGAAAGCTGGGCGACGTGATGCAGGAGTCGGCCCGGGCGGCGGTCTCGTACCTCCGCAGCCGCGCCGAGCTCCTGGGCGTCGATCCCGAGTTCAACCAGGACAAGGATCTGCATCTGCACGTACCGGAAGGGGCGATCCCGAAGGACGGCCCCTCCGCTGGAATCACCATGGCAACAGCACTCGTTTCGGCGGTGACCGGGGTGCCGGTTCGCAAAGACGTCGCTATGACGGGTGAGATCACGCTGCGCGGGAAGGTTCTTCCCGTCGGCGGGGTCAAGCACAAGATCCTGGCCGCCTACCGGGCGGACATCCGGGAGATCATTCTGCCGAAGGACAATCTCAAGGATCTCGACGAGATTCCAAAGGAGGTCCGTGACCTCATGGAGATCCATCCGGTAGAATCGATGGATGAAGTATTGCGCTTGGCGCTGGATGGCGATTTGAACTCGCTGACCGGTTCCGAGCAACCGCTCGACAAGACGGCGGCGAAACCGGTCGAAACCGGCCCAATCGCACACTAGTCAAGCGTCAGGGGTTCAACACCCCGAGCGTTGTCGGGCGGAGGTCTAGTTCCACCATTCCGATCCTCAGTTTCAACTACTACTGCTTTAGTCGGGGGTGCCGGCGGTTCTCCAACCGGCGGCCAGTCGTCGGGAAGGGTGGGAACCCTTGAAAACCAATGCAGCCGAATTCATTCGAGCAGCCCACCACGTAAGAGACCTCCTGTGCGACGGAAAACCCGAGATCGCCTTTGTCGGCCGTTCCAATGTCGGCAAGTCGACGCTGCTCAATCGGCTGCTCGGGCGCAAGGCGCTGGCGCGCATCAGCTCGACCCCGGGTCGCACGCGAGCCATCAACTACTTCCTGATCGATTCGCAGGTCCTGTTCGTCGACCTGCCGGGCTTCGGCTACGCCAAGGCGAGCAAGAGCGACCGCGCCGAGTGGGCACGCCTGATCGAGAGCTACTTCGAGCAACCCGAGAATCGCATCCATGTCCTGCAACTCGTCGACGCCAAGGTCGGCGCCACGCCGCTCGACGTGCAGGCCTTCGAATACCTCACCTCGCTGGGCCACGCTCCGACTCTGATCGCCACCAAGGTGGACAAGGTCGGACGCGCCCGGCGCCCCGCCGCGATTTCCAAGATTCGCCGCACCCTCGAGATCGGCGACGACGTCGAGGTGATCGCCTTCTCCGCCAAGTCAGGCGAAGGAGTCCGTGATCTCTGGAAAGAGATCAACACCTTTCTCGACCCCTCCTCAAATGACTCCATCCAAGGATAGGAATCCAACCCCATGAGCAAGACCGCCCGCCCGCCCAGCACCCCTCCCAAGGCCGACGCACCCGAGAACACTCTCGACATCCGCGCGCTCAAGGAGATGAGCATCGCCGACATGACCCAGATCGCCAACGATCTCGGAGTCGAGGGCGCGAGCGCCATGCGCAAGCAGGAGCTCATCTTCAAGATTCTTCAGGCCCAGACCGAGCAGAGCGGCCTGATCTTCGCCGAGGGCGTGCTCGAATGCCTGCCCGACGGCTTCGGTTTCCTGCGCGCTCCCGAGTACAACTACCTGCCGGGGCCGGACGACATCTACGTGTCGCCCAGCCAGATCCGGCGTTTCGACCTACGCACCGGCGACACCGTGTCCGGCCAGGTCCGCCAGCCCAAAGAGGGCGAGCGCTACTTCGCGCTGATCAAGGTCGAGGCGGTCAACTTCGAGCACCCCGAGATCGCGCGCACCAAGATCTTCTTCGACAACCTGACGCCGCTCTATCCGATGGAGCGGCTGGTGCTCGAGACCGAGGAGGACATGTCGTCGCGCGTGATGGACCTCATCACGCCGATGGGCAAGGGCCAGCGCGCGCTGATCGTGGCGCCGCCGCGAACCGGTAAGACGATGCTCCTGCAGTCGATCGCCCACTCGGTGGCGGCCAACAACCCCGAGGTGACGCTGATCGTGCTGCTGATCGACGAGCGTCCCGAGGAGGTCACCGACATGCAGCGCTCGGTGCAGGGAGAGGTGGTGTCGTCGACCTTCGACGAGCCCGCCACCCGCCACGTCCAGGTCGCCGAGATGGTGATCGAGAAGGCCAAACGCCTGGTCGAGCACCGTCGCGACGTGGTGATCCTGCTCGACTCGATCACCCGCCTGGCGCGCGCCTACAACACCGTCCAGCCGCCCTCGGGCAAGGTGCTGTCGGGCGGTATCGACGCCAACGCGCTGCACCGGCCGAAGCGTTTCTTCGGCGCCGCGCGTAACGTCGAGGAGGGCGGCTCGCTGACGATCATCGCCACCGCCCTGGTCGACACCGGCTCGCGCATGGACGACGTCATCTTCGAAGAGTTCAAGGGCACCGGCAACTCCGAGCTCCATCTCGATCGCAAGCTGGTAGACAAGCGCGTCTTCCCGGCCATCGACCTGAACAAGTCGGGCACCCGTAAGGAAGAGCTGCTGATGACCGCGAGCGACCTGCGCCGCGTCTGGGTGCTGCGCAAGGTCCTCAACCCGCTCTCGACCGTCGAGAGCATGGAGCTCCTGCTCGACAAGCTCAAGAAGAAGAAGAGCAACGCCGACTTCCTCGCCGCGATGTCCAAGTAGAAGTTGGGGGACACAATACGTAATTCCGGACGTAACCGCGGCGCTCCCAGACCGGGATCGTCCGTGCGTCCGTGATTTCGGCCGGAATTACGTATTGTGTCCCCCTCCTGTCGCGTCGGTATCGTCGACTATCTGAATAGCCGGCCGCTTGCCTGGTCGTTTCGCCACGGCAGGGCCCCGGCCGGCATGGAGCCGGTGTTTCGGCCGCCGGCGCAGGTCGCCGAGATGCTGGCGGCGGGGGAGATCGACGTCGGGTTGATCCCGTCGATCGAGCTCCAGAGGATCCCCGATCTCCAGGTCGTGCCGGGGTTGGCGGTGGCCGCGCGGCACGAGGTGCGGAGCGTGCTGCTGGTCTCTCGCCGGCCGCTCGGCGAGGTCCGGAGTGTGGCGCTCGATCTGAACAGTCGCACCTCCGCAGCGCTCGTGCGGATCCTGCTCGAGGACGCCTACGGAGTGAGCGCCGAGTACCGCCAGGCCGAGCCCGACCTCGACGCGATGCTCGCTCAGTCGGACGCCGCTCTGATCATCGGCGATCCGGCGCTCCACATCGACCGAGACCCCTACCGGATCTTCGACCTGGCGCACGAGTGGCGGAAGCTGACCGGACATCCGTTCGTGTTCGCGGTGTGGGCGGTGCGGCGCGGGGTGGAGCGTCCGGGTCTCGCGAAGCTCCTCCGGGAGAGCCTGCGGCTCGGTCTCGAGAATGTAGCCGATCTGGCTACGCAGGCGTCCGGCGAGATGGGCCTGAGCACCGAAGTTGTGCACGAGTATCTGACCGAGAATCTCAGCTTCCAGCTCGGCGCAGCCGAGATGGCTGGGCTCGAGGAGTATTTCCGTCGCGCCCAGGCGCACGGTCTGATCGAGCGGGTCGCGCCGCTACAGCTCTGGTCCGACTGACCTCTCGGAATGCGCTCCGATCGAGCCTCTCCGTCTCCACCTTGACGCTCGATCGATCCAGGTCTTAGGATCAGTTCACATCGACAGCTGATGTGGCTAAGGGTCTCGGAGTCTTGCGACCCCGAGCGGTGTGCTCTGAGTCAGGCGCGTGCCAATGCGCGCAACGACCGAGGCTCGAAACCGGGTCTGACTGGTCGATGACCAAGGAGTGGAAGATGACTAGACGCAGCTATCTCCAGCGCGCGGGGGGAGTTCTGTGCTCGCTTTTGGTCCTTGCCCTGGCTCCGGCCTCACCCGGTCGCGGCCAGGAGGGTCCACGTTTCCACACTCGATCGATCGTCGCCTGCGATCCCACCGACGCATCGTGCGGCATCGCAGTGGTCTCCTTTCCCACTGGCGTTCCGGCGTTCGTCCCGGTGGGGCAGGTGGGCGTGAGTGTGGCGAATCAGTCGTTTCCCTCGCTCGCTACTGCCAGAGCTATCGTCGACGGGATCCTGATCGGCGGCCTCGACGCGCCGACCGCTCTGGCCAACGCGCTTGCGGCCGATCCCCTGGCCGACGACCGGCAGCTCGGCGTGGCGGCGCTCTATCCCACGCCGTCAGGCGTCACGGTCGCCAACCACACGGGCACCAACAACTTCCCGGAGACCTGCGACGTGCTCGGCGATACTTACGCGGTGCAGGCGAACATCCAGACGAGTGCGGACGTGTGTGCCGCGATGGCCGCCGCCTTCGAGGCCAACGACGGCAGTCTGGCGCGGCGGCTGCTCGCGGCCCTCCAGGCCGGATCGCCGGTCGGCAACGATGTTCGCGGCGAGTTTTCGGCCAGTCTGAAGGTCTATACTGATGCTTGGGCTCTGGCGTCGCTTTCCGAGCTCGGGACCGACGCCAATGTCAATCGAGCGGCGAACTGGGAAGAGGAGCTGGCCTTCGAGGTCAACGCTTTCCTCGGCACACTGACGCCGCCCGATCCCAGAGATCGCGTGGAGCTGACCCGGGGCCTGGCGAAGAGCGTCCAGCGGGCATTGAAGGATCTCGGGTGTTACCAGGGCCCGGTCAACGGCGTCTGGTCGGACGCGGCCGAGCTGGCGCTGGCGGCCTTCGGGAGCTTCAACGTCTTCTTCACCAATCCGACGGTGGTCGACGGCGGAGTGCGGTTCATCGATGGTCCGCTGGCCGACTACCTCGTGACCGGTGAGCCGCGAGACGTCTTCGTCCCTTGTGGCAGCGACTCCGACGACGACTCGGACAGCGATTCGGACAGCGATTCGGACTCCGGGTAGCGGCCCGACCGCGAGTCCCAGGCCAGAGGGCGGCGGCGGTAGCTAGCTCCGCGCGGGATCGAGCAGGTCGAGCCTCGCCCTCAGGTCGGCGAGCGGCTCCTCCAGGAAGCCGGGCAGCTCACCGCGAGCGTGGGCCTCGGACAGGACCGCGACGAACTCCTCAAACGATCGACGCGAAGTGGCGAGGAGCTCGGCCAGCCGAGGATCGGCGCGAACCTGCTCCAGACCGTCGGCGAGCCGCCACCAGTCGTGAGGCAGCTCGGTCCCCCGATCGGCGGCGGCGAGCAGGAAGGCTACGGTCTGCTCCGGTGCGCCCCGACGACTGAACTGCCAACTGAAGTAGACGGCGTCGGTCATCGCGACCGTGTTCCCCCTTTGCAGGAACTCCTCCAGCAGTCTCGTCGCCTCGTCCAAGTCGTTGCCGGCGAGGGCTTGCTCGGCTTTCCACACGAACCGGGAGCTCGCCAGCGTCCACTCGGGGAGAGCGCCCTCGTCGACGGCTCGTGCCACGATCTCCAGCTCCACTTCGGCCTCCTCGAAACGGCCGAGGACCGAGAGCATGTTGGCCTTCCTGAAGTGCGCCCAGGGGAGCTGAGGCTCGATCTCGAGAGCGCGATCGACCAGGCTCAAGCCCCGGTCGGCCCTGCCGAGTGCTGCGTGCATGTCGGCGGCGTTGACCCCGGGACTCAGGTAGAGAGGATGCGTCCGGATCGATTCGAGGGAGACCTCGATCCCGAGCTCGAGCGACCAGTTGGCGACCGTGTGGGCGATGCTCACGAGAGCGAACTGATCCAGCGGACTCAGCGCCGCCCCCTTGAGGGCGTAGAGGAGCGCCAGAAAGGGATCGCCGCTCTGCCGCGTGTAGTTCTCGAGGTAGGACAGCCCGGACCATGGGTAACCGGCACTCGGATCGAGCTCGAGACTCCGCCTCAACCACCGTTCGGCCTCGTTTGCCAGCTCTGGCGTCCTCTCCCCCTGCCACTTGAGGATGTGGAGGCCTCCGATCTCGCGCGCGGCCTCGGCGAGGCTCGGGTCGAGCTCCAGGGCGTGCTCGAAGGCTGACATCGCGCTCTCGAAGTCGGTGACGCGACCGAAGTTGAGGAACCGCCGCGAGACGTACTTACCGCGCTCGAGCGCCAGCTCGGCTTCGGAGGTGGCGGCCACCGCGATCGGCGCGGTCGGGGCGACGGCCGAGGGCCGCAGATAGCCTCGGATCCCGTCCGCAGCGCGCCGTACCAGGTCCAGGTACGCATCCTGCCGTCCCCGGTACTCCGCGCCCCACAAGAGGCTCTTGGTCGCGGTCTCGACGATCTGCACACTCAGGACCAGATCCGGTCCATGGCTCGTCACCGACGAGCGGACGAACGCTCCCACCTGGTAGACGCCGGCGAGCTTCTCCATATCGCCACCGATCCGCGCGATCTCGCTACTGGTTGGCGGCAGCTTGGTGTCGACACCCTCCAGCCCTGCCAGATGGGTCGAGAGGGTGCTCGGGATGGCGTCGGTCAGATAGGCCTCGCTCTCCGGCGCAAAGACGTCGGACGGCAGCGCCACGATCGAAGCGATCAGCGCCGGTGGCGGACTCGACGACGGCGCGCGAACGCCCCAGAAGTAGCCCCCGAGGGCGACGGCGAGCGCGACCAGCGCGACGGTGAGTCCCCATGCTCGGCGGCGGCCGGGCATGGGCGGTTGGCGCGCGGCTCCGTGCGGTGGTGCCGACGGAGTCGACTGGAGCTCCCTGTCCAGGCGTTTGAGCTCATTGCCGACGTCCAGGGCCGACTGGAACCGCTCGTGCGGCTCCTTCTCCAGGCAGTGATCGATGATTCGCGCGAGCTGCCTCGGAAGATCCTCGCGCACCTCGGTCACCGGCGGCGCCGTCTCGGTCAGGATCGCGGAGGTCAGCCGAGCCGTGGTCTCCCCCCGAAACGGCCGTCTGCCGGTCGCCAGCTCGTAGAGAAGGACGCCGAGCGAGAAGATGTCGGTCCGGTGGTCGAGCGGCTTGCCTTCCGCCTGTTCGGGCGACATGTAGGGGAGGGTGCCGAGCACGCTCCCCTCCGTTGTCATGACCGCGGTCGGCAGGGAGCTCAGGTCCTGGTCGATCTCGTCGGACTCCTGCAGTTTGGCAAGACCGAGATCGAGTAGCTTCACCCGGTGATCTTCGTTCGTGATCATCACGTTGTCGGGCTTGAGATCGCGGTGGGTGACGCCCCTGGAGTGCGCCGCGGCCAGCGCCTCGGCCAGGGGCACCGCCACCGCAAAGAGCTTCGCGAGCGGCAGGCCGGCCGCTGGGATGAGATCGCTCAGGGGTCTGCCCTCGACCAGCTCCATGGTGAGGAAGTGCACGCCCTCGGCCTCCTCGACCGAGTGAATCACCACGATGTTGGGGTGATTCAGTGCCGCCAGGGTTTCGGCCTCGCGTTGAAATCGCTCGAGGCGACTGACACTGCCCGTGACCTCCTCGGGCAGCACCTTGAGCGCGACCTTCCGCTTGAGGCGCGTGTCCTCGGCCAGGTAGACGGCACCCATCCCACCCTCCCCGAGCAGGTCGAGGAGCCGGTAGTGGGAAAGCGTGCGACCGATCATCTGGGTCCAAGCGCGCACGACAGCCCGGGGCGGGGCGACGGCGGCTCGCGGCCAATCTGTTCCTCCTGGCAGTATAGCGGGCGCCCGAGCCCTTCGTGGTCGATACTGAGTTCGACTTGAATGCTCGGCACTCGACTTGTCGCTGTCGGGGGCTTTCCATAGAGTAGGACGGATGGAGCTGACTCCGAGCAGTCGACCTGTGTCCGACATCCTCGCCGATGCCGTGGCCGGCACGCGCATCTCCGCCGGCGACGCCCACGAGCTCCTCTTGAAGGGCGATCTGATCGACCTCGGCCTGACCGCGGACGAGGTGCGCAACCGGCACAACGACCCGGCGGTCGCGACCTACAACATCGATCGCAACATCAACTACACGAACGTCTGTGTCTACAACTGTCGGTTCTGCGCCTTCTACCGGCCGCCGGGTCACGAAGAGGGCTACCTGCTCTCGACCGACGAGATCGGCAAGAAGATCGAGGAGACGCTGGCGCTCAACGGCACCGGCATCCTGATGCAGGGCGGAGTGCATCCCGACCTGCCGCTCAGCTACTACACCGATCTGCTGAGCGAGCTGCGTGAGCGCTATCCGGACGTTCACCTGCACGCGTTTTCACCGCCAGAGGTGAAGTTCATCGCCAAGAAGGAGCGCATGAGCTTCCACGAGGTGATCGGAGCGCTCAAGCAGGCCGGGCTGATGTCGATTCCGGGCGGCGGCGCCGAGATCCTTCAGGACGACGTGCGCAAGGAGGTTCTGGCCTACACCAAGACCTCCACCGAGGAGTGGCTCGACATCATGCGGCAGGCGCACGCCCACGGCCTGCGAACGTCGGCGACGATGATGTACGGCATGGGCGAGGGGCTCGAGACGCGGGTCGAGCACATGCAGCGCATCCGAGATCTACAGGACGAGACCGGCGGGTTCACCGCCTTCATCTCCTGGACTTTCCAGCACGACCACACCGACATGCAGGACGTGCCGGAGACGTTCGCCGACGAATACCTCAAGACGCTGGCGGTCTCGCGACTCTTCATCGACAACGTCACCCACTTCCAGACCAGTTGGGTCACTCAGGGCAAGAAGATCGGCCAGCTGGGGCTCAAGTTCGGCGCCGACGACATGGGCTCGATCATGATCGAGGAGAACGTGGTTTCGGCGGCGGGGACGTCGTTTCGGATGAGCCAGGAGGAGATGGAGCACCTGATCTCGAGCGCGGGTTACGCGCCGGCTCAGCGCACGAATCTGTACGAGCGTCTGGTGACCCGCGAAGACACGGCGGCTCTTGCGGCGCGCTACAGTCACGCGCTGACGTTCCAGAACCGCGACTTGGCGTCGCCGCTCCCGATCATCAGTTAGCCGCTTTTCGGTCTGCCGGCCGCTGTGGCGCCGCGCTCCATCAACCAGGTATCGTGCTGCCAGGCCGATTCATCCTTCGAATCGCCCGGCAAAGAGGAGAGGCGTGATGCGACCGAATCTGATGCTCGTCCTGTTGACCTTCATGTTGGCGCTTTCGTTTTCGACGGTCGCTTCCGCGGGAGAGCTCGGCGCCGAGGGCATGGGCGTGGCGCCTGTTCCGTTCCTGGACGAGCTTCGCCCTGACCGCGGGATGCGCGCGCTCACCGGCGGCACACTCGGTGTCCTGCCGCGAGCCATCACGCCGCCCGGCTCCTACGATCTGTCGGTGGCCGGCGACGTCTCCATCGGCGGCGCCATCTTCCGCAACGGCTACCCGTTCATCCATCAAGACGGAGGCGTCTACAACACCGCGGTCGGCACCGACGCGCTGATCAGCCTCTCGACCGGCTACTACAACGTCGCCTTCGGATATCGGGCCCTGCGAGAGAACGTCGACGGCTCCGGCAACACCGCGGCCGGTGGTGTCGCGCTGCTGAACAACACAAGCGGCTCGAGCAACACCGCGATGGGCGACATGACGCTGCGCGAGAACCTGACGGGCAACGGCAATACCGCCATCGGTCGCTACGCCCTGGTCCTAAACGCCGACGGCAACTTCAACACCGCCATCGGCTACAGCGCCCTGCTATACACCTCGACCGGCAACGGCAACACCGCGATCGGCACCGAAGCGCTGCGCTACAACACGACCGGCGCCGGGCTGCAGACGGCGGTCGGCTATCGCGCGGCGTTCAATAACTTCAATCAAGAGAACACCGCGATCGGCGCGAACGCTCTCTATACCAGCGTCACCGGTCGCAACAACGTCGCCATCGGTAGCTACTCGTTGTTCTTCTCCGTGTCCGGCGACGACAACATCGCCCTCGGTCGCCGCGCCGGCTACAACCTTGGTGGCGGCAGCGCGCGCAACATCCTGATCGGCAACGAAGGGCCGGCCGGCGTCGAGAGCGACACCATCCGGATCGGCGATGCCCAGACGGCGACCTTCCTCGCCGGAGTGCGCGGCGCGACCACCGGCGTGGCTGACGCGATGACCGTGATGGTCGACAGCAACGGCCAGCTCGGCACCATCGACTCGTCGCGGCGCTACAAAGAGGAGATCCGCGACATGGCGCAGGTGTCGGACCCGGTGCTCGACCTGCGGCCGGTCACCTTCCGCTACCAACGGGCGTTTGCCGACGGCGACAAGCCGATTCAGTTCGGCCTGGTGGCGGAGGAGGTCGCCGAGATCTTCCCGGAGCTGGTGGTGTACGACGACCAGGGACGTCCGGAGTCGGTCAAGTACCACCTGCTCTCGGTCCTGCTGCTCAACGAGCTCCAGGAAGAGAGGCGGGCGAACGCTGAGCGGGATCGCCGCCTGGCCGATCTGGAGACGCAGCTGAGCCGGCTGCAGCTGTTGGCGACGCGCTAGGGCAGAGGGGGCCAGCACACGCTTAACCGTCGAAGCGCCGATGCGGTCAGGAGTCCGCTTTCTCGTCAACCCGAGTGCGGGCGGTGGACGGGCGCGGCGCGTCTTGAGCGCGGTCGAGTCCGCGGTCGCTGCGCGCGGCGCGTCGGTCGAGCTGTCCGAGAACGCCAGAGATCTCACCGCGCGGGCCAAGCGCGCTCGGGACGAGGGAGTGGCTCGAGTCGTGGCGATCGGCGGCGACGGGACGGTACATCTCGTTCTGCAGGCGCTGGCGACGAGCGGTTGCGAGCTGGCGGTCGTGCCGACCGGTCGGGGAGACGATTTCGCCGCCTGCCTCGGTCTGCCGCGTGACCCCGAGGCCGCCCTGGCGCTGGCCTTCGACGGCACCGCCCGCGAGATCGATCTGATCCGGATCGAGCGCCCGGGGTTCGCGCAGGTCTGGGGCGGCCTCTACGCCAGCCTGGGCTTCGACAGCTCGGTCACCCGGACGGCCAACGCCCAGCCGCGCTGGATTCCGCGCAGCGCGACCTACGTGCTTGCGGCGGTCCGGACACTGGTCCGGTTCCAGGCTTCGCGGCTGACTATTGTTCATGACGCGGGCCGGTTCGAGCGGCGCGCGATGTTCGTGACCAGCTGTAACGCGCCGCTCTACGGAGGCGGCATGCTGATCGCACCCGAAGCGAAGATGACCGACGGCCGGCTCGACGTCGTGGTCGTCGATCGGGTCGCCAAGCTGACCCTGCTGCGGATCTTTCCGAGTGTCTTCACTGGTCGCCACGTCGAGCACCCGGCGGTTTCCGTCGTCCGCAGCCGGCGGGTGCGGATCACCGCCGAGCCTGCCGTGTTGCTCGCGAGCGACGGCGAGCTCGTGGGCGAGGTAGGCGCTGAAGGCGTTGATCTCTCGGTCGTCCCTGGGGCGCTGCGAGCCGTGGCCGGAAACTAGCGTCGTCAAAGAGAGGAGATCTTCATGTCTGTATCCAGGCTCGAGCACATCACCAAGATCGGCGTCGAAGACATGGGTGCCCTGGCCGACGGCCTGGGGGATCCCGAGCTGCTGCGGCTGGAGAATCTGGACACCGATCTACGCCCACCGGCCGCGGCGCTGGCGGTGACCCGGGCCGCCGTGGACGATGACGACGCCAACAGCTACCTGCCCTTTCTCGGCCTCGAGGAGACGCGTAGGGCGGCGGCGGCGCACGTCGGCCGGCAGGCGGGAGTCGCCTACGACTGGCGCACGCAGTCGCTGATCTCGGCCGGCGGCCTTTCCGGGGTACTCAACGTGCTGCTGTCGATTCTCGAGCCCGGCGACGAGGTGCTGATGACCGATCCGATCTACGTCGGTCTGATCAACCGGGTGCGGCTGGCCGGAGGGGTGCCGCGTTACGTGCCTCTCGTCGCTACGCCGGACGGCTGGCGCCTCGACACCGAGGCGCTCTCGAAGATCGACCCCGGGCCGGTCAGAGCGGCGCTCATGATGAGTCCGGCGATGCCCACCGGCGCGGTCTTCACGAGCGAGGAGTGGGGCAGCGTGGTCGACTTCTGCCGGCGCGCCGACTGCTGGCTGATCGACAACAGCGCGATGGAGCGGATCCTCTTCGACGATCGGCGCGTGATCCACCCGGCGTCCTTCCCGGAGATGGCCGGGCGGGTCGTGACGATCGGCTCGGCGTCCAAGGAGTACCGCATGATCGGCTGGCGGGTGGGTTGGGTGGTTGGCCCCGCCGAGCTGCTCGCCGATGTCGCCCGGGTGAGCATCAGCAACGTGGTCTGCCAGACCGGGATCGCGATGGGTGCGGTGGCGGCGGCGATCGAGAGCGCCGATGACGGCATCCGCGAAAGCGTCCACGTCTGGCAGGAGCGCCGGGACGTGCTGCTCGAGGAGCTGAGGGACTTCCGGGCGGTCCCGCCCCACGGCGGCTGGTCGCTCTTGATGGACGTCGAGCCGCTCGGGCTCACCGGCGCGGAAGCCTCGAAGCGGCTTCTCGAGCGGGCCAAGGTCGCCGCGACGGCGATGACGAACTGGGGGCCGAGCGCCGACCGCTTCGTTCGGTTCGTGTTCTCGAACGAGCCGGTTGAGCGGTTGCGGGGGCTCGGGAACAGGTTGGCAATCGCTCTCGCAGACTAGCGGGCGCTAGGCGAGGACTTGGCAGAGTCTGCCTTGGCTTTCCGTCTAGTTCGATGGACATGAGAACTCCAGGGCTCCGCTGCTTGCAAGAAGTGAATGCAGTGCCTAGAATATCTGCATGCAGTACACCCTCAGGAACGTCCCTCCTGGACTTGATCAGGCTCTCCGACGCTGGGCAATCGAGGAGGGAACTACCCTCAACGAGGCGGCCTTGAGAGCAATGATCCGTGGTCTGGGGCTCGGGGGGCGGCCCCGGCGACAGCGCGATCTGAGTGCGATCGCCGGCAGTTGGATCGAGGATCCCGAGTTTGACCGCGCCCTGGCCGACCAGGACCTGATCGACGAGGATCTCTGGAAGTGAAGGTCGCCCTCGATACCAGTCGCTACACCGACCTCGCGCGCGGAGTACCGGAGGTCACGGCGCTCGTCGAGTCGGCGGACAGCGTCCACCTACCTTTCGTGGTGGTCGCCGAGCTACGCGCCGGCTTCTCGATCGGTAGCGCGGGCGCAGCGAACGAGGGGATGCTCGGTCGTCTACTGCTCGAACCCGGCGTCTCTGTTCTCGATGCCGACGACCAGACGACTCGGGCCTACGCCTCGGTCTTCCGTCAGCTCCGGAGTCAGGGCACGGCGATTCCCACCAACGACATCTGGATCGCCGCACTGGTCATTCAGCACGGGCTGGCGCTCTGTGACCGGGATCCGCATTTCGATCAGCTGCCCCAACTGACCCGGGTCTAGACTCTGAAATGTGGGGTATTCGTAGACATGAGCACCCAACGATAGTTCTCCAGCTGACAGAACACGACTACAATTGACCACCGTGCCTAAGAACGCGAGAGAGACTAAGCACTTTAGTGTGGACGCAAGGGCTCTTCTGTCCCTAGGCCGGGACAGCATCAAGACCCACACGACCGCCCTGCTTGAACTGGTCAAGAACAGCTATGACGCAGGAGCGACGCTGGTCGTGATCGAAATCACAACCACCTCGGGGCCTGGAAGAATCCGAGTCGTCGACAACGGATCAGGAATGAGCGCCGAAGAGGTTGAGCGCTCTTGGCTTCGAATCGGATTCTCCGGCAAGACGGCGAACAAGAAGACCAAGGGAGGTCGGAGGGTTACGGGTGAGAAGGGGGTCGGCAGGCTCTCCGCGGATCGGCTGGGATCCAACCTCCGAATGAGAACGGTACGAGAGGGTGAAAGGCCGCTAGAAGTACGGGTTTGCTGGGATGATTTTGATGTCGATGATCGGGCCCTCGAGGAAGTCTCGGTCGAGTTTGATGAGCCATCAGCGGTAGACCTCCCTAGCCGGAGTGGCCCGGCCTTGTCTGGGACTGAGCTCACCATTACAGGCCTCCGCCAAGTGTGGGGCATCGCTGATCTAGACGCCTTGGAGAGAGAACTTGCAATTTTGGTTCCTCCATTCGAGGAGGCACGGACAGACTTTGAGATTGAGCTCCAGTCAGACATCCCGGGGGCTCCAAACGGCACCGTGACTCCCTTGTTCTTGCACTCTGCCCTCCTTGACATGAAGGCGTCATTCGACGGCGCCGAGTTTGAGTGGGCAATCCGTAGGCGTGAAGATGACCCCGAAGGCGGGCAACGGGAGGCGAGCGGTAAGCTCCCGTGGGATCAACTCATCCAGCGCATCGGGCGATGGAGAAGCAGGGAACATGCGAAGCCTTCTCTTGGGCGAGTCGCCCTTCGCCTTCTTTTCTACCCGCGTAGGCAGAGCCTGGTTGCTGGAACCAGTTTTAGTCTCTCCGAACTTCGAGAATTCCTCGACAGCAATGCTGGCGTACGAATCTATCGAGACAACATCAGGGTGAGGCCTTACGGAGATCCTGGTAGCTCAGAAGGAGACTGGCTTAGGTTGGGCGACAGGAAAGCCAGAGATCCAGCAGGCCCGAGCAGACTGGACTTCAAGGTCTCGCCCACTCAGATCGTCGGTGCCATTCTTATTGGGCGCGATCAGAACCCGGATCTCCGCGATAGCGCTTCCCGGGAAGGCTTAGTTCAAAACGATGCTTTCTCGCTTCTAAGGGATGTCGTATTGGGAGCTATCACCTTGTTGGAGGTTGAGTACCACAAGACATTCTCGACATCGAACCAGCGTGCAACGGTTCTCCGGCCGAGCGAGCAAATGCGAAGACTCCGTGGTGATCTGGACTCCCTGCGGGATGAGCTCACTTCGATCTCGGCTGTCCCCATGAAAGAAAAAGTCCGGTTTGCAGAGGCGATAGACGAGGTGGCTTTCGTCGGGGTCCGTCTTGAAGAGGCCTCTGCCGCGCTCAAGGACCTCGTTTCTCAAACGACCGTTTTTCGTGGGCTTGCGAGTGTGGGCATCGCGGCAGCAGTTTTTGCACACGAGACTCAAGCTGCTATTGACCAAGTGACAGGGTCTCTCCAAGTCGCTCGAGCCTCACTAGAAGAGCGTTCCTCTCACGACCTAGCGAAGAGGGAGATCGGCAAGGCGATCAAGTATGCGAGTCAAGTGGCTGCTTGGGGCGCGTTTGCACTCGCGAGGGTCCGAAGAGACAAGCGAACTCGGCGGAAGCTCGACTTGCGTACTCTCGTCGAGTCCATTGTCGAGGACTTGCGCCCCGCTCTGGAGGCCTCAGAGATCCGCGTGGATATTCTGCCCAGCGAGAACCTGATCGTTCGCACCTTCGCGATGGATGTTGAGTCGATTCTGTTGAACCTCCTCACGAACGCGTTCACTGCCTGTCAGCAGGCGGAAGGGCGTCGCGTTATCGAGGTGGCTTTGGAGAAAGGGGCGCTCGGAGGGCGTGAGTCTTTTAGGGTCTGTGTTGCAGACTCTGGTCCTGGAGTTGCCCTAGACCTTCTAGACAGGGTCTGGGATCCTCTGTTCAGTACCAAAGTTGGGAACCGGAAGCGACCGACGGGAACCGGACTTGGACTCTCTATTGTCCAGTCCATAGTCGACGACCTTGGCGGAAGGAGAAGTGTCGACAGCCAAACGAACTTGGGAGGGGCGAGGTTCTGCGTTGAACTGCCCGCGTTCTAGTGCCAAGCATAGTCATCGTCGACGACCGGGAAGACGCCAGAACGACCCACCTCGAGCTGATTCGGCCTCACGTGCCAGAAGGCTGGCAGGTCATTGACGTGGCGCCGCTACTGAAGATCGAAGAATATCCGCTGTGGCTTTTGGAGCAAGACTGTGGGTGCCTAGTCCTCGACGAGCGACTGACAGAAGTCCCTGGCGGAGCTACTTATTCTGGACATGATGTTATCGACCACGTTCGAGAGCGGCTGCCGGAGTACCCGATTTTCGTTCTTACAAGCTATCCAAAGGATGAGGAGCTAGTTCGTCGGTTCGGAGCGGTCGAGGCCTTGCTCGCTAGGAACGAATTTCAGCGCCGGCCTCGTGAGCATACGGCCAGAATCGTCCGCTCTGCACAGAGATTCCTTGACGCTCACGAACAACGACTCTCAGAATTAGGTGAGGTATCTGCCCGGATCGCGTCTGGCGGTGAACTCCTAGGCGATCGCACCCGAGCTCGCGCAATCTCCGAGCTGCTTGGCCTCGCCTTCGCTGCCGCTGCCCAGCCTGGTCGTCGTGACTTGATAGATGGGTTGGGCTCGACACTTGATCAGTGGGACGAACTGCGGGATCAGTTGGACAGTCTTCTACCGGCAGAAGGCGACGAATCCGAGTAAGTAAGCAAGATGCGATGGTTTCGTGTGCCTAAGGAGGTTTCAGTCCAGCCGGTATCGGGCCACTACCGAGATTGGAAGCAGCAGCTGGCAGTCGAGGGCTGTCGTCAATGTGTGTACTGCGCGATACATGAGTCCGCATTTGGAGGATTTCGAAACTTCCATGTCGAGCACTATCGGCCAAAGCGCTCGTTCCCTGAACTTGAGGATGACTACCAAAACCTCTTCTACGCATGTGGTATATGCAATGTCTTCAAGGGTGCTGACTGGCCTGCGGATCCGACAGAGGCACTTGATCAGCCAGCCTACCCCTCCCCATCCGAGATCGACTACTGCGAGATTCTAAGTACCGACGAGACGACAGGGGAAGTTAGAGCCAACTGTGTCGCGGGCAACTACTTGGTCCAAAAAATCTACCTCAATCGCCCTCAGCTGTTGGTTGAGCGGCGACTCGCTGCAGTCCGGTCTCGCGTGGACAGCGCCAGGTTGGCGATCCAAGCCAGACTCAGGGTAGTCGAAGCGCTCCCTTCTGAGGTACCGAAAGAACTAGTAGTGCAGTTGTCGCAACTTCTCGCAGACATCGTCGGCTACCTACGAGCGATCGAGGCCGAGCCTCCGTACGAGCCCGACGAGGTCCGGCGATGACCGATCCCAAAGTACAACCAGATAGGGCTTGGGCCGGTATCGGTCAGTTCGACACGCCACCGGATCTTGTTCGAGCGGTCGGTGCCGTGGCTCGCAGAATTGCGCTTCGGAAGTTGCCAGGTGCGGGGCGGAGAAGGCGATTTTGCGTACTCGACCTGTTTGCTGGTGATGGACGACTGGGTGCTGCGGCTTGCCGCGAACTGTTGGCTTCCAACTTGGATCCTCGACTGGAGCTCGTTGAGTGTGACACCCGTCGATTGACCGATTCGCGGGTTAACGGCTCCACCAGACTGACCGTCGCCAACGTCTTTCAATGGGTGCCTAGAGCAGCACCGGATCTGGTGGTTCTCAATCCGCCATTCATGCGATTGACTAAAGCCCGAGCCGAGATTCTCACTTTGCCGTGGGCTGATGTTCAAGCAACGGGTCCGAATCTCTATCTGCTGGGCCTCTCGCGGGCTTTGGGAATCTGTCGATGGGGCGGCTCTGTTGTGGCTATTGCGCCTTTTGGATGGCTCACTAGCGCACTTGCCTTGGGATTTCGACGGCAGGTTTCTGATCTATGTTCGTCTGTAACGATTGTTCCCGAACGATCTAGGTCTAGGTTCAGAGGCGTCCACCAGGACATCGCCATTCAGACCTTCGTGATCCGCAGCACCCAGGGCGATCGACATCCTGGTACCAGGATGTTCTTGTCAGGCCGAAGGATCCCTCTGCTGCTGAAGACTTCTAGAGATTCGAGCCTGGCTGGAACCCTCCGCATTCGAGTTGGTACGGTCGTATGGAATCGAGAACGCGAGCGGCTCTCGAGCGACAGTAACTGTGGTGTGCCAGTCGTATATGGAGGCGATATCAGTGAGCGCCAACTCAGTATGGACGACGAGCGCTACGGTGAGAAGAGGTTCTACGGTGCACCGGACGGTGCCCGCCCCTTGAAAGGGCCGATTATTCTAATTAGACGCGTTCTGCGCGGGGGCCCTGGCCACTGGAAGATTGATGCATGTCTCGTCACAGATGATCTGCAATTCCTAGCAGAGAATCACGTAATTTCGGTAGTCGTCGAAGACGACATCCTAGACCCCGAGAAGGTCTTCCGTAGCCTCGTAGAGGCCTTGGAGAGTTCGATCCGGTTGCTCGCCCATCCATCTCTGTCAGTGCGAGCCGTGAAAGAGGCCGCTGTACGTATGATGAAGGGCTCCGACGACCTAGTCAGGGATCTCTAGCCCCGTCGCAGAGCGCCCTCTATACGTCGAACTCGACGCCCTGCGCTAGCGGCAGCTCGTCGCCGTAGTTGATCGTGCAGGTCTGCCGGCGCATGTAGATCTTCCACGAGTCCGAGCCCGCTTCGCGACCGCCGCCGGTCTCTTTCTCGCCACCGAAGGCGCCACCGATCTCGGCGCCCGAGGTGCCGATGTTGACGTTGGCGATGCCGCAGTCGCTGCCCAGAGGCGAGAGGAAGCGCTCGGCCGCCAGGACGTTGGTGGTGAAGATCGCCGACGACAGTCCCTGCGGCACCGAGTTGTGGGCCGTGATCGCCTCGTCGAGCTGGTCGAATTCGAAGATGTAGAGGATCGGCGCGAAGGTCTCGTCGCAGGTGATCGGCATCTGGACCTTGGCTTCGATCAGGGTGGGCTGGACGAAAAAGCCGTCGCCCTCGATCGCTTCGCCGCCGCACAACACCTTGCCGCCCTGCTCGACCGCTTTGGCGATCGCCGACTGCATGTCCTCGACCGCACGGGCGTCGATGAGCGGGCCCATGAGCGTCCCCGGATCCATCGGGTCGCCGGGCTTGATCGATTTGTAGGCCTCGACCAGGCGCTCCTTGAAGCTTGCGGCGATGCCCTTCTGCAGGAAGAGCCGGCGGGTGCTCGTGCAGCGCTGTCCAGCGGTTCCGACCGCGGCGAACAGCACCGCGCGCAGCGCCAGATCCTGGTCGGCATCGTCGGTGATGATGATGCCGTTGTTGCCGCCGAGCTCGAGCAGGCTGCGGCTGAGCCGGTCGGCGACCGCGCGGCCGACCGCCTTGCCCATCGTCACCGAGCCGGTCGCCGAGATCAGCGGCAGGCGGGTGTCGGCGGTCATCGGCTTGCCGACCTGGTGGCGGTCGCCGATCGCCAGGCCGAAGATCGGCGGCGCGTCGTTGGCTTCGAGAACCCGCTGCGCGATGCGCGTCACCGCCACGGCGGTCAGGGGCGTCTTCTCGGATGGCTTCCAGATCATGGAATCGCCGCACACCGCGGCGACGGTCGCGTTCCACGCCCAGACGGCAACGGGGAAGTTGAATGCGGTGATGATTCCGACCGGGCCCAGTGGGTGCCACTGCTCGTACATCCGGTGCTCGGGGCGTTCGGAGTGCATCGACTTACCGTAGAGCTGTCGCGACATGCCGACGGCGAGATCCGCCATGTCGATCATCTCCTGGACCTCGCCCAGGCCTTCGCTCAGCACCTTGCCCACCTCGAGCGTGACCAGGGCGCCCAGGGCGTCCTTGTGGCGGCGCAGCTCGTCGCCGAGCTGGCGCACGATCTCGCCGCGCTTGGGAGCCGGCCAGGTGCGCCAGACCTCGAACGCCTCGGTGGCCGCACGGGCGACACGTTCGTAGTCGTCGATCGACGCCGTGCGGACGCCGGCGATCGGTTCCCCGGTGGTCGGATTGATCGACTGGATCACCGGGCCGGAGGTGTCGATCCAGGTGCCGTCGTAGGCGCCGGGGTTCTCGGATTCGATGCCGAGGGAGGCGAGCAGGGTGGCGGTCTTGTCGTCGGTGTGAACGGTCATTCTGGGAGCTCCGGATCTGCGGAAAAGCGTGTGGAAAAGTTGTCGGGGGTGCTGCGGAAAAGTTGTCTAGAACAGCGGCGCCAGAGCCTGTTCGATACGCCGGAGCGCTTCGTCGACCGTCTCGGTCGTCAGGGTCAGGGCCGGCCGGAAGCGAATCGATCGCTCGCCGGAGGTCAGACCGAGGACGTCGGCCGCCCGCATCGCCTTGAACGCCGCCTGCCGGGTCGCCTGGTCTTCGAGATCGAACGCGGCGAACATGCCACGGCCGCGCGCATTGGTGACCTTGCCGGGGAAGGTCTCGGTCAGCCGCTCGAGGCCGGCGAGCAGATGCGTGCCGACGCGGGTCGCGTTGGCCAGCAGGTCGTCCTCTTCGATGATCTCTACGTAACGCCGGCAGCGCATCATGTCGACCAGGTTGCCGCCCCAGGTCGAATTGATGCGGCTCGATACCTTGAAGACCGAGTCGACCTCGTCGACGCGGTCCGAGGCGCAGATCCCGCACACCTGGGTCTTCTTGCCGAAGGCGAAGACGTCGGGCTGAACGTCGAAGTGCTCGAAGCACCACCACTTGCCGGTGGCGCCGAAGCCGGTCTGGATCTCGTCGAAGATCAGCAGGAACTCGTTCTCGTCCGCCAGCGTGCGCAGCTGCTGCAGGAACTCACCGCGGAAGTGGTTGTCGCCGCCCTCGCCCTGGATCGGCTCGATGATCAGGCAGGCGATGTCGTTCGGATGGTCGACCAGGGCCTGCTTGATCTCGGCCACCGCCTGGTCCTCTTCGCGCAGCACGCGTTCGAGCACCTTCTCGGTGACCGGGAAGCTCAGAGTCGGGTTGTGAACCCGCGGCCAGCCGAATTTGGGAAACAGTTCGGTCTTGGCCGGGTCGGTGTTGGTGAGCGACATCGTGTAGCCGCTGCGACCGTGGAACGCCTGGCGGAAGTGCATCGCCTGACGTCCCATGCGTCCACGGCCGGCCGCCATGTTCTTGCGCACCTTCCAGTCGAACGCTGTCTTCAGGGTGTTCTCGACCGCCAGGGCGCCGCCCTCGATGAAGAACATCCTCTGGTTGAGCTCCGCCGGCACCGTGCGTGCGAGGGCGGTGACGAATCCGGCCATCTGTGTGGTGTACAGATCCGAGTTGGACGGCTTGTTTAGCGCCGCCGGCAGGAACTCGTCGAGGAACGCCGGATCTCGGAGCTTGGGGTGGTTGAAGCCCAGCGGGCAGGTCGAGAAACAGGTGAACAGGTCGATCATCTCCCGGCCGGTGCGTGCGTCCACAAGCGTCGTGCCGCTGCTCTTCTCGAGATCCAGGATGATCCGGAAACCGTCGGTCAACATGTGCTCGCCCAGGAGCCTGTGTACGTCCTCGGGCGACACTCGATCCAGCTGGCGCGTTAACGTCATGGGCACTTCCTTACCTTGATATGGACTCTGGATAAGGCGCGAGTGAGGGCACCTCACCGGCCTGAATCGGCCTCTGAATCTACCACATGGGGCAGCCCCGCGACTGCCCGTGGCAGCCCAGCACCTACACACCTGCCGCTCTACCACCGACAGCCGGCGTCAGCTCACTTCGCGCCGCCGGACCGGCACCGCCGCAGTGGCCGTGCGGTTGCGTCCGGTCTCTTTGGCGACGTACATCGCCGAGTCGGCCAGTCGTAGGAGCGTGCTCTTGCAGCGCTCCGCGGAGGGCTGGTCGGAAAGGTGGCTGCGCAGGGATGCGATGCCCACCGAACAGGTGATTCCAGTGAGATAGAGCGGCTCGGGCTGGATTTCGCCGCGGGCGGCGCAGAAGGTCGTCGAGACAATGCGCTCGCGAATGGACTCCGCCAGGTCGATGCCCTGTTGCAGGTCGTGCCCGGGCAGAGTGAGCACGAACTCGTCACCGCCGTAGCGGGCGGCGATGATCTCCGAGTCCTTCTCGAACTTGCGCAGGAGGTGCCCGACCTCTTGCAGCACCTGGCTGCCGGCGAGATGACCGTGGGTGTCGTTGACCCGCTTGAAGAAGTCGAGATCGAGGAACAGCAGGGCCAGGTCGTCGCCGCTTCTCCGGCACTGCTCGATCGCGCGGGCGAGCGCCACGTGCAGGTAGCGGTCGTTGAAAAGCCCGGTCAGGTTGTCGCGCTTGGCGATCTCCTGAGCCTGGCGGCCGTCGAGCACGTTCTGAATCGATACCGAGATGAACCCGGCGAAGATCTCGAGCAGGTTGACGTCCTGCTGGCTGTACGCTTCGTCGGTGAAGCGGCGGTTGACCAACTCGAGCACGCCGCACACCTCCTGCTCGATCCGGACCGGGATCGCCACCAGCGAGCGCGTCTCGTACTGATTGTCGTGGTCGAAGATCGGATAGAAGAGCTCGTCGTCGCTCGGATCGGAGGCCCGGTAGGAGGTGCCCTCGCGGTACACGTGCCCGGCGATACCGTCGACCGCCGAGATCTGTCTGCCCAGCAGTCCCTCCGACGCGTCGCCGAACGAGGCGATGAAGGTCAGCGCGTTGCGCGCCCGGTCGCTGCGCTTGGCATTCGGGTTGTCGAGCAGGATCGAGCCCGCCTCGGAGGGCACGAACTCATTCGCCTTGCGCAGAACTGCACTCAAGTTCTCCGCCAGGCTCATGTCCCGGCCGAACGCCGGCGTCGCCCGCCGACGCTCGAGGAATGCCTCCAGCTCTTTGGGCTCCAAGCAATGGAACCGAGTCGTCACAACAGTCATCTCGCTCCAGTCAAACCTTAGCAAAAGAGCCGGGAATCGCTAGTGAAGTGCGACACTGCGAAGGGCCGTTGATGATAGACATCCGGGAGCCGTGAGTCGGATCGCGCTCAAGAAGACGCTGGGCCAGCATCATCTGCGCGACGCCTCGCGCTGTCGCCGGTTGCTCGAGTTCCTCGAGCCGGACGGCTCCGTAGTGGTCGAGATCGGTCCGGGCGGCGGGGTTCTGACCGCGGCGCTGCTCGACCGGGGAGCTCGGGTCTGGGCGTGGGAGCTCGACTCCGAGTGGGCGTTCGAGCTTCGCCGACGGCTCGAGGGCCGGGCGCTCGCGACCGTGGTGGCCGATGCGCTCGAGCTGCCCTTTGAGAGCTTGCCGGCGCGCTGCCTGGTCACCGGTAACCTGCCGTTCAACGTCGCGACGCCGTTGGTCGAAAGGCTGCTGGCCAGAGCGACGGGCGTCCCCAGGGCGGGTTTCCTGGTTCAGAGCGAGGTCGCGGATCGGCTGCTGGCGACGCCGGGAGAGTCGGCCTACGGCTCGCTCAGCGTGATCGTGGCCGCGTGTGCGCGGGTGGTCCGCCTCGGCAATGTGCCACGGGCCGGTTTCCGCCCGCCGCCGCGGGTCGACGCGACCTTCGTCGGCTTCGAGCTGACTGAGCCGCCGATGCCGCGATCCGAACTGCCGGACTTCATTCGGACCGTGAGGGCGGCCTTCGCCCTGCGCCGCAAGACGCTGCGCAACTCCCTAGCCTCGGCCTGGGGCCGGGAGCGCGCAGAGCGGGCGTTGGAAGCTCTGGGGCTGAAGCCCCTGACGCGCGCCGAGGCGCTGCCGCTCGATGTGTTCGTGGCTCTCCACGCCCATCTCCGGGAGCCGCCCCCGGGATCAACCCGTTTCTAGGTATCTGGCCTCAAGCGCTGATGAATGCTAGAGTTTCCCTGCCCAGGAAGGGTACAAACTTTGGCCCAATCGATACGCACCAAAGCCGCTCGGCAGCGGCTCCCGCCCGCCAAGGGTGCGGAGCTGACCGGCATCGGGCTCCTGCTTCTGGCCCTGCTCACGGGTCTGAGCTTCGTGACGTATCACCCCGAAGATCCGAGCTTGCTGTTCGAGCGGGGTGGCGACAGCGGTCTGCACAACTGGGTCGGTCCGATCGGAGCGCAGATCTCGGCGATCGGCTACGGCGTGATCGGCATCTGCTGTCTGTTCCTACCGGTTTTTCTGGGAGTCGGCGGTTGGCGCCGGGTCCGTAAGCAGACGCTGCCGGCGATCGCGGGGCGTGGGATCGGCGCTGCGGTGCTGCTGCTGTCGCTGCCCGGACTGCTCCAGCTGACAATCGGCAAGATCGACTGGCGCGGTGTCGAGATCGACACCGGCGGCGCCGTCGGCCGCCTCGCCTCGTCCGGCCTCTCGCATCAGCTCGGCTTTACGGGGGCGCTTCTGGTCTGCCTGGCGGTCGTGGCCATCGGCGTCGCGCTCCTCGTTCAGTCGACCCTCGAGGACATGCTGCTCGAGTGGAGCGCCTGGGCGCGCCGTGGGTGGGATCGGCTGGCAATGACCTGGTCGCGCCGCCGGGAGCGCCAGCGCAAGAGTGACGCGCGACGCCGGGTGGTGACCAAGCACATGGAGCGCGTGGCGGAGCGCGAAGATGCGGTGTCGCTGGCGGCGGCTGAACCGGCGATCGATCTGCCGCTGCGGGTGACGAAGAAGGAGGGCGAGCCCGAGTTCTCGATCCGCAAGGTGGCGGTCGGGCCCGAAGTGAAGGCGGGACCCGGGAAGGTCCCTGCGCCGAAGTCGAAGTCGAAGCCGGCGCGCGAGCAGCGGCGGATCGCGTTTCCGGCCGACGAGGGCGCCTCGGCCGACGATCGGCCGCCACTAAACCTGCTCAACCTGGAGCCGACCAAGTCGAGCTTCCGGGAGGACGAGCTGGTGCAGCTCGGTGAGGTGATCCGAGCGCGCTGCGCCGAGTTCGGGGTCGAGGGCACGGTCGAGGGCATCAGCCCCGGGCCGGTCGTCACCATCTTCGAGTTCCAGCCGGCGCCCGGCGTCAAGGTGAGTCAGATCGTCAACCTGCAGGACGATCTCGCGCTGGCGCTCAAGGCGGAGTCCGTACGCATCGATCGAATGCCCGGCCGCTCGACGCTCGGCATGGAGGTGCCGAACGAGACTCGCGGCGTGATCCGGCTCGGTCACCTACTGAGCCAGGACGGGTTCGCCAAGTCGCGCTCGGTGCTGACGATGGCGATCGGCACCACGATCCAGGGCGACCCCTACTACTGCGATCTCGCGACGATGCCGCATCTGCTGGTCGCCGGCGCCACCGGCTCGGGCAAGAGCGTCGGACTGCAGTCGATGATCACATCGATGGTCTACAAGGCGACCCGGGATCAGGTGCAGTTCATCTTCATCGACCCGAAGCGGATCGAGCTGGGCGTCTACCGGAACATCCCGCACCTCAAGGCCGAGGTGGTTGTCGAGCCCAAGAAGGCGGCCAACGCGTTGCGCTGGGCGGTGGCCGAGATGGAGCGGCGCTACCGGTTGCTGGCCGAGGTGCACGTGCGCTCGATCGATTTCTACAACCGGGCGATTCGCGACCCAGAAGTTCAGCAACGACTGGCCCTCAGCGAGGCCGACAGCGAGATCTCCCACGAGGATCTGAAGCCGCTGCCCTACTACGTGGTGATCATCGACGAGCTCGCCGACCTGATGATGGTGTCGTCGTCGGACGTCGAAACCTCGATCGCCCGGCTGGCGCAGATGGCCCGCGCGGTCGGCATTCACCTGATCGTCGCTACCCAGCGGCCTTCGGTGGACGTGCTCACCGGCACGATCAAGGCGAACTTTCCGTGCCGCATGGCCTACGCCACCGCCACGCGCCACGACTCGCGGACCATCCTGGACCAGATCGGCGCCGAGAAGCTGCTCGGCAAGGGCGACATGCTGTTCATGCCGCCGGGGACCTCGCGAGTCATGCGTCTTCACGGCGCCCTGGTCACCGAACAGGAGACCGCCGGGGTGGTGCGCTGGCTCAAGAAGCGCGGCGAGCCCAACTACGATCCCGCGGTGCTCGAGCCGCCCGAGGAGAAGCGCGGCAGCGCCGCCGGCGGCGGCGACGACGACATGTACGACGAGGCGGCGCGCCTGGTGGTCGCCGAGCGCCAGGCCTCGGCCAGCTTCCTCCAGCGGCGCCTCCGGGTCGGATTCTCGCGTGCCTCTCGGCTGGTCGACATCATGGAGCAGGATGGCCTGCTCGGCCCGCCGCAGGGCAGCAAGCCGCGCGAAGTCCTGGTGCCGAAGGACTACTTCGAAGAGGTCGATCAGCACCTGGCGCAGGAGTAGGGCCGGCGGCGACAGGTGCCAGACGCTTGTCGACAAGCGGTCGGAAGAAGAGCGGTCATCCCTAGTAGGCTCGACCGCGAGATGTCCGGCAAACTCATCTTCTTCGGCACGCCCGGGTTCGCGATCCCGACCCTGAATGCCCTCGAGCGCGCCGGACGGACGCCGTATCGGGTAATCAGCCAACCCGCGCGCCCGGTCGGTCGGGGACGGAAGCTCCAGGAGCCGCCGGTGGCCGAGTGGGCACTCGAGCGGGGCATTCCGGTGGAGCAGCCGAACCGCGTGCGCGCCCGGAGCTTCCTCGAGCTCATTGCCGGCGACGCGCCCGAGGTCGCGGTGGTCGTGGCCTTCGGCCAGATCTTTCCTCAGAAGCTGCTCGACATTCCCCGGCTCGGGTGTATCAACCTTCACGCTTCGCTGCTGCCTGCGTATCGCGGCGCGGCGCCGATCCAGGCGGCCCTCGCCACCGGCGAAACCGAGACCGGTGTGACGACGATGCTGATGGAGAAGGGGCTCGACTCCGGGCCGATCCTGCTCCAGCGCTCTCTCGAGATCGGCCCCGGGGAGAGCGCGCCCGAGTTGTCTGAACGCCTCGCCGAGACCGGTGCGGCGCTGATGATCGAGACGCTCGACCTGCTCGAGCGCGGAGAGATCGAGTCCCGGCCGCAGGACGACTCCCTCGCGACTCTCGCGCCGATGTTGACCAAGGCCGACGGTCTCGTCGACTGGACGCTCAGCGCCCGCGAGATCCACGACCGACTGCGAGCCTACACACCCTGGCCCGGTCTGAGTACGAGCTTGCGCGGCGAGCCCGTGAAGATCGGCGACGGCGCGGCGCTGGAGGGGGACGGCAGCGACTCCTCGAGCGAGCCGGGCGCCTACCTGGGCCTGCGCGAAGGTCGAATCGCCGTGGCCTGTGGCGGCGACACCGTCTTCGGCGTCGAGATCCTGCAGCGCGCCGGTCGCAAGGCGCTGCCCGCTGCGCAGTTCGCGAACGGCGAGCGTCTCGAGGTCGGCGAGCGGTTCGGCAGCGAGATCGGGGCGCGGATCGAGTGAGCGCTCTGACCGATGGCGGCGTCCGCCGTCTCGCCGCTCTGTACCTCGATCGGGCGCTCGGCACGGGTTCGGCGGGTGGTGCGGATCTCGCGGCCGAGCGTGACCGACTCGACCCGCGCGACCGCCGACTTCTCCAGGAGCTCGTCCACGGCACGCTGCGCTGGAAGACGCGGCTCGACCATGTGCTCTCCGTGGCCGCCAACCGGCCGGCCGACCGCATCGAAGGTCAGCTGCTAGCGCCGCTCCGGGTCGCGGCCTACCAGCTTCTGTTTCTCGATCGCGTGCCGGGCTACGCCGCGGTGTCGGAGGGGGTCGACGAGGCGCGCCGCCGTGCCGCGCGCAGCGCGGGATTCGTGAACGCCGTCCTGAGACGGATCTCGCGCGCACCCCGGCTCGAGGAGTGGCCGGTTGGCATTGTGGATCCGATGGAACGGCTGGCGATCGAGACCAGTCATCCGCGCTTCCTGGTCGAGCGCTGGACGAAGGCGTTCGGCGACAAACGAGCTCGAGAGATCCTGGACGCGAACAATCGCCGGCCGGCCTATCAGCTGCTGAGCTTCGGCGATCGGGGCGGGCGCGATGCGCTCGCGCTTCGGCTCGCACGTGAGGGCGTCGAGACGCGCCGGCTAGCCCTCTCCGATCTGGCCCTCGAGGTGACCTCCGGTGACCCGCTCGCGACCGCGGCCTACGACGACGGCGACTTCTACATCCAGGATCAGGCCAGCCAGGCAGCGGCCCTGGTGCCGGCGCCGCGCCCCGGCGAGTGGGTGCTCGACGCCGCGGCCGCGCCGGGCGGCAAGAGCTTTGCGCTCCTCGCCGCGGAGCCGACGGTTCGGGTGGTTGCGGCGGACGTTGCGCCCAGGCGACTCGCGACGCTGCGCGCGAACCGGCAGCGTTTGAGCCGTTCCCTCCCCATCCTGCTTGCCGACGCGGCCGCTCCCGGGCTCGGCGCTCACTTCGATCGCGTGGTCGTCGACCTGCCGTGCTCGGGTACCGGCATCTTGGCGCGGCACCCGGATCTGAAATGGCGTCTTTCCGAGAGTGAGATCGGTCGGCTGGCGGGCGAGGGGCTGCGCCTGTTGAAAGGCGCTCTCGAGGCGGTTCGCCCCGGTGGTTTGCTGGTGGCGATCACCTGCTCGATCGAGCCCGACGAGAACGAACGAGTCATCCGTCAGCTACTGGCGACCACCACCGATCTCGCCCCGGCGCCGCTAGGAGAGCTTCTCGAGGTGTCGCACGCCGAGCGGCTCTTCGCTCCCGGCGCCTGGCGTCTCCTACCGGGAGCCGACAACGATGGGTTCACCGTTCACGCCCTGAAGAAGGGGGACACAATACGTAATGCGCGACGTTCCAAAATTGCGTGACGCATTACGTATTGTGTCCCCCTTCTAGCGGACGTTTCGATAGAGCCTCGCCAGCCGCTCGGGCGAGGTGCCCACGAAGTAGAGCGCCCAGATCAGCCAGTTGGTGACGATCGTTCTGGTGATGCCGCGTTTCTGGTAGCGGCGCACGGAGGTCGTCACCGCCGGCTCGAGCAGTGCCACGCGGCCGTGCCGCTTGAGCCGCCGCGCGAAGTCGAGGTCTTCGAGGATCGGCCAGGGCTCGAAGCCGCCCAGATCCTGGAAGACATCGGCCCGACAGAACTGAACCTGGTCGCCCAGCGGGCAGCGTGTCAGCCGCGTGCGGAGGTTGGTCAGCCGGCCGCCGAGACGGAGGATGCGGCGCTCGGAGCGCCATACGACGAAAAAGCCGCCCCCGACGGCGCCATCCGCGATCGACTGGCGGACACTCTCGATCGCGCCCTCCGGAACGACCGTGTCGGCGTGGACGAAGATCAGGATCCTGGCATCCGCCGCCTTCGCGCCGCGGTTGAGCTGCACGCCGCGGCCGGGGGAACCCGTGACCACCTTGGCGCCGAGCCGGCGCGCGATCTCGACGGTCCCATCGCGGCTGCCGCCGTCGCTGACGATCACCTCATCCGCATCCCGTAGCAGCGACGGGAGCGTCATCTCGACGGTTGTCTCCTCGTCGAGCACCGGCATCACGACCGCGATCTGGAGGTCCGGCAAAGTGGCGGGATGCTAGCATGCGCCTTGCTTTTGGACCCCTCGAGATGAGCCACGACAAGCCTTTCAGCCACCTCGATTCGGGCGGCCGAGCCCGCATGGTCGACGTCTCCGAGAAGCCGATCACCCGGCGCACCGCGGAGGCGTCGTGCCGGGTCGTTCTGAGCGACGAGACGGTTGCCAAACTCGCGGCGCTGCCCAAGGGAGACGCCTACGCAGTGGCTCGGATCGCCGGGGTGCAGGCCGCGAAGCGGACCTCCGAGTGGATCCCGCTCGCGCATCCGTTGGGGCTCGAGGATGTCCAGGTGGAGATCGAGCCGTCGCCGGGTGGGGTGGAGATCCGGAGCCGCACGGTGGTGACCGCTCGAACCGGCGCCGAGATGGAAGCGCTGGTCGCCTGCTCAGCGGCCTCCCTGGCGCTCTACGACATGGTCACGGCGGTCGAGCGCGAGGCGGTGATCACCGACCTGAGACTCGAGCGCAAGACCGGCGGCGTGCGCGGCGACTTCGACCGCGAGGGTCGGGGCGACTCGGCGCGCTCCGAGTCGAGTCGATGATCCGCACCGGTCTGGACGTCCTGCTGACCCGAGCGGATCGCCTGGGTGGGCGGCGCTACGGCCTCTTGGCGCACGGGGCTTCCGTCGACTCGGAGCGGCTCGAGCCGATCCACCTGGCTCTGCGACGCGCCGGCGCGCCCGATCCGGAGGCCCTGTTCGGGCCCGAGCACGGTTTCCATGGCCTCGAGCAGGACATGGTCGGGTTGTCGGACGCCGCCGATCCCTGGACCGGCGTGCCCGTCGTGTCGCTCTACGGTGACGACGAGAGCTCGCTGCGGCCCGATCCGGCTGCCTTTGACGGCCTCGACCTTCTGATTGTCGACCTCCAGGATGTCGGCAGCCGCTACTACACCTACGCCGCGACCGCGGTCTGGGCGGCCGAAGCGGCGGTGTCCGCGGACTGCGAAGTCTGGATCCTCGATCGGCCCAACCCGCTCGGTGGGGAAGTGATCGAGGGCAACACGCGGCGACCCGACTTCGAATCGTTTATCGGCGCCTTCGAGATTCCGGTCCGGCACGGCCTCACCCTGGGAGAGCTCGCCCTGCTCGAAGCGCGGCGCCAAGATTGGGGCGCGACTCCGCGGGTGATCGAAATGGAAGACTGGTCCCGATCAATGACCTGGACCGAATGCGGCCGCGCCTGGCTGCCGCCCTCGCCGAATCTCCCGAGCGTCGAGGGGACCTGGATATATCCCGGCGGGTGTCTGATCGAGGCGACCG
>JAJCXP010000050.1 GCA_029263375.1 Acidobacteriota bacterium | reverse complement strand
AGGGCATCAAGCCCTCCCTGGGGACCGGCCGCTGGAAGTCGCTGGCGACCGCAAGGTGTTCGGTTCCTAGTTGACGACGACCTTGACCACGGGGTTGTCCCAGCCGTGGAGTCGCGGGTTGAGCTGGGCCTTCTTCTGGATGCCGGGCGAGATGTGAACGAAGCCCTCCGCGTCGCCCGTCACTCGAACGAACGGATTGCCGCACGGCGGTCCCGGGATGTGCGCGCAACGCTGAGTATTGCGCTCGCTACCGGCGTCGTAGGCCGGTGCGTAGAACGAGGCGTTGCCGCCGCGAACCGATGCGGAGTCGAGCCCGAAGAACGTGTCGTTGGTGGTGACCAGCATGCCGAGTGCCGACAGGCGGGCGCCGGAAGCGATCTCGAGGGTTACCGATTGGCCCGGGAGCAGGACATCGCTGGCAATGGCGAAGTCGTTGACCCCCGCCAACGAGCCGAGCAGGTCGAGCAGCGCGACCGGATCGGCATCCTCGGCGACCGCGGCGAGTGCGTCAGACGCCGGTTGGCCGACCTCCCAGATGTCGACCGAGGCGCTGTGCGAGACCACGATCGGCGGTGAGACGATCTGGTTGTTGGTGGCGTTCGTGATCGTCACCTGCCACTGAGCCTGGGCAGCCGCAGCGGCTCCGGTGAGCAGGGCGCCGATCGTCAGGATGTGTCGGATTCTTTTCAAGGTTGCATCTCCTTCTGATTCGTATCGGCCCCTGTCTGGGACCCAGACGAGAATCTCCCGTCGGGATCACGACGCGATCCAGGAAACCTCACGTTTTGATCACGGGCGCACAGGAGAAGGAGGGGTCGAAGGCGGAGTCAGCGCGCGGCTGCGGTCTTCGGAACGTCGGACGGGCCGGGAGCCGGCAGGCGGAAGGAGAACGCCGAGCCCTCGCCAGGCGCACTCTCGACCTCGATGCGTGAGCCGTGCAGCTCGACGATCCGTTTGGTGATCGCCAGCCCGAGGCCCGAGCCGCCGTTGCTCTCTTCCTGAGGCTGACGAAAGAACCGCTCGAAGATCCGCGGCAGATCCTCGCTCTCGATGCCGCTACCGGTGTCCTCGACGATGACGCCCACCTCCGCCGGCGCTTCGACCACCCGCACGACGACGCGCCCCCCCTCGGGCGTATGGCGGAGGGCGTTGTCGATCAGGTTCTCGAGCGCTCGCGAGATCAGGCCGATGTCGCCGTTCACCAGCGCCAGGCCCTGGGGCAGGTCGGTGCCGAGCTCGACGCGCCGCTCTCCCGCGGCGAGCTGGAACTGCTGGGCCACGTCCTGAACCAGCTCGCTCAAAGACAACGGCTCGCGGCGCATCTCGATCGTCGCCGAGTCGAGGCGGGCCAGTTCGAGAAGCTCGTTGACCAGCCGACCGAGCCGTCGGGTCTGCCGCAGCGCGACCTCGAGATAGCGCCGGCGTTCCTCGGGGTCGAGGTCCGACATCACGCGCAACGTCTCGAGGTAGCCCTGGAGTGATGTCAGAGGAGTCTTGAGGTCGTGCGACACGTTGGCCACCAGCTCGCGCCGCAGCGAGTCGGTCTTGCGCAGCTCCTCGAGCTGCCCGACCAGGCGAGCGGCCATCTCCTGGAAGGTTGCCTCGAGTCGGGTGAGCTCGTCCTCGCTCGCGGCAGGCTCGAGCGGTTCCGGCGCCGAGGCGAAATCGCTCTCGCGAAACGCCTGCATCCGGCGGTCGAGCCGCTTCACCCGCCGGGTGATGAATGCGAACAGGACGAGGCCGGCGAGCAGGCCGAACAGCACCAGCAGCCCGCCTGCCGCCAGGCCGACGCGTAGCCCCTGGCTGGCGCGTACCATGCGGACCGCCGAGTCGAGCTGCTCACCGCCGAGGACGACGTAGAGGTAGCCCTCGGGATCGGCCGCGGAGCCCAGCGGCGCGGCCGAGAAGACCCGCCGTCGTTGCGAGTGGCGCGGATCCTCGCCCCAGATCGGCAGCCGGCTCGCCGGCGCCAGGAACTCCGAGATCGGCCGCAGGTCGACCCGCTCGCGCACGACCACGTTCTCGGGCGCCGAGTAGGCGAGGATCGCCCCGTCGGCGTCCAGCAGGTAGACCTCGATGGCGGGGTTGACCACCATGAGCAGGTGAAAGATGTGCTCCAGGGCGTCGGTCTGGATCTCGCCGTCACTCATCGGCAGCGACTCTTCGATGAGATGCGCGGCGAGACCGCGGTGCAGGCCCTGGTTGATCTCGCCGAAGAAGGTCCTGGTCGAAACGAGGGTCGCGAACGCGAACAGCGCGCCGAGTAGCGCCAGGATCACGCCGAGGACGATCGCCAACTTGCTGTAGAGGGTCCTGAGCATCGGCGACTAGCTACCTTCCCCGGTGTCGGCAAAGCGGTAGCCGACCCCCCAGACCGTGACGATCCAGTGGGGATTCGACGGGTCGGCTTCGATCTTGGCGCGTAGCCGATTGATGTGCGAGTTCACGGTGTGCTCATAGCCGTCGTGGCCGTAGCCCCAGACCTGGTCGAGCAGCTGGGATCGACTGAACACACGTGCCGGATGACGCGCGAAGTAGTAGAGCAGGTCGAACTCCTTGGCGGTCAGCTGGACGGTGCCGCCGTTCACCGAGACGCGCCGGCGGCCGTGATCGATCGACAGGCCGTCGAACTGGATCGGACCCTGCGCCGGCTGGTCGCCGTTGCCGCTCAGCGCCTCGACGCGGCGGAAGATCGCCTTGACCCGAGCCACCAGCTCGAGCACGCTGAAGGGCTTGGTCAGGTAGTCGTCGGCGCCCATCTCGAGCCCGAGCACCCGGTCGAGCTCGGTAGTCTTCGAGGTCAACATCAGAATCGGCGTGTAGTCGTCCGTGGCGCGCAGGCGCCGGCAGACCTCCAGCCCGTCGATCGTCGGCAGCATCAGGTCCAGAATCACCAGGTCGAAGGCTGCGGCGGTGGCGCGCTCGATGCCGCGCAACCCGTCCGCCTGGATCTCGATCTCACAGCCGAGCTCGCCCAGGTGCAGACGCACGAGGTGGGCGATGTCGCGGTCGTCTTCGATGATCAGAACTCTACGCATATGCCACCACGCACCAGGCTACACGCCGAGTTTCACGGAAGCATCACGAGCGGCTCGCCGCCCAGCCGGCGATCGCCTCGCCGATGCCGTGCGGATTGTCCTCCTGGACGAAGTGCAGACCGCGCCCGATGTTCGCGGTCTCGAGGTTCGGGAAGCGCTCTCGTGCCATCTCGACGACTTTCTTGTGGATCAGTGCGCCGGGCCGTGCGAAGAGCAGCAGCTTCGGAAGCTCGGTCCGCTGCAGCCAGGAGTTGTACGCGGCGACCGCCGCATGCACATCCGCCGGGTGGCCGTCGATCGGAATCTCCCGTGGCCACTGTCGAACCGCCTTCCGGCTGGCGAACGTGGGGTACGGCTCGAGATAGTGGGCCATCTCCCCGGGGGTCAGCGTGCGGACGACCGTCTGCGGCAGCACGCGCTTGACGAACACGTTCATGCCGCTGATCACGAGGCCGCCCACGAACGGTGCCCGGAAGACCTTGAAGGCCGCCTTGAAGCCGCCGCGGAAGTCGCGCCAGCGGGCCGGAGCCAGGATCGCCTCGGTGAAGGCGATCGCGCGCACGTTGTTCTCGTGACGCCGGGCGTAGTGAAAGCCGAGCGCCGAGCCCCAGTCGTGCAGCACCAGGGTGACGTCGCGGAGGTCGAGCGCCTCGATGAAGGCCTCCAGGTAGCGCGCGTGATCGAAGAATCGGTAGCCGATGTCGGGCTTCTCCGAGCGTCCCATGCCGATCAGGTCGACCGCGATCGCGCGCGCGAAGGTCGAGACGTGGGGGATCACGTTGCGCCATAGATAGGACCACGTTGGATTGCCGTGGAGAAAGAGGTAGACCTCGCCGTCTGCGGGCCCCTCGTCGACGTAGTGCATCCGCGAGCCGAGCACGTCGGCGTACTTTGATACGAACGGGAAGTCCGGTGAGATCGGTGGGGAGGTCATGGCAGCTCGGCACCTCAGGTGCGCGACACGAAGCCTAGCAGGGGCATTCCTGATCCCCCGAGCTCTCACTGACGACTGCCGTCTGCGCCCCGACGCCGAAGTGCCGGGCGAGACCATCAGCGAGGGCGCCCGCGACCTCCTGCGCGATCGACTCGGGGACCTCCTGCAGACACTCGGAGATCAGGAGAGCTCGCCGGGTCTCGGGGGTCAGCTTGCCGAGGTCCGACTGTCGCCAGACGAAGTGGCGTGTGACCACCTGGTCGCCGACCACATAGGCCGCTTCACCGCGCTCGACGGCGACCGCCTCGTCGGCGCCGAGTGCGCGGAATCGCTCGCCGCCGGCGGCCAGGCAGAGGCGTAGCTCGGCCTGGTTGTCGGCCGCCAGGGTGTCGAGATCCCAGCCGCCGGCCGGCACGAGGTGGGTGAGTGAGACAGCATTGTAGAAATCGACCAGCGGGTTGATCGACCCCAGCCCCTTGCCGCCGACCACGCGGCGGGTGAGCGCCTCGATCGAGCTCGGGAACTTCTTGCCCGAGAAGCCGGTGGAGCGGATCGCCTCCCGCCAGGCGGCGATGTGCGGGTGCGACTGCGGGTTGGGCAGCGACCAGTCCGTCTGGAGCGTGTTGATCGCGCGATCCAGTTCACGCGCCACTCCGGGACGCTCGGCTCGATTGTCGATCTGAGCGGCCCAGACCAGGACGATACGCAGCCCTGGGAAGCGCCGCCAGACATCATCGTCGACCACGAACCGCACTTATGAGCTCCTGGGCATCTCGGTCGGTTGATTGCCGACCTTCGCTTCGAGCGTGCGCAGACTCTGGAGCAGCTCAGCGGGCAGCGGCGCCTTCTTCCCGGCCTGGTAGTCGTAGGTCACGATCAGTCCCGAGCCGTTGGCTGCCGCCTTGCCGCTCCGTTGCCCGACCACCAGATACTCCATCACGAAACGGTCGCCGCCGACACTCGGCACGCGCGCGCCGACCGAGACCGTATCGGGATAGTCGAGCGGGATCCGGAAGCGGCAGTCGGTCGAAGCCAGGATCGGGCCGACGCCGGTGCGCTCCATCGAGTCGAGCAGCCCGACGGCCTCGAAATAGGCGATCCGGGCGCTCTCGAACCACCGGAAGTAAACGGTGTTGTTGACGTGCTGGAAGGCGTCCATGTCGCCCCATTCGAGCGGCAGCTCGATGACGCACGGGTAGCCGGCGAGAAGATCGTTCACGCTTCGGATGCTAACTCACGGCATTCGGTCGAGCGTGGCTTGCGCCACCACCGGCTACGGAGGAGTAAGGCCCGGCCGCGTGTTATCGTCGCTTCGGTGCGGACCTACCGTCTGTCCGAGCTCACCTGGACCGAGGTCGATTCCCTGGACCCTGAGCGCATGGTCGCGATCCTACCGACCGGAGCGGTGGAGGCGCACGGGCCCCATCTGCCGCTGTCGACGGACGGCGTCATCGCGATGGCGATGGCCGAGGCGGCCGCGACCAGCCTTCGGGCCGGCGGCTGGCAGCCGCTGATCCTGCCGGCGATCGACTACTCCGCGGCGCCGTTCGCGGCCGGCTTCGCCGGCACCATCTCGGTCCGTCCCGAAACGGTGAGCGCCCTGATCGTCGACGTCGGTTCGAGCCTGGCGGCACGGGGGTGGCGCTGCCTGGCGATCGCCAACGCTCATCTCGATCCCGCGCACCTCGGCTCGCTTCACGTAGCGGCGTCCGAGCTCGAGCGGCGCGGGCAGGCGGTGGCCTTTCCCGACCTGACCCGCAAGCCCTGGGCGCTGCGGCTCACCGACGAGTTCAAGAGCGGCGCTTGCCACGCCGG
Source organism: Acidobacteriota bacterium (assembly GCA_029263375.1). Lineage (GTDB taxonomy): Bacteria > Acidobacteriota > Thermoanaerobaculia > Multivoradales > JAHEKO01 > JAHEKO01. Next base: position 2,072 of record JAJCXP010000050.1, on the reverse strand, counting down.
TAGGTTCGAGGGCTCGGTGGTGATGGCGGCGCGCCCCGACACGGTGCGCGAGGAGGTGCGCGTGGCCCTCGAACCGAATCCGGCGTCGCTGTCGCACGCGATCCGCGACGGCAAGAGATCGTTCGAGGAGGCCGGCGGTCCCGAGGCGTACTTCGGGGCGCCGGCCGAGGCGACTTCCGAGGAAGGACGTGAGACGATCGAGATTCTGGGCCGGTGCCTCGAGGAGGCGATTCTCGCGCGGCTCGGCGAGGAGGAGGGAGAGGAATGACCACAGCCGCAGCGCAACGACTGGACGGCCGCTCTGCCGTGATCACCGGTGGCGGCCGCGGTATCGGCGTGGCGGTGGCCGAGGCGCTGGTCGCCGAGGGGGCGAAGGTCGTGGTCAGCGCGCGCAGTGTCGATGAGATCGAGTCGGTTGCCGAGCGGCTGCGCGCCGCTGGTGGCGAGGCTTTCGCGGTGCCGTGCGACGTGAGCGATCCGGAGCAGGTGCGCGCGCTGGCGGCAGCCGCGATCGAGCGCCTCGGCGTCGTCGACATACTGGTCAACAACGCCGGCATCGCGCGCAGCGCGCCGCTCAAGTCGCTCACCCTGGAGGAGTGGAATCTGATCATGGCGATCAACGCTACCGGCACCTTCCTCTGTACCCAGGCGTTCCTCGGGCCGATGGTCGAGCGCCGGTGGGGCCGGGTGATCAACGTCGCGTCGATCGCCGGCAAGATAGGCGCCGCCTACATCTCGGCCTACTCGGCTTCGAAGCACGCGGTGATCGGCTTCACGCGTTCGGTCGCCGCCGAGGTCGCGACCTCCGGCGTCACGGTCAACGCGATCTGCCCGGGCTACGTCGATACGCCGATGACCGAAGGCTCGGTGGCCAACATCGTCGAGAAGACCGGGCACGATGTCGAGCTGGTGATGAAGAATCTGCGCGCGATGTCGCCGCAGCGGAGATTGATGGAGCCGGAGGAGGTCGCCTACCTCGTGCTTTCGCTTTGCGACGAGCGCGCCAAGGGCGTCACCGGCCAGTCGCTGGTACTCGACGGTGGGGGGGTGCAGTCGTGAGGGAGATGCTACCGATCAATCCACTCGAGCTCGGCCCGCCGCGTGGCTATTCGAACGGCATGCTGGCGCCGACAGGCGGGCGGCTGCTGTTCGTCGCCGGTCAGATCGGCTGGAATCAGGAGCAGGAGCTGGTCGGCAAGGACTTCGTGAAGCAGTTCCGTCAGGCGCTGCGCAACGTCGCGGTGGTGGTCAGGACCGCGGGCGGCACGCCCGAGAATCTGGCCCGACTGACGATCTTCGTGACCGACAAGGAGCTCTACATCAAGAAGCTCGCGGCGGTGGGCAAGGCGTACCGCGGCGTGATGGGCAAGCACTTTCCGGCGATGTCGCTGGTCGAGGTCAAGTCGCTGCTCGAGCCCGGCGCCCTGGTCGAGATCGAGGGCACCGCGGTGCTGCCGAGCTGAGGACCGACCGATGACGATCGAGCCTGGATCCTTCCTGTACGAGCTGGACGAGGAGAGCGGTGTCGCGACGATCACCCTCAACCGTCCCGAGCGCCTGAACGCGCTCACCTTCGAGGTCTACGGTGAGCTGCGCGACACGCTGCGGCAGCTCGACACCGAGCCCGGCGTGCGCTCGATCCTACTGACCGGCTCGGGGCGCGCATTCTGTTCCGGCGGCGATGTCGAAGACATCATCGGCGCGCTGTTCGAGCTCGACTACCGCGGACTGCTCAACTTCACGCGTATGACCGGCGACCTGATCCTGGCCATGCTGCGCTGCCGGCGACCGATCGTCGGCGCGCTCAATGGCACGGTCGCCGGAGCGGGCTCGGTCATCGCCAGCGCCTGCGACGTGCGGATCGCATCCGAGAAGGCGAAGATCGCGTTCCTGTTCACCAAGGTCGGTCTCTCCGGCGCCGACATGGGCGCGTCGTGGCTGCTGCCGCGGCTGGTCGGTCAGGGGCGAGCGCTGGAGCTTCTGATGACCGGCGACTTCATCGACGCCCGGGAGGCCCATCGGATCGGCCTCTACAATCGTGTGGTGGCGCCGGAGGAGCTGGCCGCCGAAGC
>JAJCXP010000049.1 GCA_029263375.1 Acidobacteriota bacterium | reverse complement strand
GGTGAGCATTCGGCTAGACAGCAGATCGTCCGCTACGACATCGAGGGTGAGCTCGAGCTCGACGATGGCATCCGCGCCGCGTTCGCGGCGCGTCTAGAGGAGTGGGCCGCTCAGGCGTCGGTCGCCGTACTGAGCGACTATGGCTACGGCGCGGTGACGCCCGACATGACCGAGTCGGTCCGCGCCGCGCTCGGGACTGACGGCGTCGTGCTGTGCGACAGCCGCTACCGACTGCAAGATTTCACCGGTGTCGACGGCGCGACCCCGAACGAAGAGGAGGCGTTCGCCCTGCTCCATCGACGCGAGCCGGAGTGCGACGACCTCGACGCCGCCGGTGAGAACCTGCGCAGATCCCTCGACGCCGGCTTCCTGCTGATCACACGCGGCAGTCACGGCATGACCCTGTTCGCCGCCGGGGGCGCCGCTCACATCCCGGTCCACGGCACCGAGCAGGTGGCGGACGTGACCGGAGCCGGCGACACGGTGATCGGCACGCTGGCGCTCGCCACCGCGGCCGGTGCCAGCCCGATCGAGGCGTCGCTGCTGGCCAACTACGCCGCCGGCGTGGTGGTGATGAAGCTCGGCACGGCGACCTTGTCGCCCGCCGAGCTGGTTGCGGCGGTCAGATCCGACCCTCGACCGCTGGAGGAGCTCGCATGGGCCGCATCCTGAGCGTCCCCGACCTCGCCCGGAGGGTCGGCGAGCTCAAACGGCAGGGCCGCCGCGTCGCCTTCGCCAACGGCCACTTCGACGTGCTGCACGTGGGCCATCTGCGCTACCTGCGGGCCGCTCGCGCGCAGGGCGACATCCTGGTGGTGGCCATCAACGAGGACGCTTCGGTCGAGCGGCTCAAGGGACCGGGCCGGCCGATCGTGCCCGCCGCCGAGCGCGCCGAGCTGCTGGCGGCACTCGAGCCGGTCGACTTCGTAGTCGTGTTCGAGGGCGACACCCCCGCCGAGCTGCTCGCCGAGGTGCGGCCCGACATCCACTGCAAGGGGCCCGACTACGAGACCCCCGAGAAGGTGCCCGAGTACGAGGTGGTGCGCGCCTACGGCGGCCGCACGGCGTTGGTCGGCGACCCCAAGGACCACTCGACCACCGACCTGATCGGATCGATCAAGGCGCTGCCGGACTGACCGTCATCTCCGTCATGGTTCAGCCGCGCCATCCCCTCACCGCAATTCCGAGGGCCGCTCCTCGATCTCGCTGAACGCTCCCGCGTGCTGGCGTCCAACTCCAAGATACTGATCGTCCGCACCAGCGCCCTGGGCGATATCGTGCACGCGCTGCCCGTGCTGACGGCGCTGCGCCGGCATCTGCCTGAGGCGACCTTGGGCTGGGTGGTCGAGGAGCCGTTCGCACCGCTGCTGGTAGGCCATCCGGACCTCGACCAGGTGATCGTGGTGCGCACCAAGCGCTGGCGCAAGCAGCCGCTCTCGGCTGCCACCCTGCGTGAGGTGCGCGACTTCGGACGCCGGGTCGCCGCCTTCTCGGCCGACGTGGCGCTCGATCTGATGGGCAACCACAAGGCGGGCGCGATCGTCGCCATGTCCATGGCCGACCGCCGGATCGGGCTGTCGCGCGGCGATCGGCGCGAGCCGTCGAGCGTCATCTGGCTGAGCGAGGGGGCCGACGCGGTCGGCGTCCACGCCGTCGACCGATCGCTATCGGTGCTGGCGCCGCTCGGGCTGCCGATCGAGCCCGCCGACTTCGGCGGCGAGCAGCTCTTCCCCGAGGCGCGAGCCGATTCCGCGAACGGCGAGCCGTACGCCGCCATCCTCCCCGGCGCCGGCTGGGACAACAAGCGGTATCCGACCACCTGGTGGGGCGAAGTGGCCGCGGCGCTCGGCGCAAACGGCCTCGAGAGCCGGATCCTGCCGGGACCGGGCGAGGAGCCGCTGGCCGAAGAGGTCGCAGCCGCCAGCGGCGGTCGAGCGCGCATCGTCGGCCCCGGCGGACTCGAGCACCTGACAGCCATGCTGCGCGGCGCGGCGCTGGTCCTCGGGGGCGACACCGGACCGGTGCACCTGGCGCACGCGCTCGGCGCGCCGGTGCTCTGCCTGATGGGGCCCACGGACCCGGAACGCAACGGGCCGTATCGCGCCCCTGGCGGCGCACTCTGGAAGCGGCTGCCGTGCAGCTTCTGCTACAAGCGCTTCGACGAGCCCAAGGCGTGTCTGCTCGAGATCCCACCGTCGGCGGTCGTGGATCGGGCGCTCGAACTGATGGCGGGCGCCCCGGGCCGCCCGGCGGGCTAGGCGCCCGCGGACTCGACTCTCGCTCGACCGCCCGCAAAAACGGCGGACCGTGAGCGATTTCACAGCCAGATTTCCGGTCCGGCGCTAGGGTGCGTCTGTCGGCCCCTTCGCACTTCTGGAAGGTCGAGCCCACACTTTGCGTCATCTGATCGAGAGGGGAGTGCCGTGAGTCGCATCGGCGAGCAACTGGTACAAGCCGAAAAAATCACTCAGCAACAGCTCGAGGAGGCGCTCGCCACCCAAAAGAGGGACGGCGGGCGAATCGGCACCCATCTGATCAAGCTGGGGATGCTGGACGACGACGAGCTGGTCGAGTTCCTGTCGCAGCGCTACGGCGTGCCGGCGATCGCGCTCGCCGATGTCGAGGTGGACGAGACGATCCTCAAGATCATCCCGCCCGACGTCTGCCGCAAGTACACGATCCTGCCGGTCTCCAAGGCCGGCGCCAAGCTGACCATCGCGATGGTGGATCCCACCAACGTGTTCGCGATGGACGACATCAAGTTCATGACCGGCTACAACGTCGAGCCGGTGGTGGCATCCGAGACGGCGCTCACCGATGCGATCGACAAGTACTACGGCAGCACCCACTCGATCGAGCTCAAGAAGGTCATGGAAGACCTGGTGGAAGGCGAGGACGCCGACCTCGAGGTGCTCGACGACGAAGAGGAGATGGACCTCGCCGCTCTCGAGGCGCAGTCCGAGGAAGCGCCGGTCGTCCGGCTGGTCAACATCTTCCTGACCGACGCGATCAAGCGCGACGCCTCCGACATCCACATCGAGCCGTACGAGAAGGAGTACCGGATCCGCTACCGGATCGACGGCATCCTCTACGAGATGATGCGGCCACCGCTCAAGCTCAAGGAGGCGATCACCAGCCGGCTCAAGATCATGGCCAAGCTGGACATCGCCGAGAAGCGCCTGCCGCAGGACGGCCGCATCAAGATCAAGACCAGGATCCACGGCAAGGTGCGCGACATCGACTTCCGCGTCTCGGTCCTGCCGACCATCTTCGGCGAGAAGATCGTCCTCCGTCTGCTCGACAAGGACAATCTGATGCTCGACATGACGCGGCTCGGCTTCGAGGTCGAATCGCTGCGCACTTTCGAAAGCGCGATCTTCCGTCCCTACGGCATGGTCCTGGTGACCGGCCCGACCGGCTCCGGTAAGACGAACACCCTCTACTCCGCGATCTCGCGGGTGAACTCCCCCGAGACCAACATCATGACCGCGGAGGATCCGGTCGAGTTCAATCTGCCCGGCATCAACCAGGTGCAGATGAAGGAGTCGATCGGCCTCAACTTCGCGACCTCGTTGCGCTCCTTCCTGCGCCAGGACCCGAACATCGTCCTGGTCGGTGAGATCCGCGACTTCGAGACCGCCGAGGTGGCGATCAAGGCCGCGATGACCGGCCATCTGGTGTTCTCGACTCTGCATACCAACGACGCCCCGTCGTCGATCAACCGCCTGATGAACATGGGCATCGAGCCGTTCCTGGTGGCGAGCTCGGTGCACATGGTGGTCGCCCAGCGCCTGGTGCGCCGGATCTGCAACCAGTGCAAGGAGCCGCACAAAGTGCCCGACCAGGCCCTCACAAACGTCGGCTTCGCGCAGGACGAAGTGTCGAACATCCAGCCGTTCCGCGGCCGGGGCTGTGACACCTGCAGCGGCACCGGCTACAAGGGCCGGGTCGGCCTGTACGAGGTGATGTCGGTCGAAGAGGAGATCCGCGAGCTGATCCTGTCGGGCGCCAGCGCGTTCGAGCTGCGTCAGATGGCGATCAAGAACGGCATGATCACCTTGCGTCGCAGCGGCCTGCAGAAGATCCGCGAGGGGCTGACCTCGATCGAAGAAGTGGTGCGGGAGACGATCACCTAGGTGTGATCGGTCCTAGGTAACCAGTGCGAAACCGGCGCCGAACAGGCCGGCGATCAGCAGCAGGGGCAGAGCGACCAGAAGCAGGACGAGGGCCACCGGTGCGAACGCGATCGCGAGCGCGATGCCCACCAGGAGCAGGATGCCCTTGACCAACCACAAGAGCAGCGTGACCGGCAGCAGCACGAGCTTGAAGGCGACCTTCAAGACGAAGCCGACCGCTGCGAACAGTGTCAGAATGATGATTCCGACGAAGATGAGCGACACCAGGGCCATGAGCTCGAACACGGGCGTTACCTCCTGGGATCAACTACGACGGACCGGGCGTCGATGTTTCAAAGGGACGCCGCGGCGGCAGATTCGTTGCCGGCCGCCGGAGTTGAGTATCCTGTCACCGCCATGCCGCGAATCACCAAGGTCTACACCCGCACCGGCGACGAGGGCAACACCGCTCTCGGCGGCGGGCAGCGGATATCGAAGGACTCGCTCCGGATCATCGCCTACGGCACCGTCGACGAGCTGAACTCCACAATCGGTGTCGCCCTGGCGACCGGTCTGTCCGACACGCTGGCCGCGGCGCTCGGCCCGATCCAGAACGAGCTCTTCCACCTCGGCTCTGACCTCTGCATCCTGCAAGAGGACAAGGAGCGGATGCCGGTGCCGGAGATCGAGGACAAGCACGTCGCCGAGCTCGAAGCCGTCATCGACCGGCTCTCCGAAGAGCTGCCGCCGCTCGAGAATTTCATCCTGCCGGGCGGCTCGCCGGGCGCCGCGGCGCTACACGTGGCGCGCACCGTCTGCCGCCGGGCGGAGCGGGACTGCGTGGCGCTGATCTGCGAAGAGGACATAGGCAAGCAGGTGATTCCCTACCTGAACCGGTTGTCGGACCTGCTGTTCGTGATGGCGCGCTATGAGAACGCTCAGCGCGGCGTGGGCGACGTGCTCTGGGACTCGCGGGCCTGATCAGCCATCGGCAACCGCCTCTTCCCCGCTGACGAACGACTCGTCCGTCCACTGATAGCCCCACAGCCCGTAGCGGCCGGCGTAGCGGATGCCGAGATCGTCGAGAAAGCCGTGAACGCTCTCGACCGCCGCCGCCCGGTCGAGGTCGAAGATCACGTTGGCGTACGGAATCAAACGGGCTTCGCGGAAGAGAATCTCGTCGTCGTCGCGGATCAGGCCGCAGCGTCTGAAATCGTCGATCACCGGCTCGATCAACTCCTCCGGCCGCCGGTCGAGAGGCCGGTACTTGCTCGAGAAATAGACCTCGGCCTGGATGCTGCCGCAACCCTCGGGGACGTTGCCCGGCGAGAACATGTGCGGAAAGCTCGCTCGGGTGACGGTGAAGTCGCGATCGTAGAAATAGGTCCAGTGGCTCGCGGACAGATCGGGCCGCGCGAGGCCGAGGTTGACGATCACGCAGGTCGTGCAGGCGAGAGTCGCGGCCGCTTCGACCACGTCGTCCGGGGCGCCGGCGATCTTCGGCACCAGCTCGGGTAGCGGCAGCGAGGAGATCAGCTGGTCGTAGTCGACCGCGCCACCGTCGGCGAAAGAGATTCGCCGGCTCTTCGGATCGATCGCCGCAACCTCCTTGCCGAGCTCGAGCGTCGAGGACTGGGCGAATGGCCGTACGTACGACTCGAACCCGCCCTCGCTCGGGTAGCGAAAGTGGCTCACGTAATGGACATCGGCGGTCGCGGGCGCCAGAGCGCCATTCAGGACCTCCTCGAGCTTCGGCCGGTAGAGGCGCGGGCCGAGCCAATCGGTGCTCATGCGGGCGGCCGGCAGGCTGTGATACTTCCAGCCGTACTCCATCGGGAAGGTCTCGGCGAAGGTGTCGCCGTAGGCGGCGCGCAGCCACTCCTCGTAGTTGGCGAGATTCTCGGTGGCGCGACCCTGCGCCTGGACGAAGTC
>JAJCXP010000048.1 GCA_029263375.1 Acidobacteriota bacterium | reverse complement strand
TGGGTCCGAAGCATCGCGAGCCGCGACTCGATCACTCGCTCGACGTCCTCCGCCGACCGCTCGCCCCGGTCGCCGGCGATGGTCAGCACGTAGGGATGAGCGGAGGGAGGGACCCAGGTCACCAGGTCCTCGCCGATCTTGCCGAGGAGGTAGGTTCCGTCGACCTCCGTGCCGAAGGTCGCTTGCAGAAAGTTCACGCCGCCGCTGCCGCCCAGAAGTTCCTGGAGCAGGAGGAACGCAGGATAGTCGGGGCTCGACGCCGCGGGCGCCCGGTAGGCGATCTCGAACCGGCCTGCGCCGCGCGGCAGGCGGAGCGTCACCCGGCGCTCGCCGAGTTGCAGCGGCTCGATGGTGCGCGGCGGCGGGCTCGGCTCGCCGCCCTGAAGAGCACCGAAGCGCTCGCGCACCGCGGCCAGCACCGCCCCGGCCTCGACATCCCCGACCACCGCCAGAACGGCGTTCGCGGGTCGGTAGTGAGCCTGGTAGAACGCCTCGATGTCGTCGCGGGTCAGGCGCTCGACGTCGCTCGGCCAACCGATGGTGTTGTTCCGGTAGGGATGGTGCAGGAACGAGGTCGCGAGCACCGCGTCCTTGAGGACGGTCGTCGGGTCGTTCTCATAGCCGTGGAGTTCGGCGAGCACCGCGCCGCGCTCGGCCTCGACCTCGTCCGCCGGGAGCAGCAGGCGCGCCATGCGGTCGGCCTCGATGTCGAGCACCAGCGGCAGCTCGGTGCTCGGCACCGTCTCGTAGTAGGTCGTCTGGTCGATCCAGGTGTAGGCGTGCCACTCGCCGCCGACGCCGTAGATCCGGCTGACGACCTCGGTGCCGGGGAAGCGCTCGGTCGCCCGGAACGCCATGTGTTCGACGAAGTGCGCGAGCCCGGTGCGCCCGGTGACTTCGTCGCGCGCCCCGACCTTGTAGAGCATCTGCACGCTCACCAGCGGCAGGGCGTGCTCTTCGAGGACCAGGACGGTGAGACCGTTGTCGAGTCGCGTGCGGACCACCTGGGAGAGATCGAACGCCGCGAGAGCGCCGGGAAGGAACGCCATCGCGAGCGTGGCGGCGATCTGCGACCGCCAGTGGTGGGCGCGACTCACAGGAAGAGCCCCTCCGGATCCAGCTCCTCGCGCAGCAGCCGGAGCTCCTCGGCGGCCGGCGCCTCGGTGGCGCCCACCTCCGGCGCTTGGCGCACTTCCCAGCCGATGTTGTCGCGCACCTCCTCCAAGGTCACCCCGGGGTGCAGCGAGGTCAGGATCATCTCGCCGCGATCGAAGCCGTAGCAGGCCAGGTCGGTGATCACGGCGACCGGTCCCGCTCCCGCTCCGCTGCGATCGCCGCCCTCGGGCGTGTGCCCCGGTGACGTCACGAAGTCGACCCGCTCGGGAAACGACCGCCGGCTCTGGGGCGCGATCACCACCACCCGGCGCGCGTGGAGGGCAATCTCGCAAGCGCCGCCGCTGCCCGGTAGGCGCACGGTCGGCTGCGCGTAGTCGCCGATCACGGTCGTGTTCAGATTGCCGTAGCGATCGATCTGAGCGCCCTGCAGGAAGCCGACATCGATCCGACCGCCGTGCAGATAGCTGTAGAAGACCTCGGCCATTGAGCAGACGCTGAGCGCGCCGCGCACCAGCTGCGGGTCGCCGATCGACACCGGAGGGCGTTGGGGAACTGATCCGACCGCTCCCGACTCGTAGATCAGGACCAGGCCGGGCGCGTGCCGCCGCCGTGCCAGGTTGCACGCCAGATTCGGCAGGCCGATGCCGACGAAGACCACCTCGCCGTCGGTCAGCTGCCGCGCCGCCTGGCACGCCATCAGCTCACGGCGAGTGTAGTCGGGCGAGCGCTGGTCGTGAGCCATCGGGTTCATTCGGCTCCGTAGCTGACCGGAGCGGCGAAGGCCGGCGCGCAGCGTAGCCGCTCGAGGTCGCCGCCGAGGCGTTCCACGTATTCGGCACGACCGGAGACGCCGTGGACCCATTCGTCGAGGTAGCTCTCGAGCCGCTGCCGATCGCGCGAGATCTCGCCCCAGCCGACGTAGAAGTCGTTGTCGCGGTCGTAGTACCCCTGGGCGAACGAGGGGTGGCAGCCCCAGGGCTCGTGCACGATGGCGCTGACCACGAATCCCGGGATCAGCGTGCGGTTGGGATCGGAGCGAATCACCGCCTCGTCGACGATCTCCTCGACCACCACGACGACGTGCTTGGCCGCGAAAGCGGCCTCGCGCTGAACGCCTACGAGGCCCCAGACCTGCGCGCTGCCGTCGAGGGCGGCGCGCTGCGCGGATATGAACGTGACATCGGGCTGCAGTGCGGAAACGGCCGCCAGCTCCTCGCCCGTGAACGGGCAGCGCATTGTCCGGATCTCGGGGTTGACCGCCACCAGGTCGCTGCCGGCGAAGCCGCGCAGCGGCATGAAAGGCAGCCGGGCAGCGCCGGCGGCGTAGCGCGCGACCAATCCGAAGTGGGTGTACTCCTCGAGCTCGAGCGGCGCCGGCTGGTCTTGCTCGACCGCACGCCGGAAAGCGTAGAGCGAGCCGGCGCCCGGATTGCCGGCCCAGCTGAAGACCAGCTTGCGCGCGCAGCCGGCGGCGATCATCTGATCGTAGATTACGTCGGGAGTCAGCCGGCACAGCGTCAGGTCGCGGCGCTTCTGACGGATGATCTCGTGGCCGGCCGCGAAGCCGATAAGGTGGGTGAAGCCTTCGATCGCGACGCAGTCGCCGTCGTGCACGAAACGGCGCACAGCTTGCGCCATCGACATCAGCTTGGCCGGCCGTTCCGCGGTCATTCGGGCTCGAGCTCGACGTCGTTGACGGTGCGGCTCTGCTCGCGCAGGAACTTGAGCAGGTAGTGCGGTCCGAGCGCCGCCGGGCCGGTGCCGCCGGAGGCTTTCCAGCCGCCGAACGGGTTGACGCCGGGCCAGGCGCCGGTGGTCGAGCCGCTCTTGCGATTGACGTACAGCACACCGGCCTCGATGCCGTCGAGGAAGCGTTGGACCTCATCTGAATCCCGGCTGAAGATGCCGGCAGTCAGACCGTAGGGCGCGCGGTTGCACAGCTCGAGTGCGTGGTCGAGGCTGGACACTTCCTGGACCAGGAGCAGCGGCACGAACATCTCCTCCGAGAAGTAGGGATGCTCGGGATCGGGTAGACGGGCGACCGTCGGCTCGACATAGTTGCCGTGCGCGAGCTCGCCGTCGGTCAGCGTGCGGCCGCCGGTGAGGATCTCGCCGCCGGCGGCCTCGACCCCGGCAACGTAGGCGCGGAAGCTGTCGACCGCGCGCTCGTGAATCAGTGGTCCCAGGTAAACGTCCGCGGTGAGAGGTCGGCCGACGGTCATCGACTCGGCCGCGGCGATCAGCAGCTTCACGAACGTTTCCGCGACCGCTCCCTCCACGTAGACCCGTGAGCAGGCGCTGCACTTCTGGCCGCCGAAGCCGAAGGCGGAGCGCGCCGTCGCCAGGGCCGCCGCCTCGAGGTCGGCCGCGGCGGTGACCACGGTCGGGTTCTTGCCACCCATCTCGATGATCACCGGCTTCGGCCAGGTGCGCGACAGCGAGCCGTGGATCCGCATGCCGACCTCGAACGAGCCGGTGAACGCGATCCCCTGGATCTGCGAGCTACCGAGCATCGCCTCGCCGACCGAGCTCCCTGGCCCCATCACCAGGTGCAGCACGTCCCGGGGCACCCCGGCGTGCCAGAGAACCTCGGCCAGGAGGGCGCCGCTCAGCGGCGCGTCCTGCGACGGCTTGAGCACCACGGTGTTGCCGGTCACCAGCGCGCCACCGACCATGCCGGCGGCGAGCGCCAGCGGGAAGTTGAAAGGCGAGATC
>JAJCXP010000047.1 GCA_029263375.1 Acidobacteriota bacterium | reverse complement strand
GGTCGACACGCTCGAGGGAGTCGCCGGCTCGGACAGCATGTGCCCGCACGAAAGAGTCCGAAGCATCTTGTCGTCGTCACGACGCTTGGCGCGCCGGACAGGGCGCTCCGAGGTCGTCAGCGGATAGCTCAGCGAATAGAGGTCGCGCCGGTGCTTCTTCAGGACCACATCGCGAGCGTCGATCGCGCCGGCGAGGGGCTGAAAGACCCGCTCGAGCTCGAGCGTCATGAGCTCGATCTCGCGCAAGCTGGGCTCCCCAGCGACCAGCGGCTGAACCGCCAAAGCGAGCAGCAGGGCAACGAGCAAAACGGGCAGTGTTCGACGCATACGTTTACGCCCCTCGGCAAGGGTGACCGCACCTCGCGGATTCGGGGATGTCCCGGATGATAGCAGAAACCCCTCCCACGCTCAGTAAACACCCTCAGGGGCGCATAGATTCCAAGCCTTGTGAGGGCCTACCGGGCGGCCCCTCCTTCCGGCCTCCGGGGGATGCGGGCTCAGCCGCCGGCTTCGATACGATCACAGCCCATATAGGGCCTCAGCGCCTCCGGGACCGTCACCGAGCCGTCCCGCTCCTGATAGTTCTCGAGCACCGCGACGACCGTTCGCCCGACCGCGAGGCCCGAGCCGTTGAGCGTGTGCAGGAACCGCGGCTTCGACGCCTTACCGTCGCCGCTCTCGGGTCGATATCGGAGGCCCGCGCGGCGGGCCTGATACGCCTCGCAGTTGCTGCACGACGAAATCTCGCGGTAGGCGTCCTGGCCCGGCAGCCAGACCTCGATGTCGTACGTCTTGGCGGCTGACACCCCCATGTCGCCGGTCGCGAGCGTGACGACTCGGTAGGGCAGCCCGAGCAGCTGCAGCACCCGCTCGGCGTGACCGGTGAGCGCTTCGAGGCTCTCGTAGCTGGTCTCCGGCGTCGTCAGCTGCACCAGCTCGACCTTGTTGAACTGATGCTGACGGATCAGGCCGCGCACGTCCTTGCCGTGCGAGCCGGCCTCGGCCCGGAAGCAGGGAGTGAACGCGGTCATCCGAATCGGCAGGTCGGCCTCGGCCAGGATCTCCTCGCGATAGAGGTTGGTGAGCGGCACCTCGGCGGTCGGCACCAGGTAGTAGCGGTGCCCCTCGAGCCGAAAGAGATCCTCACCGAACTTGGGCAGCTGACCGGTACCGATCAGAGCGTCGCTGTTGACGATGAACGGCGGCAGCGTCTCGCGGTAGCCATGCTCGCCGGTGTGCAGGTCGAGCATGAAGTTGATCAGCGACCGCTCGAGGCGGGCGCCGGCGCCGAAGTACGTGGTGAAGCGCGCGCCGGCAACCTTCGCCGCGCGCTCGAAATCCAGGATGCCAAGTGCCGGACCGAGGTCCCAGTGGGCCTGTACCTCGAAGTCGAACGAGCGCGGCTCGCCGACCACCCGCTCGACCCGATTCGCGGACTCGTCGTCGCCGCGGGGGACGCTCTCGTGCGGCAGATTCGGCAGGGTGAGCTCGAGATCCCGCAGCTCCTCCTCGACCGTGGCGCTCTCCGCCTCGAGCTCTGGTATACGACCTTTGAGCTCGGCGACCCGCTCGATCGCAGCCGAGGCATCCTCGCCCTTTTTCTTGAGCGCACCGATCGCCTTGCTCGCCTCGTTGCGCTGCCTTAGGAGCTCTTCGAGCTCGGTCAGGCAGGCGCGACGCTGCCCGTCCAGTCGGTGCCAGCGATCGACCTCACCGACGTCGGCAGCGCGTGCCTTCAGGAGCTCGCGCACGTGATCGGGCGAGTCGCGGAGCAGCGTTCGAGACAGCATGGTGGCGGGAGTCTAGCGCACGCTCGCGGCGCGGCGCGGCAGCCGGCCCGCGAGCAGATCGAGCGTCGCGTCGACCGCCGCTCCGAGCGGCTCGGCGTCGGCGCGGCCGGTGCCGGCGATCTCGAACGCGGTGCCGTGATCGACCGAGGTGCGGATGAAAGGGAGTCCCAGCGTCCAGTTGGTGGCGGTGCCGAACGCCGCCGTCTTGATCGCGATCAACCCCTGGTCGTGGTAGAGCGACAGGACCCAGTCGAACTCCCCTCTACGCGCGCGGGCGAATAGTGAATCCGCGCTCTCCGGACCGTGGGCGTCGATCTCGAGCTGCCGCGCTTGCTCGACCGCGGGCCGGATCGTCGCCGCGTCCTCCTCGCCCAGCAGACCACCCTCGCCAGCGTGCGGATCGAGGCCGGCGACCGCCACCCGCCCCGGCGCATGACGATCGAGGCAGACCAGCGCTTCGACGATCGCTTCCGCGCGCACCCTGTCGAGTGCGGCCCGCAGCGGCAGATGGGTCGTCAGGAGGGCCACCTGCAGGTCGGGCGTCAGGAAGGCCATCAGGTAGTCGCGGCCGTAGCGCTCGAGGCCGCAGCGCTGGGCGATGTAATCGGTATGTCCGACGAAGCCCGGAAGATGCTGCTTGGCGATCGATGACTTGCTGACCGGAGCGGTGACCATCGCATCCGCGACGCCGCCCGAGACCAGGTCGCAGGCGACATCGACAGCCGCGAGCGCACCGGCGGCATCAGCGGCGCCCGACCGACCGGCACGCACGGGCGGTCCACCGCCCACCGGATCGAGCACTGCAATCTGCTCCGCCGACAGCGCCTCGAGGCGCTCACGATCGGGAGGAGAATCGAAGACGATCAGGCGCTCCCGATCGAACGTCGGGACCAGGTCGTAGACGCCTTCGAGGGCGCGGCGCTCGGCGATCAGTAGGAAGGCGCAACGGTCGTCCGTGCGCCCGGCGACCAGCTTGATGAGTGTCTCTGGGCCGATTCCGGCAGGGTCACCCTGCGTCAGCGCTAGATTTGGCAACCCGCGCCTCACGACGGCGACGCCTCTTGAGCTCTTCCTCTTTGAACATGTACCGGATGTTGTGCTTGAGGATCAGGAGGTTGGGCTCGTTCTGCCGATTCAGCTTGATCGCGCTCTTGTCGTACCACTCGATCCAGCCCTTGAGCTCCTGATCGTCGATGAGCACCAAGATCATGGGCGTCTTGGCCGCCATCTGCTTGAGGTAGTAGTACTCCTCGGCGTTGGTCTGCTCCGGCGGCGTCTGCTTGCGCCGAACCGATCTCGAGGACCCCTTGAAGTCACCGAGCTCCGGTCGGATGAG
>JAJCXP010000046.1 GCA_029263375.1 Acidobacteriota bacterium | reverse complement strand
CGGCCCCAGCGGCTGAGAGCCAGGTACTCCTTGACCGTCAGGGTGTCGATGTCGCCGAAGCTGCGCCGGTCCAGGTCCCCCGAGGTTCCATGATGGATCGCATGGGTGCGCTTCCAATAGTGATACGGCGTCATCATCAGCACGCCGATCAGGAAGCCGACCGCGGAATTCGCTTTGCGGGAAGAGAAGTAGGAGCCGTGGCCGCAGTCGTGCTGAATGATGAACAGGCGTATCAGGAAGCCGGCCGTCGGCAGGGAGATCGCGAGCGTCAGCCAGTAGGAGATCTCGAGACTCCGGTACGCCAGGTACCAGCCGAGCGCGAACAGCGCAAAGGTCGGCACCAGCTGGAACAGCGCCTTGCGGTTGTCGCCTCCCATGTAGGGAGCGAGCAGAGCCTTCCAGTACGCGACGGCCGTTGCCGCGTCAGACCGCGCCGGGTTCTGGATCACAGACTTCGTTTCTTGCCGCGCAGGCCGCGACGGCTGCCCTTGGGCTTGGCCGGCCGGGCCCACTCGTTGTCGCCGCCTCGGCCGCCACCACCACCGCCTCCACCACCACCTCCGGAAAAGTCGGGCGCCCCGAAGCGAGGTCCCGCCGCTGCGCGCGGCGGGCGAGCGCGCGGGCGATCCTCGGCTGCGTTGATCCGGAGACGTCGTCCGCCAAGGTCGTGGTTGTTGTACTTCTCAATAGCCTCCGCGGCTTCTTCCGCGGTGGCGAACTCGATAAAGGCGAAGCCCCGGGGCCGTCCGGTCGCCCGGTCGGTCGGTAGGTAGGCGTCCTTGATCGGCCCGATATCGGAGAGCAGCTCGACAAGCTGCTCTTTGGTGGTTTCGTAGTTGATGTTGCCGACGAAGATCTTTGCTGAAATGGTCCTGCTCCTTTCCGAATCGAGGAGTCAGACTAGCACGAAATGTCTCGGCGGGCATTGCGCCAATGGGCCAGCGCGCGCTCCAGGTCCGCCGGCGAGTCGATGTCGGGAGGCAGCTCTTCGTCGACCTCGATTCGCTCGATCCGGTCCGGAAAGCGCTCGATCAGTCCCCAGACCGCCTTGTCGCCACGAAGCAGGGCGAGCTCGTCGAACGCCGCGTTCGAGAAGACGAACGGGTGCCCCGCCGTACCACGATAGTCGGTGACGGCGGCCCAGGGACGTTGGGCTCGCCAGGCCAGGAGCACCCGATCGATGATCGCGGCCGTCACTCCCGGCTGGTCGCCGAGCAGCAGCATCAGGGCCGCGCAATCGCCGGCCGCGGCCAGGCCCGCTCGTAGGGACGAGGCGCAGCCGGCGCCGAAAGCACGATTGTCGGCGACCTCGGCGCGGCCGAGATCGACCTCGGAACGGATCTCTTCGGCGGCACTGCCGAGGACCACGATGACGCGGTCGAGAGCCGAGCCGCCGGCGTTGGCCGCGACGCGCTCGAGCAGGGGCGCACCGTCGAAAGGCAGGAGCTGCTTGGGCGACCCGAAGCGACTGGCGGTGCCGGCCGCGAGGATGACGCCGGTGACCACCACTCGATCAGCGCTCTTGGGCGGCACCGGAAAGCTCACTCTCTCGTCGTTTGACCGGCTCGACCTCGGCAGTATTCTTCTCGAGGTCGGCGCGTGTGCGCCACACCGGCCGCATCTCCTTGTTCGAGAACAGCTCCAGCTGATCGCCGTTGTGGGGCGAGTCGGGCTGCGAGGAGTTGCCATAGCTGAGCAGAGCTACGGCGCGCGGGGGATCGGAGAACTCGATCACCCCGACCCACGAATCGCCGCCGGCGGCGACTCTGTGTCCACCCTCTGCCGGCCGGTAGTTGACCACCCGGAAGATTCCGAGGCTGCCCGGCCCGCCGTTGGCCGGGAGGTCGCGCTCGCCGCTCCGTAGGCGATAGACCTCGCCCCAGGGGACGTCGAGTGCGCCGTGCTCGGTTCGCACCGCGTCGGCCGCGGTGGCGAGGGCGCGGACAGCCGCCGCCGGATCCTTGAAGCCGTCCGGCGTCGCCATCGGGTGCTCCTCGGACCAGCGCTCGCCGAAGCCGACGTCGGCTCGCTGGAGCTCACGCGCGAAACGGGCGAACAACACCGCGCCGCGGCTCTCGACCTCGGCGAGCCGGTCCCAACGCTCGAGTACCGCCATCGCTTCGCGCGCCCGCGGGTTCTCGGAGTCTGCCACTGCCACCGCCAGGTCGTCGAGGATCCGATCGGCCATCTCCATGCGGGTCGAGAGCTTGTAGGCCACGGCCTCGTCGAAGTCGATCGACTCGTCCTCCATCAGCATGCGCGCCGAGCGCTGGGCCCGAAAGTGCATGAAGCGCGGCGCCATGTAGGCCGGGTAGGCGTTGGGATCGATCGCAGCCGGGAAGGTGGTCGTCCAGGGCGGGTCGTTGGCGTTCTGTAGCCAGCCGGTCGGTGGGTCGACGACGGTCGGCAGCTGGTCGTAGGCGTGGACGTCGGTCCACAGCCACTCGGAGCTGTCGCCCGGAACCGGCTGTGCCCACGTGCTCCAGTCGCCACGCGGGCGCACCGGCGTCTCGCCGCCGAAGTGGTGCATGATGTGGCCGTCGCGGTCGGCGTAGATGGTCGTGAACATCGGCATCTGCAGACGCGCCTGGGCGGTGCGGAACTCCTCCAGGTTGGTCGCGCGCGCCATCTGCCAGTACTGCTCGAAAGAGGCGGGCGCATCGAGTCCGACCACCCGGAGGGCGATCGCGCGATCGCTCGTTTCGGCGATCACCGGACCGTGCACCGAGCGGCGGACGGTGAGCCGCTCCTCGCTCGTCGAGCCGTCGCCGTTGCGGATGCGCACGGTCTGCTCCTCGGTCTCGAAGGGGCGAACCTCGCCGTCCCACAGGTAGCCGCCGTCGGCCAGGGTCAGCTCGTAGAGATCGTAGCCGTCGTGGGTGTTGACCGTGTGGCTCCACCCGAGGTGGTCGTTGAAGGCGATGCCGTGGAACGGTGCGCCGACCAGCGTGGCGCCGTAGGCGTTGATGTCGGGCGAGGTGAGCTGCACCTCGTACCAGGTGAACAGGTCGCCCCACGGCAGGTGCGGGTTGGCGACCAGGATCGCCCGCCCGCTGGCGGAGCGCGTGGGGCCGATCGCCCAGGCGTTGGAGCCCGGTGTGTCGTCGGCGCTCTTGTCCAGGTACTCGTCGAGCGAGTTGACCGCGCGCGGGTTGACCACGAAGGTGAAGTGGATCAGCCGCTGGTAGTGGGCGAGGACGTCGGCCGGCGTCACCGGCAGGACGATCTCAACGCGGTCCGCGATGGCGTCGGAGTGCGCGACGGCGTAGGCGTTGATCCCTTCGGCGAAGGCGTCGAGGTAGTCCTTGAACGAGCCCTGGGCCTGGTACCAGCGCTGCGCGCGAGCCGGCACGCCCATCGTCCGGACCCAACGGTCCGACTCGAGGGCAGCATCACCGCCCCAATACTCGGCCGCCCGCCCGCGCGCCTTGCCGATCAGCTCGAGCAGCAGATCGCCGTGGCTGCGCGCCTGGGCCCAGCCGAGAGCGTAGAAGAGGGTCTCGGAATCGTGCGCAAAGATGTGCGGCACGCCCCAGTCGTCCCAGAGGATCTCGGTGGACTCGGAAATCTCGGCGGAGGGGGCACAGGCGGTCAGAGCGATCGTGAGCGCGAGGGCGAGAGTGAGAGTGGGAGTGAGAGTGTCGGGGGTCCGCATGGAGGGGCAGTCTACCGGCCGGAACCGGAGAGGCGGTACAGCCACCTGGTGCATATCCGGCGTCTCACTGCGCCGCGAACACCTGCACCCAGAGCACCTGGACGCCCTCTTCGTTCTCGCCGAAGGCGATGCCGTTGCCAAGTAGGGCGAAGCGCGGATTCAGAATGTTCTGTCGATGGCCCGAGCTGTCCATCCAGCGGTCCACGACCTCGGTCGGCGTGAAGATCCCCTTGGCCAGGTTCTCGGAGATCGCGACGCGTCTCGAGAAGCCGGCGTCGACGGCTCGGTCACGCACGTCCTTGCCGTCGAGAGACTCGTGCGAGTAGTAGTCGCGGGCGAGCAGGTCGTCGCCGTGGCGCTGAGCCGCCAACTCCAGCTGCGGGTGGGCGGCGACCGGCGGCCGACCGTTCTCCTCCCGGATCGAGTTCACCCGCGCGAGCATCTCTCGCCGCGCCCATTCGAGATCGCGCAGCGGCTCGACCCGACGCCACGCCTCGGTGCGCTGCGTCAGACCGAGGACGATCGAATAAACCGGTCGCCCCTCGTGAACGGCCACGCCGATGCCGACGTGCTCGAAGTCGCCGTGCACCGAGTTCTGGAACGCCTCCGGCTTCACCTCCCGCCAGCGCTCCAGCGGACGGTCGCCCGGATTCAGGATCAGAGAGGTCTGCGCCCAGCTGTGCGGCTTGTAGCCGCGCCGAAACGTCTCGCGCCGGATCTCGTTGAGCCGCCCCAGGTCGAGGTCGGGCGAGCCACTCGCGGCGACGCTCCGAGCGCGCTCGCCCGCGATGTCGCACAGGGTGGGATCGGCCGAGAGCGGCAGCAGCCCCGCCCCGACGCGCTCCACATTGATCGCCAGGTGCAGTCCGAGCAACGCTGATCGGCCCGTCTCCGCCTCACACACCGGAAGTGCTGCCAGCAACGAAACCAACACCAAGGCCCCGGGCATACAGCTTAGAAGGATACCGATCAGCCCAAAGAAGTTCCCGGTCTTCCCCGTTGTCCTTTCCCCGGGCTCCGCCTCCCACCGAGCGCCCTAGTCGGTAACGCCCGCCTCGCGCAACACCTTCCACACCTTTTCGGGAGTGATCGGGATCTCGAGATGCTTGACTCCAAGGTGCGCCAGCGCGTCGACCACCGCGTTGACGATCGCCGGCGGCGCGCCGACCGTCGGTGACTCGCCGACGCCCTTGGCGCCGAGCGGGTGGTGGGGCGACGGCGTGATCGTGTGCCCGGTCTCCCACTTGGGCGACTCCACCGCGGTCGGCAGTAGATAGTCGGCGAAGGTACCGGTCAGGTTCTGACCGTTCTCGTCGTAGACGATCTCCTCGAACAGCGCCGGCGCCAGGCCCATCGTCAGACCGCCCTCGATCTGCCCCTCGACGATCATCGGGTTGATGATGTGGCCGCAGTCGTCGATGGCGACGAACCGGCGCACCTTCACCTCGCCGGTGCCCTTGTCGATGTCGACCACGCAGATGTAGCTGCCGAACGGGAACGTCAGGTTGGGGGGATCGTAGTAGTCGGTCGCCTCGAGGCCCGCTTCCATGCCCGGCGGGTGGTTGGTGTAGGCCGCGAAGGCGATCTCCTGGATCGTCTTGGCCTGCTCGGGCGAGCCCTTGACTTGGAACTGGCTGATGTTCCACTCGAGGTCGTCCTCGCCGACCTCGAGCAGGTAGGCTGCGATCTTCTTGGCCTTCGCCTTGATCTTACGCGCCGCCATGGCGCCCGCCGCGCCCGCGGTGGGGGTCGAGCGGCTCGCGTAGGTGCCGAGGCCGTAGGGTGCGGTGTCGGTGTCGCCCTCCTCGACCTGGACGTCGGCGGCCGGCAGGCCGAGCTCCTCCGCGATGATCTGGGCGTAGGTGGTCTCATGCCCCTGCCCTTGGGACTTGGTGCCGAAGCGCGCGATCGCCTTGCCGGTCGGATGAATCCGGATCTCGGCCGAGTCGAACATCTTGATTCCGAGAATGTCGTAGTCGCGCGACGGACCGGCGCCGACCACCTCGGTGAAGCTCGAGATGCCGATGCCCATCAGCTCGCCGCGCTCGCGCTTCTCGGCCTGCTCGCGGCGCAGCTCGTCGTAGCCGATGGACTGCATCGCTTTGTCGAGCGCACCCTCGTAGTTGCCGCTGTCATATTCCCAGCCGGTCGGCGACTTATAGGGGAAGTCGCGGATGAAGTTCTTGCGCCGGAACTCGGCCGGATCCGTGCCGACCTCGCGCGCCATGATGTCGGTCATGCGCTCGATCATGTGCACCGCCTCGGTGACGCGGAACGAGCATCGGTAGGCGACGCCGCCCGGCGGCTTGGTGGTGTAGACCCCGTCGACCTCGACGTGCGCGGCCTTCATGTCGTACGAGCCGGTGCAGATCGAGTAGAGCCCGGCCGGGAACTTCGACGGGTTGGCGGCCGCGTCGGCGGCGCCGCAGTCGGCGAGGGTCTTGACCTTGAGGCCGGTGATCCGGCCCTCGGCGTCACACGCCATCTTGGCGTCGATGTGGTAGTCGCGGGCGAAACTGTCGGCCTGGAGGTTCTCGCTCCGGTCCTCGATCCACTTGACCGGTGCGCCGGTGAGCAGGCTGGCGACCGCGCAGACGACGTAGCCCGGATAGACCGGCACCTTGCCGCCGAAGCCGCCGCCGATGTCGGGCGAGATGATCTGGATCTTGTGCTCGGGCAGGCCGCTGACCAGCGCGAACACCGTGCGGTGGGCGTGCGGCGCCTGCGAGGTCATGTAGATCTGCATGTGCTCGGTGACCTTGTTGTAGTTGGCCACCATGCCGCAGGTCTCGATCGAGCTTACGTGCAGTCGGGGCAGGTACATCTTCTGCTCGACCACGTGGGCGGCCTCGGCGAACACCTTGTCGGTCGCCTGCTCGTCGCCGGCCTCCCAGTGCCAGATGTGGTTGGTCTGCTTCTCCTTGTCGTCGCGGACGATCACCTTGTCCTTCATCGCCTCGTGCGGATCGACCACGGCGTCGAGCGGCTCGTACTCGACGACGATCTTCTCGATCGCATCAGCTGCAATGTAGCGCTCGGTCGCCACCACCGCGCAGACCTCCTGCGCGTAGTAGATGACCTTGTCGATCGGCAGCACCATCTGGGTGTCGGACATCAGCGTCGGCATCCAGTGCAGGTTGCCGGCGGCCTTCAGATCCTCGCCCTTGATCACCGCCAGGACGCCGGGCGTGGCCAGAGCCTCGCTGTCGTCGATCGAGACGATCTTGGCGTGCGCGTAAGGGCTGCGCACGATGTCCATGTAGAGCATGCCGGGGAGCTTGACGTCGTCGACGTAGTTGCCTTTGCCCTGGATGAAGCGCGGATCCTCCTTGCGCTTCATCCGATGCCCCATGCCGCACACCTCTACCGGCGTCTTGACCTGGATCTCGTCCACGGCCGCCACCTTGGCGGAGACGCCTTCGGGCTTCGGTGAGTGCTGTTCGAAGCGATCCTCGAGATGGGTCATGCGCTCGTCTCCTCAGTGCCTTCTCCGTCGCCCTCGGCGAGCTTGTCGGCCGCGTAGCGGATCGCCTCGACGATCTTGTTGTAGCCGGTACAGCGGCAGAGATTGCCAGAGATGCCCCAGCGGATCTCCTCCTCGCTCGGGTTCGGGTTCTCGGCCAGCAGGTGCTTGGCGCTCATGATCATGCCGGGCGTGCAGTAGCCGCACTGCAGGCCGTGCTTTTCCCAGAATCCCTGTTGCAGCGGATGGAGGTCGCCATTCTGCGCCACTCCCTCGATGGTCTCGATGGTCGCGCCGTTGGCCTGGACCGCGAACATGGTGCAGCTCTTGATCGCGCGCCCGTTGACCAGCACCGTGCAGGCGCCGCAGCTGGTGGTGTCGCAGCCGATGGGGGTGCCGGTCAGCGACAGGTCTTCGCGGATGAAGTGAACCAGGAGATTCCGGCTCTCGATCTCTCGGGTGACCTCGACGTCGTTGACCGTCATGGTGATCTTGTGCCGGCTCATGAGGCGCCTCCCGCTGCGCGTTCGGCGGCTCGTCGCAACGCCCGCTTTACGAGCACGCGCGTCAGGTCGCGCTTGTAGGCGACGCTGCCGCGCAGATCGGCCGACGGCTCGCACTCGGCTGCCGCGGCCTGGCCGGCAGCCTCGAGAACTTCGTCCGAAAGCACGCTGCGGGAGGCCGCGGCTTCCGCGCCGACGGCGCGCATCGGCACCGGACTGACGTTGGTGAGCCCGATGCGCACGGTGCCGACCCGGTCACCGTCCATGGCCAGCTGGACCGCGACCGCCGAGATCGCGTAGTCGCCGACTTTGCGCTCGGTCTTGATGTAGGCGCCGCCCGATCCCGAGCCGGGCGCCGGAATACGGATCTCGGTCAGAATCTCGTTGTCGCCGAGGCTGTTCTCGAACAGGCCTGTGAAGAAGTCGTCGATCGCGATCCTGCGCGAGCCCTTTGGCCCGGTGGCGACGATCTCGGCGCCGTAGGCGAGCATGGTCGCCGGATGGTCGTTGGCCGGGTCGGCGTGAGCCAGATTGCCGCCCACCGTCGCCAGGTTCCGCACCAGCGGGTCGGCGATGACCCGCGCGGTGTCGGCCAGCAGTGGATACCTGCTCTGAACCACCGTCGAGGCCTCGAGCGCCGACTCCCGGGTCATGGCGCCGATCGCGAGGTGACCGTCCTGCTCACGGATGTAGTCGAGGTCACCGAGACCGTTGATGTCGATCAGGACTTCGGGTTGGGCGAGCCGGAAGCGCATCGCCGGAATCAGACTCTGGCCGCCGGCGAGGATCTTCGCGCCGCTGTGATGTCCCAGGAGCGACAGCGCTTCGTCCAAGGTAGTGGGAGCGTGGTAGTCGAACTGTCCTGGAATCATCTGCTGCTCTCCTCTAATCGGTCAGGGACACAATACGTAATGTGTTCGCACATTACGTAGTGTGTCCCCCTACGCGAACCATCAACTCAGGATCAGGTAGAGAACGACCGCCAGGATCGCGATCACGATCGCGATCAGCACCGGCTTGGGTACCAGGTCCTTCGCTACCTCTTTGGCCACCGCGGCCGCGAACTCGGTCTGGGACGGCGCTTCGACCCTGACCGGCTCCGCCGCCTCGCCGCCGGCGGAGCGGGCCTTGAGGGTCTCGTTGAGCCCCTCGAGGCTCTGCTTGATGATCGCCTTCGACGAGCTCTCGAGCAGCCGCTGACCGACGCTGGCGATCCGGCCGCCGACCTGGGCGTCGCCGTCGTAGGTCAGGCGGGTCTTGTCGCCCTCGGCGGCGATCGAGATCTTGGCGCTCGCCTTGACGAACCCCGGAGCTCCCTGGCCGCCGACCTTCATCGAGTAGCCGTTCGGCGGATCGAGCTCTTCGAGCTCGACCTTGCCCTGGAACTTGCCCTGCACCGGGCCGACCTTGATGTTGAGCACCCCCTCGTACTGGTTCTCGCCAGTCAGCTCGAGCTTGTCGCAGCCCGGCATGGTCGCCGCCAGGACTTCGGGGTCGAGCAGACCGTCCCAGACCTCCTGCTGCGGTGCGTCGAAAACGTAGTCTCCGGCTACCTTCAAGCCTCCGACTCCTTCCGTCGAAACGTCACTCGTGGAGTGCGCCAAGCTATCACAGCGGTGGCGGCGCGCCGGCTCGCGCAGCGTCGCGTCGGGCGGCTCAGTTCGCCGCCGGCGGCTCCGGGCCGCTCGGCGCGCGTACGGTCTGGATCCACCAGCCGTCGGGATCGTCCACGGTTACCGGGCAGGTGTCCTGGATCGACAACGTTTCGAGCATCGGATGGTCCCGCCGGAGGTTGGGCAGGCCGGCGGCTCCCGAGCTGGGCGTGCCACCACAGCGATACATCGGTCCCCCGATCAGCAGGGCCAGGGCCACCGCCACCGAGACCCAGGCCCAGGCTCGGGCCGCAAGCCGGGCGCGTATCGCGAGACCCGGATCGGCCAGCCAGCGTCCGCCCGCCAGCACCAGCGGCAGGACGGCGACATGGAAGAGCGAGAACCCGTACCAGCGCGACACGGTCACCGGCGACAGGGTGAAGATCAAGAGCAGCGCCACGAACGACCAGCGCACGATGCCTTCGAGCCACTCGCGATCGGTCTGCTCGGCGGCAGCCGGTCGCCACCACCGGCCGCTCCCTTTCCAGAGAAGGACGTTCGCCCACAGCGAGACCGCGAGGGTGCCCACGTAGAGGATGCGCGCGGTGATCGCGATCGGCAGCTCTAGTCTCGCCTGGGCCGCCCTGCCGACCAGCGATCCGAAATCGAGCGTGTAGAGCTCGCCGGCGAGCGCGAACGACGCGTAGCGGACCCAGTAGACGGCCGCGCGCAGCGTGGTGTTGAGCAGGAAGAACCAGCGACCCTCGGCGCCGGTGGGGAAGATCCCCGGGTCGGCCGCTACCGCGACCGCCCACGGCACGAGCGACGCCACAACCAACGCCGAGGCGGCGATCAGTGCGCCGAGATGAACCCGGAGGTAACGCCGCCACCAGAAGAGCAGGGTGCAGACCGCCAGCGGCGCGGTATGGATGGCGATCTGAACGCCGAGACCGATCGTCAGGATGTGCCAGAAGCTGGGCCAGAACCGCGCCTCGCGACGCATCCGATAGGCGGTCCAGAGGTGGAGCGCGCCGATCAGGAAGAGGTAGTTCGGATTCCAGAGAAAGGCCGAATGGTAGAGGCGCCAGGGGTTGAGCCAGTAGAGGACGGCGAACAGCAGCCGCTCCTCCGGCCCGAGCAGGCGTCGCAGGAGCCGATCCAGCAGCAGGTAGGCGAGTACGTGTGTGAGCAGGATCAGCAGCGATCCGGAGCGGTGGTGCCGCCAGACCCGCAGCGGCGCGCCGACGACAACGGCGGTGACGCTGCCGGGAGTGAAACCGCCGGCCGAAGTCGGGTTGCCGTGCGGCACCCAGTCGCCTTCGAAGGCCAGGCGCCAACCCAAGCCGAGGAGGTTCATCTGGTCCCCGGCGACCTGGCTTCGAGAAAACATGGCAGCGGAGACCGCCAGCCCGAACAGGAAGATCAGAGCTCCCAGGCGGCGCTGACTGATCCGCGTCGAGTTCATCCAGTTCCTTAGAGGCCACTGCGAGCCAGATCCTTCGAACCTTGCCGGCGGACTACCTCGACGCCCGGGTCGAGGCGGAGCTCGGCGCGCGCCGAGCCGGCAACGACTCGAGCGCCGCGGCGAAGTCGCGCAGCGAGCGCAGATTGTGGACCGGCAGGAAGTCGTCGACGTAAGGGAGCGCCGCCGCCATCCCCTCGACCAGCGGTTGGTACTCGGGGTGGCCCAGGTGCGGGTTGAGCCAGATCAGGCGGTGGCAGCGGTGGCTAAGATGGCGCATCTCCCGGCGCAGAAGGCTGGCGTCGCCTCGCTCCCAGCCGTCGCTGGCCACGATCACTACCGCGCCCCGGCGCAGGACGCGCCGACCCCAGTGGCGATTGAACGCGGCCAGCGAGTCGCCGATGCGGGTGCCGCCCGACCAGTCGAGGATCTCGCGTGCCGCCTGCTCGACCGCGATCTCGACGTTGCGCACCCGAAGATACTGAGTGATGCGCGTGAGGCGCGTGCCGAAGACGAAGCACTCGACCTCGGCGAGGCCCTGGACCGCGGCGTAGAAGAAGTGCAGCAGGAGGCGCGAGTATCGATCCATCGAACCGCTGATGTCGGCCAGGAGCACGATCGGCCGCTGCTTGATCTTGGGCCGTCGGCGCGGCAGCACGAGCGGTGTGCCGTCGTGCTTGGCGGCGTCGCGGAGGACGCGACGCAGGTGCAGGCGCGAGCCGCGGCGTGCGGGCATCTGGCGCCGGCTCACCCGCTGGCTCACCCGCCACCGTATCTCCTGGATCTGCCGGCGGACTTCGGCCAGCTCGTCCTCGTCGAGGTCGCCGAAGTCGCGATGCTGAAGAACCTCCGCCGCGCTGTAGGCGCCGGCGCGGTCGCCGACCTCGATCTCGGGGACGTCCGGCTCGCCGCGTCCACCGGTCAGGCTGAAGACGTCATAGCGCCGGTCGCGACGCTCAGGTCGCGGCCTGGGTCGCGGTAGGCGCAACGCCGCGCCCCCGGTCTGCGCGCGCCAGAAGAGCTCGAAGATCACGCCGAAAAGGCGCAGGTCCTCCTTGCGCGTGACCAGCACCGAGCGCGCGGTGTGGAAGACCTGCTCGCGGCTACCGACGTCGATCCAGCCCAGCGCCCGAGCGAACCGGCGCGTCTGATCTGGAGCGAGCGGTAGGCCGCTTTCGCGCAACATTCGTCCGAACAGGACGACGTTCTCGAGTAGCGACATCCGCCCCTACGAAACTTCCGCCACGAGCTCCGCGCTCCGGGGCCGGAGCCGATCCACGTCGTCCTGGTACTTGAGAAGGAAGCCGAGAGTGGAGTCGACGACGGCGGGCTCGAGGCGCGTGGCGTTGAGATGGGTCAGCGCCTCCGCCCAGTCGAGGGTCTCCGAGATGCCGGGCAGCTTGTAGAGATCCTCGCGCCGCACCGCCTGGACGAATTCGACCACCTGCCGGCTCAGTTCGGCGTTGAGCTCGGGTACCTTGCGCCGGACGATCTCGATCTCCTTCTCGAGCGTCGGGTAGTCGATCCAGTGATAGATGCAGCGGCGCTTGAGCGCGTCGTGAACCTCGCGGGTCCGATTCGAGGTGACCACGGTGATCGGCTTGTGGCGGGCGCTGAGGGTGCCGATCTCCGGGATCGTCACCTGGAACTCGGAGAGCAGCTCCAGCAGGAAGCTCTCGAACTCTTCGTCGGCCCGATCGAGCTCGTCGATCAGCAACACCGGCGGCCGCTCGTGGCTCCGATCGATCGCCTGCAGCAGCGGTCGCCGAAGCAGGAACTCCTCCGTGAAGATGTCGCTCACCTCGGTCTCGGCATTGCCGCGCCGGGTCTGGATCTCGAGCAGCTGGCGGGGATAGTTCCACTCGTAGACCGCCTGGCTCAGGTCGAGTCCCTCGTAGCACTGCAACCGGATGAGCGGCGTCTCCGCCGCCCGGCTCAGGACCTTGGCGACCTCGGTCTTGCCGACCCCGGGCTCGCCTTCGAGAAACAGCGGCCGCTCCATCTTGAGCGCCAGGAACAGGCTCGTCGCCAATCCCGGATCGGCAATGTAGGAGTGCCGTTCGAGCTCCTCCGCGGTGCTTTCGATCGATTCGAACATCGGACCTCAGTGGGAAGATTACCAGGCTATCCTTGTCGCCCGGAGGAGACCGATGACGGGCAAGAGTGTGGTTCTGATTACGGGCGCAGGTAGCGGCTTCGGTCTGCTGGCGTCGAAGGCGTTGCTCCAGAGGGGCCACGCGGTGGTCGCGACCCTGCGCGAGCCGGAGGGTCGGCACGCGTCGGCCGTCGGGGAGCTGACGGCCTGCGCCGGTGACACCGAGGGCTCGGTGGACGTGGCGGAGCTCGACGTCACCAGCGACGCGTCGGTCGACTCGGCGATCGCCACCGCGCTCGAGCGCCACGGCCGGATCGACGTCGCGATCAACAACGCCGGCGTCAGCATGTCCGGGTTCGCCGAGGCGTTCAGCGCCGATGAGATGGCGCGGCTGTTCGACATCAACGTCCTGGGCGCTCAGCGGGTCAACCGCGCGGTGCTGCCGGCGATGCGCGCGGCCGGCCGCGGCTTGCTGGTGCACGTTTCGAGCACCTTCGGTCGCTTCGTGGTGCCCTACGTCGCGCCCTACACCATGACCAAGTGGGCGCTCGAGGCTCTGGCCGAGAGCTACAGCCGCGAGTTGGTGGGGACCGGCGTCGAGGTGGCGATCGTCGAGCCGGGCGCGTTCGACACCGGGCACGCCTCGCGGATCCAAGTACCCGCGGACGAAGCGCGTGCGGCGAGCTACGGTGATCTGGCGGAGATCCCGGGTCGGATGTGGCCGGCGTTCGTCGTCAAGATGGCGCAGGCGGCGCCCGACCCGCAGGCGGTGGCCGACGCCCTGGTCGAGCTGGTCGAGATGGCCCCTGGCGGCCGACCGCTGCGGCGGGTGATCGACCAGGTGACAGGCGGCGAGACCACCGAGCAGGTGAACCGGACCGCCGCCGATCTGACGGCGACCTACTTCGACGAGATCGGTATCGCCGACGCCCTGGCTCCTTCGCGCGCGCAGAGTTGAGAGTTCCTCAACCGCCCGGCGCGCCTTGCCGTACCATAGGCAGCTGGTGGCATCGCCGTTGCACACTCGGCGACAGGACGGCTCGGTTTGTGGGACCGGGTCGGCGTTTGGGGGGATTCAGAGTGCAAACGAGACGAGCGCGACAGTTCATCCTTTCGGCAACCGTTCCGGTCCTTCTGACGATCGCCTCCGGCTGCGGCTCGGGCGCCTCGACGCCGCAGGCGAATCCGGCGGTGAGGATACGAATCGAGCCGGAGCCGACCTCTGCGGAGGCCACGACGCTGCCGCAGGAGACACCCGAGGCGCAAGCCGACCTCGACCGTCTCTACGGTGAGCTCGAGGCTCGCATTCGCGAGTTCGAGGGCGGCGTCGAGCTGCTGCTCGAGGGCGAGCGGACGATGGGGAGCGAGCAGGTGACTGCGGCCGCGGCCGCCATTCGCCAGATCACTCTCGAGTGCTCCGAGCACGGAGGGTGCGATCTCGACGTCTTCTTCGCCGCCTACGATTACCTGCTGGATCAACAGGGCGCGGCGCTCCGCGACCAGACCTTCCGGCTGGTCGACTTCGAGGCGCCGCTCGACGAGGAGCTGGCCGATGAGCCGGCGTCCAAGCCGTACCGCGCCGCGCCGGCCGAGATCGCGCGCTCGGCGCGCCTCTTCCGGGGCACCGATATCAAGGAGCTGATCCACCTCAACGGCCCGGTCAAAGCGGCTCTCGACGACTGGCTGACCTGGATGCGGCCGGACCTGATGAAGTCGTGGCACAACTATCAGTTCCTGCGCTCGCGAATGGCTCCGATCTATGAGGATGCGGGCCTGCCCGAGGCGCTGCTGTTCGGCATGCTGGCGACCGAGAGCCACGGCAAGGTGCACTCGTTCTCGGGCGCCGGTGCCGCCGGGCCGCTTCAATTCATGCGCTCGACCGGCAGTATGTACGGGCTGCGCGAGGTCGACGGCTTCGATCTGCGGCTCGATCCCGCCGCGGCCACTCGAGCCAACGTCGCCTACCTGAACAACAACCTGGCCCTGTTCAACAACGACCTCGAGAAGGTGCTGGCGGCGTACAACGGCGGCGAGAGCCGCATGCGGCGGATCCAACGCAGCTACGGCGACGCGACGTTCTGGGACCGGCGCGTCTATTATCAGTTCCCGCGTGAGACCCGTGACTATGTGCCCCGGGTCTTGGCGGCTGCGCTGCTGTTCTTGGAGCCTGGGCGCTTCAACCTGGAGTTGACGGCGGTCGAGACCGAGACCGTCCGGCTGCGAATCGAGAATGAGATCTCGCTCGGCGAGCTCACGGTCTGCCTGGGCCAGCAGGGGAATTCGAGCGGTTGGTTCCGGACCCTGCGCAACCTGAATCCGCGGCAGGATGCCGGCGACCGCTTCCCGGCCGGGAGCGAGGTCGAGATCCCGGCGCAGCTGGTGCCGATCTACCGGGAGAAGTGCCTCGCGGGAGAGCTCCTGGCGAGCGCGCGTGCGCTCAACGAGGCCAACTATCCGTCCCAGCCGAGCCTGATTCCGTACCACGTGCGCCAGGGCGACACGCTCGGGCGGATCGCCTCTCGCTATCCCTGCGTCGGGCTGCGGGAGCTAGCCGAGATCAATCGAGTGCGCGGCCCCAGCTATCTGATCCGCGTTGGCCAGCTGCTCCGGATTCCGGATTGCCGGTAGCATTTCGAACATATTTGCCCTAGTATCCGGCAATCGACGAAAGGGCAGTCTCGACACAGATCGAGGTCGCAAAGCCCCAGGCACTCGTTGCAACGGGTGTAGCTAGGCTGCCGAACGATTCCCTTGTTCTCACCGCGTCCTCTGGATGGGCGCGCGTATTCCTTATCGTGGGGGTAAATGTAATGAAGGGATTCCTTGCAGCAGTTCTACTTGTGGCGTGGGTGCCGGCAGTCAGCGCTCAGGTATGTACCGAGCAGGCGACCATCGGCCAGTTCGAGATCAGTTTCGAAGGCGCCAACTACGACGGCAGCGACACCGAGTTCGAGTAC
>JAJCXP010000045.1 GCA_029263375.1 Acidobacteriota bacterium | reverse complement strand
CGAACGCCCTGATCCGGCACGACGACCAGTCGAAGGGCGTCGACACCCTGAGCGAGATCCCCGGCGTCAAGCCGCTCGATCCGCACGACTTCGACACCCACTACGGCTCGATCTGGTTCCAGCGCACCCGGTGAACGACCTACCTGACGGCAACGAGGGCGGCAAGCGGCCGGTGGCGGACGCTTCCCTCGCCTCCGGGCGGGGGCGTCCCTCTCCCACCTCCGAGGTGGGAGAGGGAGTCGGATACCGGGAGGGCGTGGAGGGAGAGGGAGGTGCTCCAAAAAAAGTCGCCGCCATCGTCCTCAACTACAACGGCCGCGACGTCACCCTCGAGGCCCTCGGCAGCCTCTCGAACCTCGACTATCCAGCCTTTGACCTGATCGTCGTCGACAACGGCTCGACCGACGGCTCGTACGAGGCGATCGCCGAGGCGTTTCCCGGCGTGATCCAGATCCGCACCGAGCAGAACCTGATGGCCTCGGGCGGCATGAACCTCGGCCTGCGCTGGGCGCTCGAGCGCGACTACGACTACCTGCTGCTGCTCAACAACGACATCGAGACCGATCCGCGGATGCTCTCCGAGATGGTCAAGGTGTGCGAGGCGGATCCGACCGTCGGCTGCGTCGGGCCGAAGTCGTACTACTACTGGGATCGGGACCGACTCTGGTCCGCCGGCGGCATCATTCGCTTCAAGGAGTCGGCGTCGAAGGAGCGCGGCATGGGCGAGATCGATCGCGGCCAGTACGACCGCGATCAGGAAGTCTCCTACATCAACGGCTGCGCCATGCTGGTGCCGGCGCGGGTGATGAAGGAGGTCGGCCTCTGGGACCCGATCTACCAGCTGGCGCTCGAGGACGCCGACTGGTGCATGCGCATGAAGCGGCTCGGCTACCGGAGCTGGTACGCGCATCAGGCGGTGCTCTGGCACATGGTGTCCCACACCGCCGGCGGCTACAAACCGGGCCGCACCTTCCAGACCGGCCGCAGCGCCGCCATCTTCGTGCGCAAGTACGGCGGCGCCTGGCAGTGGCTCACGTTCGTGCTTTTCATGGCCGCCGCGCTGCCGATCGCGTTCCTGCGCGAGCTGCCGAAAGGGAATCAGGGCGCGGTGACGGCGAAGCTGCGCGGCGTGATCGCAGGGCTGCGCGTGCCGCTGTCCGAGGCACCGAAGACCTGAAAAGGCCCTACCCCACCGCCGTCGAGGGTCGGTCAGATAGCCACGAGACACCCTGACCGGAAGTAAAGCGCAGCTCCCCCCACCCGTTACCACCGCCCTCCAACTTTCAGAAGGGGAGCGAGCCATTCCGGTCAGGGTGTCTCGTGGCTATCTGACTGACCCTCGACCACTGCCACCCGCCTTCAGCCGGCGCGCCCGCGCCAATAGTCGATCGTGCGATCGAGACCCCGCGCGTGTCCGTAGCGCATGTGCCAGCCGACCTCGCCCACCAGTCGGCCGACTTCGGCCTGCACCAGCGGCGCCTCGTCGGCGGAAGCCTCCAGCGCTCCCAGTCGGACCAGCTCCTCGCGCTCGAGTCGGCGCGCGGCTTCGACCACCAGCTCCTTGATCGGCGGCGCCTCGCCCGAGCCGATGTTCACCGGACCGGTCACATCGCTCGCCAGCAGCGCGACCAGCGCATCCGCGACGTCACCGACGTACAGATAGTCCCGCCGCTGCTCACCATGGGTGCAGAGCGCCGGCTCGCCCGCGAGCAGCGATCGGATCACCGAGGCGAGCAATCGCTTCTCGGGCTCGCCCGGACCGTAGAGAAAGAACACCCGGGCCCACGCGCCGCTCAACTGGGAGCGCTCGAGGAGATCGGAGTAGGCTCGGAACAGCGCCACCTTGGCCGCACCGTAGGTGGTCGCTGGGCGCAGCGGCGTCACGCGCTCGGAGCAGAGCCCTTCGCTCCAGTCGTACTCGGCGCAACTGCCGCTGAGCACGGCTCGCACGCCGCCCTGGTCGTGAAACGCACTCACCAGGTCGAGACTCGCGCGCACCCACCGGCTGTTCTCGGGTGAGCTGTAGATCTCGCGATGGCCCGAGAACCAAGCCAGGTGGAGCAGATGACTCGGGCGTACGGTCCCGATCAGGGCCGCGGCCGAGCCCGAGTCCAGCAGGTCGGCTCGATGCCAGCGCACGCCCTTATCGCCCACGCCCGGCCCCGTGGAGACCGCGTGAACCTCATCCGCTCGGCCCGCGAGGGCTTCCAGGCAATGCCTGCCGATGAAGCCGCCCGCACCCGTGACCAACACTCGGCGCATGACTTGATTCTATGAGGCCGGCGGCCCGAGTGTTGTGCCGCAGTTCACGCGGCGTCCGCCGGAACTCTGGCCGGCGACATCACGCGCCACAACGGAGCTGCAGGTAACTACTCGAACGCTCCCGGCCCGCCGCGCAGCAACGGGTGGGGATCGATCGGGCGATCGCGTGGATCGTAGATCGCATAGTGAAGATGCGTCGGGCCGCCGCGAGCGTTGCCCGAGTTGCCGACGTAGCCGAGGATCTGGCCGGCACGCACGTAGTCGCCGTCGTCGAAGCCGGCCCACGCTTCGAGGTGGGCGTAGTAGTGCCGGTAGCCGCCCGGCCCAACGACCGATAGCGAGCGGCCGCCCAGGCTGAGTACCCGGCGGCGCGCAACGAAGCCGTGGGTGGTCGCGCGCACCGGCGTGTTGCGGGGCGCGAAGATGTCAATCGCATTGTGACGGCGACCGCCGCTGCGCGGGGCGTCGAAGCTGCTGCGCAGCTCCGCACGTTCGACACCGTCCACCGGAATCGGCAAGGAGCTCGGAAACCGCTCGGTCTCCAGACTCCGGCGGCTGGGCGCTCGGCGGCGCTCAGGCTCACGCGGCCGAGGCGACTTCGGAACGGCCTCCGGCTCGGGTGGCTCAGGCGGCCGCGGTCGCCACTCCGGAGAACTCGCGCAGGCCGCGAGCAGACCCGCGAGTGCGAGCGTCAGGAGCGTTCCCGTCAGTGCGCCGGCGCGTTTCGTGAGAGCGGCTCCCCGGCGTCAGTAGGGCGTGTCGCCACCGTCGGACGAGATCGACTGGCCACGAATCAGCTGCGCGCGCTCCGACAGTAGGAACGCGACCAGCCGTCCGACCTCGCCCGGCTGAATGTGGCGTCCGAGCTGGCTCGGGAGCATGCTGGCGAGCAACTCGTCGACGTCGCCGCCCGCACGCTCGACGATCCACTCCGCGCACTCCCTGAGCATCGGCGTGTCGACTCCGCCGGGGCAGACCGCGTTGACGTTGATGCCGTGCTCGGCCCACTCGGCGGCAAGCGAGCGGGTAATCGAGATCACCGCCGCCTTCGACGCGTTGTAGGCGACCATGTTCGGGTAGCCCGCTTTGCCGGCGTTCGAAGCAATGTTGACGATCGCGCCGCCATCGCTCTGTTCGATCATCCGCTGGGCGGCGAGCTGGCTGCAGACGAACAAGCCCTTCGCGTTGACCTCGAACTGGAGGTCCCAGTCGGCGGAGGTCGTCTCGACGGCGCTCGCCATGCGAATCGCTCCGGCGTTGTTCACCCAGCCGTCGATACGGCCCCAGTTCGAGATGACGGTGTCGATCGCGGCCTCGATGCTCTCGGAGCGGGTGACGTCGAGTGCGATTGCCAGCGTCCGATCGCCGTCGCCGAGCGCCGCCGCGGTTTCCTCGGCGGCGGCGCCATCGAGATCCGTCGCCACCACTCGGGCGCCCTCCTCGGCGACGGCCTCGGCGATCCCGCGACCCATCCCGCGACCCGCTCCCGTGATGACGACGACCCGGTCTTTGAGCAACATTCGAGCGTCGCAGCGTATCAAGGGCGACGGCCGGAAAGCTGCTCGCCTTCAATCCCCACTTTCGTTTGCCTCGCGGGCACCGCTTCACTAATCTTGCCGTGCCTCCTCAACGGCGCGAGAGTTGCCGGCTGGGCGTGGATGGGGGATGTTCGTGATCGTGCGACGAGTGAAGAGCCAGGCGGCGGCAGGTCTCATCCTGCTGATCGTGACGCTCGCCTGCGCGCGGGAACAGCCCCGGAACAGCCTGGGTCCGATCGGCACGGAGGGCATGGCTCCCGCCACCCTGCTCGCGGCGCTCGAGAGCCCGGGCGCGATCGAGCCGGACACGATGCGGGCTGCTCCTCCGGCGGCCTCTCAGGACGATCCGCTCTGGCCTCTCACCACCTACCTGCTGGGCGAGGAGCGGCTCCGACGCGGAGAGACCGGTGCCGCGCGGGCGCTGTTCGCAGAGCTCTCCGAATGGAGTGCGGGCGACCCGCTGGGCGACGGTTGGGGCGGCTCCGGCTTGGCAGCGGTCGCCCTCTGGCACTGGGCGCGGCTGCTCGGCGAGGGTGCAGCCGCCGGCGAGTCGCTCCAGGCCGAGATCGGACGAGCGCTGGCAGCGGCCGAGTCCATCCTCGATGCCCGCTTGATCCGCGGCATGTTCTCGACCTCGATCGTCAGCTCGCTGCCGCAGCTCCAGGAGGACATCCTCAGGCAGCTGGCGCGGATCGCCTGGCACACCGGCGACCAGGACCGCGCTCTCCCCCACTTCTTCGCCTATCTGAGGATCGCTCGAAGCCGGGAGCTGACCTCGGTCGAAGAGCGGATGCAGCGGGCGCTGATCGAGCGCGGCCTGATCTCCGAAGAGAGCTTCGCTCTGTTCCAGGCGCGCCGACTCCTGGCTCTGGGCAGCCCGCGCGAGGCTCGCGATCTCGCCAGGTCGGTCCTGACCAGCGAGCAACCGCAGGCCCGCGCGGAGGCTCGGATCCTTCTGGCGACGATCGAACAACGACTCGACGCCAAGGCGATGGGCTCGGCGCGGGCGCCGGTCGCGGCGCTGCTCAGGAGCGCGTACCAGGAAGCTACCGCCCCCGACACCGCTGAGCTGGCTCTCTACGAGCATTCGAAACTGATCGGCCGCGGCGGCCCCGGCCAGGACCTCGAGCGGCGCGACCGAGATCTGCAGTTGATCCGAGAACGATTTCCCAGGGGGAACTACGTCGACGACGCTCTGCTCGATCTGGCTCGCAGGAAGCAGGCGGACGGCGACCTCGACGCCGCCTTCGCCCTCTTCACCGAGATCCGCACGCTTCCAGGCGGCAACGACTACCTGCACACGGCGACGTTCCAGCCGGCGATGCTCCTCTTTGGGCGCGCGCGGCCGGGCGACCACGAGACCGCCTACGAAATCCTCGCCGGCCTGAAAGAGGCAGAGCCCGAGGGACCGTACCAGCTCATCTCGACCTTCTGGATGGCGCGGCTCGCGCAGGCTCTCGGCAACCAGAAGACCGCCGAAGGTCTCTTCAGGGAGCTGGTCGACCGAGCGCCCTACGAATACCAGGGGCTGCGGGCGCGCATGCACCTCCGCGTCGGCGCCGCGGCGCGCTCGCTCGTCGCGGCCGACTCCGGCACCTGCCGCGAGCTTCGACACGCGTTCGAGCGCAGCTCGGTCGAGCGCGACCTCTCGGGCGAATCCCCCTACCATCGACGGCTCTCGTACGCCCTCGCAAGCGGCCTCTACCGTCAGGGTCTCGACGGCGAGATCGCGCTCCGCTCCGAGAGACAGCCGCCACAACGCTTGGAGAGTCTGTCTGTTTCGGAGTTCGTCAAGCTCGAGAGCCGACCGCGGATCGCGATCCTGCTCGCGCTGCGTCAGGATGCGCTGGCCGCCCGCGACCGGCCCGACAGCGCCAGCAGCGCCGCCGCGAACCGATTGCGAATCGCGGCGGCGGTCAAAGGGAAGGACAACTCGCTGGACACGCCGCTCGCGCTACGGCTGGCCTTCGCCGCCGGTGAGCAGAGCGGTCTTCGGTGGCAGGCTCAGAGAGACCCTCGGTATCTGGCGGCCGCATTTCCGCCTGTTTTCATCGAAGAGATCGCCGCGCAGGGGCGGCAGCACGGGGTACCGCCGGAGCTGCTCTACGCCATCGCCCGCCGCGAGAGCCTGTTCTTTCCGGCTGCGCTGTCTCCGGTCGCTGCCCTCGGCCTCTACCAGTTCATGCACGCCACCTTCGATGGCCTCGATCGGAAGCACGGCCTGCTG
The DNA here is from genome assembly GCA_029263375.1 of Acidobacteriota bacterium. GTDB lineage: Bacteria > Acidobacteriota > Thermoanaerobaculia > Multivoradales > JAHEKO01 > JAHEKO01. Next base: position 317 of record JAJCXP010000045.1, on the reverse strand, counting down.
ACCGACGGTGTGTCCTGGGATGCGTATCTGCTCGATCCACGACGCAGCATCCACGCCGGAGCGCTGCTGTTCGCCGAGACCCTGAAGCGGCAGGAGCGGCTCAGCGGCCGGCTGGGCGGTCCGGTCGCCGCCGAGCTGTTCTCGATCATGGAGCACAACGCCGGCTACGGCAACGTGCGGGCGTGGCGGGAGGAGCTCGCCGAGACCGGTCCGGTCGACGACCTCGAGTTCGTCATCGACAACATCCGCGCCGCTCAGACGCGCGTCTTCACCCGCAACGTGCTTGCCGACCTCATCGTCGCCAAGGCGGCGGGCAT
>JAJCXP010000044.1 GCA_029263375.1 Acidobacteriota bacterium | reverse complement strand
GGCAGCGGATTGCCGGGATCGACCACCAGGTCCGCACCCAGAGAGATCCCGTACTCGCCGAACAGCCCTTCGAGACCGGTGCCGGACAGAGCGCCGGTGGCGCCGAGGATCGGATCGATCAGCGCCAACAGACGCCCGCCGCGCTCGAGGTAGGCGCGTAGGACGGCGACCTCGGGCTCGACGAAGCTGGCGCCCGGCCCAGCGATCACCAGCAGGTCGGTGCCCTCGGGCACGCCCGGCTGACCCAGCGAGGCCCACGCCTCGATCTCGAAGTTGTCGCGCCCCAGGAGATCCTGCGCTGTCGACAGACCGCGCGCGGCCATGTCGTCGAGCGCCGCCTCGCCGTGTCCGGTGGTGAACAGGATCTTCGGCTTCCGGTTCTCGGCCAGCTCGAGAATCGCACCGGTGAACTGCTGCTCGCCCTTGAACGCGGTCAGCTTGGGCCCCTCGCCGAACTGCATGCCGGAGTAGTCGAACTCGGCCAGGTCGTTGCTCTCTACCAGCCGCCGGTCGTCGCCGGAGTCGAACACCACCACGTTGAGCTGGCTGACCTGGTACTGGTCAACCAGGCTCTGCGCCTCGGCCGGGTTCTTCTCGGGATCGAGCGTGCGCACCGAGAAGCGTTGCGACTCCGCCTCGTAGCGGGCCAGGAGCTCGACCGACGGATCGTAGAGCTGATCACCGGGGCTAAGGAACACGATCGCCTCGATGTCGCGATCGAGATCGTGGATCACGTTGAGGCTCTTCTCGGAGAGCGAGTAGAGCTGACTGCTGGTCCAGTCCCCGCGGGCGTGGTACTTCCAGCCGAAGTAGTTGACGATGATCAGCAGGACCAGGGCCAGCATGGCCGCCGCTCCGAGCGTCGATGCGGCCACCACCTGGCGTCGGGTGTTTGTCGTCGTGTCACTCATCGCGCTATCTCCACTTCCTGGTTTCCAATGACCGTGCGGCCAGGAAGAGAAAGAAGACGGTCGCCGACAGGTAGTAGACCAACCGGCGGGTATCGACGATCCCCTTGGCGAGCTCGTCCATGTGCTGCCAGAGGTTCAGGTAACCGAACGCCTGCTTGAGCGCCTCGTTGTTGAACAGCGACTCGAGCAGACCGAAGACGAACAGCGGGATCAGCAGGGTGAAGGTGGCGATGGCCGCCACCAGTTGGCTGCGCGACAGGGTCGACGCGAAGGTGCCGACCGAGAGGAAGAGCGCGCCGATTCCCAGCACTCCGAGATAACCCGAAGCGACCGGACCCCAGTCGAGCTCGCTGTAGTAGGCGATCAGCCCGGCGTAGGCCAGAGTCGGCAGCCAAAGCACTATGTAGAAGAGCAATGCCGCCAGGAACTTCCCGACCACGATCTGGCCCTCGGTGACCGGCGCGGTCATCAGGACCTCGATCGTGCCGCTGCGCCGCTCTTCGCTCAGCAGGCGCATGGTCAGGACCGGCGCCACGAACAACAGCACCAGCCAGAAAAAGAGCGTCTGGCCGAAGAAGAGCTGCATCGGCGCCGCGGCGCCACCGGCGCGCGGGTCATTCAGGAAGCTGACGATCAAGGTGAAGACGAAACCGTTGATCAGCATCAGGAGCGTCAGCACGATGTAGGCGAGCGGCGAGAAGAAGTAGGCGCGCAGCTCGCGGACGAGGTTTGCCCAGATGCCGTTCATGAGGGCACCTCCTCGCCCTGCGGCTCGATGGCGGCGGGCTCGGCGGCGGCGCCGAGACGTGCCTCCTCGGTTGTCGTCAGCCGCACGAAGACATCCTCCAGCGAGGCCTTCGCCTCTTTGAGCTCGAGCAGCGTCAGCGAGCCTTCGACCGCGGCGCGGAAGATCTCGGCGCGCACGTCGCGGCCCGACTCGCACTCGATCTCGAGTCGCGCCGGCCGCTCGGCGTCCGGCCGCACGTCGACCACGCCCGCGATGCCCGCGAAGCGAGCCGCCGCGTCCGCGCTCGGGGTCTCGAGCTCGATCCGGACCACCGGGTTCCCGACCCAGCTTTCCTGGAGCGCGTCCGGCGTGCCCTCGGCGACGATCTGCCCGCGATCGATGATCATCACGCGATCGCACAGCAGCTCGACCTCGGGCAGGATGTGGGTCGAGAGCAGCAGGGTGCTCTCCTTGGCGAGGCCGCGAATCAGGTCACGGATGGCGACGATCTGCTTGGGATCGAGGCCGATGGTCGGCTCGTCCAGCACCAGGACCTTCGGCCGGTGCAGGATCGCCGCCGCCAGCCCCACCCGCTGCCGATAGCCCTTCGAGAGCGTGCCGATGATCTGTTCGCGCACATCGGTCAGGAGACAGCGCTCGAGCGCTTCCGACATCCGCTGACGCGCCTCGGCGCCCTTGATACCGAACAGGCGCGCCCGATAGATCAGGTACTCCTGAACACGCATCTCGGTATAGAGCGCCACGTTCTCGGGCAGGTAGCCGAGCTCGCGACGAGCGACCATCGAGTTCTCTACGATGTCCCTCCCGGCCACGGTCACCCGCCCCGAGGTCGGCGGCAGAAAGCCGGTGATCATGCGAATGGTCGTCGTCTTGCCGGCGCCGTTGGGCCCCAGGATGCCGACGATTTCGCCCTCGTTCACCGAGAAGGAGATCCGGTCTACAGCCAGGAAGTCACCATATCTCCTGGTCAGACTCTGGGCTTCGATCATCTGTACAACGTCCTCCCCCAGTTCAGTGCGTGAGCCAACGCGAGCTTCCTATAGGAAGCAAGACCGATGCCTCTTTCACGACCGGGCCCTCGCCCGCCAGGCGTCCGGCTCAACGCCAGCCGGCGTCATGACAGCGCCCCACGGCGTCAGGTTGGCACTTCCGGCGCGAGCAACTCCACCAGCCGCGGCGTAACTTCCAGAATCGACTCGAGATCAGCAAACGCTCCAGCCAGGGGGCCGATCACCAGCAACGGCACCGGATTCGAGGTGTGAGCGCGGCTGCTCGCCTCTTCGACGTTGCCGTGATCCGAGGTCAGGAGCACGGTGACTTCGTCCGAACGGCCATCGAGCACGCCTGCGAGCAGACCGTCGACGCGACGCAGGGCCTCCTCGGCGGTCATCCCCCAGCGCCGGTGACCGGCGACATCCGTCAGAAAGGTCTCGAACAGCGTCAGGTCGTGACGTCGGGCGATCGCGGCGAGGTGCGCGCCAGCCTCGGCGGCACCGATCGGCGGCACCGCAACCCCGGCGCGCTCGGCGAACAGGTCCCGCTCGATGTCCCAGGTGACCGCGGCGCCGCGGTCGAGATCGTCGAGCAGCCGCAGCCGGACGTCGGCCGCTGAGACCGTGAGCGTCGTTGCCGAGGCGCGCGCGGTGCCGGCCGCCAGCTTCTCCAGGTAGCCATGGTTGTAGGCGTTGGCGAAGGTCGGCGACAGCCCGCGCTTCGTGAGTTTGAGAAACAGGCTCTCCTTCTCGATCACCGCCCGCAGCGTCGGCCCGGGCAGAGCGGTCATGTGCCGCCCCATCACCTCGGCGCCGTTGACTCCGGTCAGCAGGGCGGTCTGACCGCTGGCGCTCTGCGGCAGACCGTCTACGCCGAGCCGGGCATCGATCCCCTTGAGCAGCAGACCAGGCCGCGCGGTCTCCATCTCGGACGTCAGCGGTCCGCCCAGGAGACGCCGCAACGCCGGCATCTCGGCGGTCGCGAGCGGGTTGTTCTGCGAGGTCGGCGCAAGGCCCACGCCGTCGACGAAGATGAACAGCACGCGGTGGTATTCTCTGGTCATGAAATCGGCCTACGAACTGGCGCTCGAGCGGCTCGAGAAGCAGGGTATCGAACCACCCCGGCAAGACGCTCTCGACGACGACACCCGCGAACGGATGGCCGAGGTGCGCAGCAAGGCCGGGGCCGATCTCGCCCAACTGGAGATCCTCCATCGCGACGGCAAGCGCAAGCAGGGGGATCCGGTCGAGGCACTCAAGGCTGACGAAGAGTATCTGGTCGAGCGCCGGCGCATCGAGGAGCGGCGCGAAGCGCAGCTCGAGAAGCTACGCTCCCGGGGACACAATACGTAATGTAGGCGGCAAGGCTCTCGGGCCTTGCCACCTACATTACGTATTGTGTCCCCCCGCTACTGCGGAAACTCTCTGAGGTACTTCTGCGTCGCGTCGACGCTGCCGCAGAGGTAGACCTCGTCAGACGCGTCGAAGGTGAAGTCGCCGCCCAGATCGATCAGCACGTCGTCGCCGCGCCCGACGGCCACCACCGAGCAGCCGGTCGACTCGCGAATGTCGAGGTCGGCCGGTCGGCGACCAGCGAGCCCGTTGGCGTTGGCCTTCAGGACCTTGAGCTGCTGGTTGACCGAGATCGACTCCTGCCCGAGCAGCCGGCCGGCGAGGATCTGACCTGAGACCTGGCTGATCGAGAGCGCGAAGTCGGCGCCGGCGCGATGGATGCGCTCGACGTTCTGAGCCTGGTTGACGCGCGCGATCACCGGCACGCCCGGCGCGAAGTCCTTGAGGATGACGGTCGAGAACAGCGTCGCGCTGTCGTTGTCGACCGCCACGATCACCGCCTGGGCGTCGGCGACGCGCGCCTCCTCGAGCACTCCCAGGTCCATGACGTCACCGACGACATCCACGCCCTTGCCGGCGTTGCGATCGATCACCAACGTGCGCTCGCCGGCGTCGCGCAGCAGTTGGACCACCTTGTGGCCGACCTCGCCATAGCCGGCGATCACGAACGTGCCGGCTTTGTTCAGCTCTATGCTGCCCCGCTTCTCGCTGAAACGCCGGATGTTCTCTTCGCTGCCGGCGACGATCAGAATCGCCCCGGGCTCGATTGTCATCTGGGCGGTGGGCTGCGCCTCTAGCTGCCCCTGCACCCACTGCCCGATCACCGTCACGCCGCTCGCCTGCCCGACCGCCGCTTCGCCGAGCATCTGGCCCGCCAGACCGCTGTCGGGGTGAATACGAACCTCGCTCACCACCAACCGGCGCCCGAGGGCCTGCGCGCCGATCAGCCGCGGATTCAGGTTCTCGCTGGCCCGCGCGGCGAGCGCCGCGCCCAGGATGTGACGCGGGGTGAAGACCGCGTCAGCGCCGGCCAGCATCATCGGCTTGCGGTGGAACGGCTCCTCGACCAGCGCCAGGATCTCGCCGCTGAAGCCCGATTGGCGCGCACTCAAGATGACCGCCGCGTTCTCGTCGTCGGGCCCGTTCGCGACCAGCGCGCGCACGCCCTCGAAGCTGACGCGACCGAGCACGCCGTCGTCGAGGGTGCCGACCACCACCTTGCGACCGAGATCGCTCTGTCGCCGCGCCTCGTCCGTCGAGTCCTCGATCAGCAGCACCGGCACGCCCGAGCGCTCGAGCTCGTCGAGCAGCGAGGCGACCGCCGAACCGGACTGATAGATCAGCACCGTGCCCTCCTCGACCTTCGGCGCCCCCTTGGGCAGCCGCGCCTCGAAGCGCTCCTCGAGCACCGGGATCAGATAGAGCGGGAAGATCAGGAAGACCAAGAAGACGCCGATGAACTGAAGCAGGATCACGAACAACACCGTCACCGGGTGGCTCCAGCTCGCATCCTTACCGTAGCCGGTGGTCGACAGCGTCTCGGCGGCGAACTCGAGACTCTGGATGAACGTCCGCTGCTCGCCCTCCAGCACGCTCATCGCCGCCATGTAGAGAAACGCCGACACCACGATCAGCGCCGGTAGCGCCGCGATCAACAACAGGAGCCGCTTGCGGGATTGGAGCACGGGCCGATTGTATTCCGCCGCCAGCACCGGCGGGGCGGGCCACGCCCTACATTAGACTCGCTTCATGTCCGTGCGGCTCGACAAGTGGCTCCAGGTGGCACGCGCCTTCAAGACGCGCAGCCAGGCGACCCGCTCCTGCACCCTCGGCCGCGTGCGGGTGAACGGCTATGTCGCCAAGCCGCACAAGACCCTGGAGCTCGACGACAAGGTCGAGATCGACATGGGCCGTGGCTGGACGCGCATCCTGAAGGTGCTGGAGCTACGCGAGAAGACCCTGCCCAAGGCCGAGGCGGCCCGGGTCTTCGAAGACCTCAGCCCGCCGCCCCCTAAGCTCGACCCGCTCGACCAGATCATGATGCGCAGCTCGGCGCGTCGAGAGCGCGGCGCCGGCCGGCCCACCAAGCGCGACCGGCGGCGGTTGGATCGAATCAAGGACTAGCCGTGACCTCTCCCGACGTCCTGAGAGATCGTAGCTAGCCGACCCCGTCGACCTCGAACAACCGCAGCTGCTCGATCTGCCCAGCAACCAGATTCGAGCACCCGACCCCGAGCAGGCGCACCCGCCGCTTGCCGGCTTCGCTCTTGCGCAACAGATCGCGCGCCGCGTCGTGGAGCATCCGCGCCGAGCAGGTCGGCGCGCGGAACGTGTACGAGCGGGTCAGGGTCGTGAAGTCCTCGTAGCGGATCTTGACCGTCAGGGTCTGGCCGGAGAGATTCTTCTTGCGCATCGCCGCCGCGACGCCGTCGGCGAGCTTGGCGAGCTCGGCGTCCATCTCTGCGATCTCGGCGAGATCGGTGCCGTAGGTGCGCTCCTTACTGATGCTCTTGCGCTCGCGGTGAATGCGCACCGGCCGCTCGTCGTCACCGCGGGCGTAGCGGTAGAGCACCGCTCCCCAGCGGCCGAAGCGAGTCTCGAGCTCCCGCTCCGAGAACTTCAGGAGATCCGCGATGTAGTTCACGCCGACCTCCTCGAGCCGCTTGCCGGTAGCCGGGCCGACTCCGGGTAGCCGCCGCACCGGCAGCGGATTCAGGAACTTCTGCACCCGGTGCGGCGGCACGACGGTCAGACCGTCGGGCTTGTCGAAGTCGGAGGCGATCTTGGCGATCAGCCGGTTCGGTCCGACGCCGATGCTCACCGTCAGGTTGCGCTCGGCCAGCACCCGGCGGCGGATCTCCTTCGCCACCTCGGTGGCGCTCCCCCACTCGCCCAGGTGATCGGTGATGTCGAGATAGCCCTCGTCGATCGACACCGGCTGGACGATCGGCGAGAACTCGCGCAGGATCTCGAAGACCTTCTCGGACTCGGCCCGGTAGCGGTGAAACTCGGGCTTGATGAAGACCAGATGCCGGCAGCGCCGGATCGCCCGGGCCGAGGGCATCGCCGAGCGCACCCCGAAGGCCCGCGCCTCGTAGCTCGCCGCGGCGATCACACCCCGCCCCTCGGGGCTGCCGCCGATCACCACCGGCTGGCCCTGGAGCGAGGGGTCGTCCCGCATGTGGACCGCCGCGTAGAAGCAGTCCATGTCGCAGTGCAGGATGCGACGGGTCACGCCGGGGCTGGTCTGGGTTGGCTGGGAGCGCTTCGCACGGCGTATTTATGCCACATTTACGCCTCTGGCGAAAGCCACCCATCGAAGGATCGGCTCACCCCCCGATATACCCCAACGCCTCCAAGCGCTCCCGGAGATCCGGATCCAGATCCTCGACATCCTGGTCGTCCAACTCGCTCGGATCGGCCAGCAGATCCAGCAAGGTCTTGAGCCGCGCATCCAACCGCTCGACCACCTCCGGTCGCTCCTCCGCCAGATTCTCCAGCTCCCCGGGATCGCGCCCCAGGTCGTAGAGCTCACGCGCTTCGTCCATCCCCCGCGCGCGGCCCACCGCCTTCGGGAAGGAGAACACGTACTTGAACCTTCCCGACCGCAGCGCCTTGGATTCCTTGGCCCGGATATTCAGCCGCTCGGCGAACGCGTCGACCGGAGCCAGCTCGCCGCCCTCGAACAGCGGCCGCAACGACCGCCCGTCCACCCGGTGCTCGATCGACGCGCCCAGGAGATCCATCACGGTCGGGAACAGATCGACCAATCGCACCTGGTCTTCGATCACCGTCCCCGCCAGCCCGCCGCGCCCGGCGAGCTCGCGCTCGAGATCGGGCGGCAGCGAGACGATCAGGGGCACCAGCAGCTGCTCGTCGTAGAGGTTCATTCCGTGCCGCCAGCCGCCGTGCTCCCAGAACTGCTCGCCGTGGTCGCTGGTGACGATGACGATCGCCCGATCGAACACCCCTCGGGCCTCGAAGATCTCGAACAGCTTGCCGAGCTGCTCGTCGGTGTAAGCGATGCCGCCGTCGTAGAGATCGCTCACGTACTGCTGCTGCTCGGTGGTCAGACGTCGGCCGATTCGTTCGTGGAGCTTCTTGTCGTAGTGGACGAGCTTCTCGGCGCTGACGTCCGGGCTCACGAAGCGGGTGTGGGTGTAGGGATCGTGGATCTCGTAGGTATGCAGAAAGAGGAACCGCCGGCGGCCCTCGGACTGGTCCAGCCAACGGCCGAGCTCGTCCATGTGATTAAGCCAGTCGAACACCCGGTAGGCGTCGAACCCGCGGCCGAAGCCGAGTCGGAAATCGGTCTGGCCGCCGCCGGTGAGTGCCTCGGTTCGAAAGCCGCGAGCGCGCAGTACCTCGGCGAGCACCGGCGCCTCGCCCTGGTCGCGGCTCGACGGGTAGAGGCCGCTGAACATCGAGTCGTGCGACGGTCGTGTCCAGGGCGCCTGACTGACGGCGGTCGCGAACCGGACCGAGCGCGCGGCCAGAGCGTCGAGGTTCGGGCTGGTGGGACGCTCGTAGCCGTAGCTGCCGAGACGGTCCGCTCGGAGAGTATCGAGGCTGATCAGGATCACGTCGGGACCGCGCTCGGGGTTCAACGGGCTGACGATCTCGGGTGCGCCCCAGGCGGCCCAGACCACGGTGCCGGCGTCGTCGGCGCGGGTCTCGAGCGCCAGGCTCACCTTCTGCCCCGCCCAGGCGGAGAGATCGAGTCGTTCGTCCGACCAGTCGCCGTCGGCACGGATCGCGATCTCGCGGTCGAGCAGCACCTGGCCGCCGCCGCCGGCCACCGTCAGGAACGCCGAGAACCGCACGCTGCCCGTGGCGCCGGGCTCGGGCGGCACGTAGCCGAGGCTCACTTCGAGGACGCCGCCGGTCGGCGGCGTGAGCTCGAAGTCGTAGCGGGTGCCGGCCGGCGCGATCAGCGACAGGCGCGAGTCGCCGTCGCGCGGCTCCGGAAACATCGCCACGCGTCCGATCCGGGCTGCGCGCAACTCGCGGAAGCCGCGGAGCCCGTCGATGGCGTCGGGAACCTGTCGAACGCGTGGCCGCGGCCAGCGGACTTCGGCCTCGGTCGCCACGTCGAGCAGACGCTGGGCGGGAATCTCCTCGGGCTCGGAAGTGCAGCCGGTCGTGAGGATCAGAAAGACGACCAGAGTGCGCGCAGCCCTCATGAGCTGCCGGCCTCCCCGGTCGCGGCGCTCGCCGACCGCGGCCTGCCGGCCGCGGCGTCGCCCCCATCTCCGCGCTCATCGGGCAGCGGCTCCGGCGCGGCCAGCTCCCGGCCGAGGCGGCGCGCAAGCTGCGCGCGATGGAGGTCAGGCGGCTCGAGGTTCGGAATCGATTCGATCCAGGCGCCGTTGGTCTCGGCCTCGCCCTGGTCGGACCGGCGGA
>JAJCXP010000043.1 GCA_029263375.1 Acidobacteriota bacterium | reverse complement strand
CTGCCGCCGACGATGGACGCGCGCGGCCGCTCGGTGGCGAAGGCGATCACCAACGGCGGCCCGATCGCCGCGGTCGAGTTCCGGCTCGACGGCGCCCCCGGCGAGATCGACGATCGGCCGCCCTTCCTGTTCAGGTTGCCGGTGATTGACTCCGAAGCGACGCTGGTGGCGATCGCACTCGATCCCTCGCGCCGCCATCTGGCCGAGGACCGGCGCACCCTGGCGCCGCCGAACCGTCCGTTCCAGGTACGCTTCGGAGGGCGCCTGTCCGACCCGGCCCGAGTCGCGGTGCACGTGACCGTGCCGGAGGGGGCTCGGGTGGAGAGCTTCGAGTGCCGGTACGCGCGCCGGACGCTCCATCAGGCGACCGGAGCGCCGTTCGAGTGTCCGTTGCCCAACCGGCCGGCCTCGGCTGCGGAGTACCTGTCGGCGAGAGTGCGGCTGGTGGGGGGCGAGGAGCAGGATGACGTGTTGTTTCTCGGTCCCGGGGTGCCGGAGCGGGTCGACGTTCAACTGGGCGAGCTCTACCTGACGGTGCTCGACAAAGCGGGCCGGCCGGCCAGCGGGATCCGGCCGGATGACCTCCGGGTCTGGGAGGCCGGCGACGCCCGGCCGGTGGTGCGGGTGGAGCCGCTCGTCAACCTGCCGCTCAACATCGCCGTCCTGATGGACATCTCGAGCTCGATGGGACGAAGGCTCCAGACCGCTGCTGGCAGCGCTCACGACTTCTTTGAACGCGTTCTGAGGGAGGGCGATCTGGCCAGCCTGCTCGCCTTCAACCACGACCTCCACGCGCTGGTACCGTTCACCGGTGACTCCGAGGCGCTGCGCTTCGGGGCCGTCGGCCTGCGTGCCTGGGGGGCCACCCGGCTGCACGACGCGATCATTCACGCGCTCTTCCAGTTCACCGGTCGCAGCAGCAGGCGGGCGCTGATCGTCCTGTCGGACGGTAGCGACGTCGGCAGCGACTTTCCTCTCGAACAGGTCGTGGATCTGGCGGTCCAGGCCGGGGTCACGGTGTACACGATCTCGCTCGGCCGGGTCCTCGGAGCGCCTCTCGAGGACTCGGGTCGGCTGGCCAACGCTACCGGCGGCCGGGCGTTCAGCGTCGCGAGCCCGAAGGATCTACCCGCCGTCTACCGGCGCATCGAGCAGGAGCTCCGAGCTCAATATCTTCTGGTCTACGAGCCGGCCGCCCGCGACGACCTGACCCTGCCTCAGATCGAGGTCGAGGTCATGCGCGAGGGCCACCGAGCTCGCGAGGTTCGGCGGTACCAGCCATGAAGACCAGTTCGGCGCGACTCGGCGGACTGGCGGTGGCGGTCCTGGCTCTGATGGCCGGCGTGGTTTCCCCGGCGCATGCCGGCGATGTCGTCCGCCTCCTACCCCCTGACCCCGGTGAGCTGAGCGGCCGGGTCATGTTCGAGGCGCTGGTGATCGAGCCTGAGCCCTGGTCGGTGGTGTTTCTGGTGGACGGCGTCGAGGCGGACAGCCGGAAGCTGCCGCCCTGGCAGGCTCGCGTCCGGCTGGACGAGCCGCCGCGCGAGCAGACCGTCCGGGTCGAGGTTCGAAACCGGTCCGGTGCGGTCCTCGGCAGCGACGAGTTGATCGTCAACCGGCCGCGGCGCGCGCTGCGGGTGACGATCGAAGCGCTCGAGCCGCTCGGTGAGAGCGGCGTCTCGGTGCGTGCCCGGGTCTCGGTGCCAGAGTCGGTGGAGCTCGAGTCGGTCGCCGTCTTCATGAACGAGACCGAGGCCGGGAGGTACGGCGCCGGGGAGCTTTCGGATGGTGTACTCACGGTCGGGATTCCGCGTGCCGAGGCGCAGCCGAGCGACTTCGTCCGCGTCGAGGCGCGCCTCGGCGACGGTCGGACGATCGAAGATGTCGAGCTGGTGAACGCTCCTGGCTTCACCGATGAGATCGACGTTCGCCTGGTGCAGCTACAGGTGCTGGTGACTGACAAGCGCGGTGCACCGATCCTGGGTCTTCAGCGCCAGCACTTCCGAGTGCGGGACGGCAAAAAGCTCGAAGAGCCGGCGAGACTGTTTCTCGCTCCAGACGTCTCGCTGCTGCTGGGCCTGGCGCTCGACTCCTCGGGCAGCATGAAGGCGCTCTGGCCGGAGACGCGGCTGGCCGCCTCCACCTTTCTGACCGAGACCCTCACCGACCGTGATCAGGCCTTCCTGGTCGACTTCGATACCCGCCTGAGCCTGGTGCGATCGCGCACCGGCGACGTTGCCGATCTGATCTCTGGTCTCGACGAGCTCGAACCGGAGGGCGGCACCGCGCTCTACGACTCGATTCTCTACTCGCTGGTCCAGTTCGAGCGCCAGCAGGGGCGGCGGGGCCTGGTGGTGCTGACCGACGGATACGACATCAACAGCGTTTCCGACCCGCGGCGGGTGATCGAGTTCGGCAAGAAGCTGGGCGTTCCGATCTACATTCTGGCGGTCGAGCCGAGCGTCGGCGGTCGGAGCTCGGGGCTCGGGGGTGTCGGTGGGCTCAGCCTGGGTGGCGGGGGAGACGTGCACTCGCTACGTCTGTTGACCGAGCCGACCGGTGGTCGGCTCTACCGGATTCCCTCGGCCGAGCACCTCCGGCGGGCGTTCGATCAGATCCACTCCGAGCTCCGGAATCAGTACGTCCTGACCTACTACACCGACCAGCCACCGGAAGCTGGAGAGCCACCGCAGGTCGAGGTAGAGGTACCGGGCATGAAGGGCCTCGACGTCCGCACCGTCTTCGCCGCCGACCAGGTGCACTGACCCGGCGAGGCTGAGAGGTAGCAAGCGTCTTGCCTGCCCGGTGCTGGACGACCGGTCAGTCGCGCTCGCGCCGAATCGACCACCGGTCGATCAGCCGCTCGCCGCGCGCGACCCGGAGCTCGTCGAAGCAGGCGACGGTCAGGCAGGAGTGGTTCGGAAGAATGCGCACCCGGGTCCCGACCGGCAGCGCGCGGCTCAGGATGCCGTGCTCCTGGGAGAGGGATCGCACATACAGATCGGGGCTCAGGGCGCCGCTCGCGTAGTCGTCGAAGACTTCGCCCATGCTTGGGCGCTCGGCCAGGGGCGGTCCGGGATCCTTGGAGAGCGCAAGCGCGCCGGCGTCGACGACGCATTGGCCGAGATCGGGCCGGCTTGAAACCACTGTGGCGACCACGCTGACCGCGACCTCGCTCGGGGCGCATACGCCGAAGACCGCCTGGGTCCGATCGAAGAACACGTAGTTGCCGGGGCGGATCTCCGTGGCTCCCGGAACGGCCTCAGCCAACCGGCAGGCCGGGGTGGAGCCGATCGAGACCGTCGGCACGACCAGGCCGTCGGCGCGCAGCCGCTCGGCGAGCTCGCCCATCACCTCGCACTCTTCCGCGGCGACTCGCCGGATCGAGGTCACCGAGTCGCAGGCGTAGGCATGACCGGAATGGCTCAACAGGCCATCGAAGCCCAGCTCGCGCGACTCGCTCAGGCGTCGCGCCAGTCCCAGCGCCGCGGGCGACCTCGGGTCGACGCCCGCCCGGTGGTAGCCGCAGTCGACCTTGAGCAACACCGGGAAACGAGCGCCCGAACGCTCGAGCCCGTCGACCGCTTCGTCCGAGTCGACCACCAGCCGCAGCGTGACCAGCTCGGCGAGAGCGACGCACTCTGGGATGCGCGACAGGATCACCGGGAACGCCCAGGTGATGTCGTCGAAGCCCGCGGCCGCGAAAACTCGCGCCTCGTCGAGAGTCGAGACCGTGATTCCGCTGGCGCCGGCGTCGCGTTGCAGCCTGCCGAGCTCGACGCACTTGTGGGTCTTGATGTGGGGTCGCAGATTTACGCCCCACCTCCGGGCGCGCTCGGCCATTGCGGCGATGTTGCGCTCGGCCCGGTCGAGGTCGAGCACCAGAGCCGGGGTCGGAAGCTGGTCGATCCGGCTGGGCTCGGGCGGTGGCAGCGAAGAGGACCGGGTCATGCGGCCCCGGCCGGGATCAGGTGCAGATGATCGGGCCACAGGAACCAGAGCTCGCCGGCAGGTGCTCGGTCCAGCTTCAGCGCGGAGCGCATCGCCTCGGCGTAGGCCGCCTCCTGGGACGTGTAGGACACGGCTCGGGTCTCGATCTCGATCTCGCGGTCGAGCGTATCGGTCTTGAAATCGACGATCACCAGTTCGTTCGCCGCGTCGCGGTACAGCAGATCGATCGACCCGGAACCGAAGCCGACCGGGCCGGCTTCGGCCTTCGGCGGCAGCAGCACCGCCAACTCACGCGCTACCACTCGCGGGCGAAGGTCTAGAAATCTCTGGAGGAGCGTGCCGCGCTCGATTCGGTCGAGCAGCTCCTCGGCCCGGCGCTTGCCCTCGGGCCAGCTGTCGGCGTGGAGCTCGGATCGCAAACGAGCGAGCACCCGTGTGCGTCGCCGGCGCAGCTCGACTTCGGGCTCGGCGTCCAGGTCCCAGTCTTCGAATAGGCGGTGGATCGCCGTGCCCACCTGCATCGCAAGGTCGCGCGAGCCGGCGGAGGCGCCGGTGCGGACCGTGGACTCCCGCGCCTGCGAATCGAGGTGCCGAGCGGCTTCGGCTGTCGCCGCCTCCTGGAACGGGCGCTCCATATAGAGCTGAGCGGCGTCGCCGAGCGACCGGAGTCGATCGACAGATGCCCTGACGACTCCGGGAGCGGGCAGCCAGCCGGGCAGCTTGCTCGTCGGCTTGTCGGTCGCCGCTACAACCTCGTAGGCCGGAAAGCGCCAGCGGGCGTCGCTTGCGATTCCGCCCGGGCCGTCGGGGAGGTCGAGGAGTTCGCGCATCGTCGCCGGCAGCGGCGCACGGGACTGCAGAAGATCGAGGAAGGTCTTGCATCTGTTGACCGGCACGGGGTGGGTCTGCAGCGGCCAGCGCCCGATCAGCACCAGGCGCTCGCGCGCCCGAGTCATGGCCACGTAGAGCAGGCGCACGCGCTCGGCGTGCTCGACTGCTTCCCGATGCTCGAGCACCTGATCGAAGTTGGGTGTCGGCGAGCCGAACAGCCGGTACTCGAGCGGCTCACCCGGCGCACGGCGCTCGTCGGCTTCGATCTGGGGGACCTCGCGATCTCCCGAACCGGCGTGCAGCTGGACCAGATACACGTGCTTGAATTCGAGACCCTTGGCGGCGTGGATAGTCAGAATCTGGACCGCGTCGAGAGCCGCCTCCTTGGGCACCGCCTCCTCGGCCTCTCGGGCCTCCGCCACTCCGCGCCGCAGCGCTCGGAGGACGGATTGCACGTCGCCGCCACTGCGGTCCAGCGCCAGCTCGAGATGGCGCAGGAACCGCTCCAGGTTGGCGACCCGAAACGAGCCCAGGTAGCGCGCGGACTCGGTCGCCTCGAGCAGCAACCAGGAGCGGATGTGCTCGAGGAACCGGTCGGCCGGGTCGTCGGCGAACGAGGCCCGAAGGTGGAGCAGCGACTCGATGCCGTGGAGGAAACTCTTCTCCCAGCCCTTGATCTCGTCGATTCCCGGGATGTCGGTGGGCAGTTCGCTCGCGACCGCCGTGGCGATCTTGCGCAGGCGCTTCGAGAGCTCCTTCGAAGGCCGATCGTGCTCACTCATCAGGTCGAGCAGCTCGTGCCCCCAGAGCGGGATGATGGCCGCATCCGGAACACCGACAACCGGTGAGCGCAGGAAGGTCAAGAGCGCCAGGTGATCGACCGGGTTGACCACCGCTCGAATCAGGGCCGACGCTTCGATGATCTCCCGGCGGCGGAAATAGCTCTTGTCGCGGGACACCGCGAACGGCACGCCGGCGTCGCGGAAGGCACTGAGAAAGTTGTCGAGCTGATAGCCGCTGCGTAGCAGGACGGCGAAATCGCTCCAGCCGCTCTCGCCGAGGCGCTGGAGGTCGACGATGTCGCGGGCCACCGCCTCGGCCTCCAGCTGGGCGGCGAGGTCGGCTGGCGTCTTCTCCTCGGCGGGCTCGCCGCCGCCTGGCGGCGCCCAGGAAACCCAGTACTCGACCGCGGCCCGCCCGGCGCGATCGAAGCCTGGCGCTTCCGCCTTGGCGGCGCACGGCAGGAGCCGTTCGTACGTCGGCTGGAGGCCGCGGCGGCGACGCATGACCGGCGTGATCGCGCGATCCACCTCGGCCAGGATCGGGGCCGCCGAGCGGAAATTCTCGACCAGAGAGTAGCGTCGCCCGCCGGCCTTCTCGGCGGCGCTCACGAAGCTCTCGTACGCCTCGAGGTCGGCGTTGCGCCAGCCGTAGATCGACTGTTTCGGATCACCGACCACGAACAGGCCCGGGCGCCGGTTCGCGGAGCCGCCCAGAGCGAGGAGCCGAACGAGGTCGCACTGCAGCCGATCGGTATCCTGGAACTCGTCAACCAGGAGCTGGCGCAGGCCGGCGCGCTCGCGACGACGAACGCCCGCATCCTTGGTGAGCAGGTCACGCGCTCCGCTGAGCAGACCGTTGAACGTGATCACCCCGCGCGCGCGCATCTCCTGCTCGATGGTCGCGAGCAGTCCGCTCAGGGCGCGGCGAGCCTGGTCGACGAGCCGTGGGTCGAGCGCCATGAGCTGGCGAAGGATTGCGCGCAGCTCGCCAGCAATCGCCGGCAGATCCTCGGCACCGTCGCCGAGTGCGCCAGCTTCCCCTTTGGTCAGCTGGTCTCGCTTCCATTTGCGCAGGTGCTCGTTGACGAGCTTCTTGTTCCAGAGCGCGCGCAGGGCGGAGCAGAGTTCGATCAGCGATTCGAGGCCGGGCTCTCCAGTGCGGTCGAGAGCTCCGAGCGTGGCCACCGCCGCGGCGGCGACCTTGGGAGCGTTCTGATTGCGGGGCAGTGAGTCGAAGCGCCCGGCGACCAACGTCTCGAAGCTCTCGAGCGGCGCGCGCAGGCGATCGAACAGGCCGGAGATGCACTCTGCTCGGAAAGGGTCCTCGCGGAGATCCTCCGAGCGCACACCGATCTCGGCGAGTGCGCGCAGCGCGTCGGCGATCCGGCGCGGCCCGATTCCGGTGCGGGCGAGATGGACCAGGGGTCCCTGTTCGGTCGAGGTGTAGGCGTGGCGCAGGCCGCCTTCGACGATCTCAGATACCAGCTGCTCCAGGATCTGGCCGTCGGCGTCGACCACGAGGTCGGGATGGACCTGGGCTTCGAGCGGGTAACGCTTGAGCAGATAGAGACAGTAGGCGTGGATGGTCCGAACGGTCACGTGGTCGAGGGCCGACAGCAGCGAGTGGGCACGGACCGCAAGCACCGGATCGCCGCCGACGACTTCGGGCGGATCGAAGCCGACGATCTCGCTCGCCTCGCCGGCGGCGACTCGCGACAGTGCCGCCGCGATGCGCGATTCCATCTCGGCGGCCGCCGCCTCGGTGAAGGTGATCGACACGATTCCTTCCAGCACCGCCGCGGCGATACGATCGGGCTCGGGCTCGGTCTCAGGATCGGCGTTGGGCTCGCGGATCTCCTCGAGCGCTCGATCCCAGCCTTCTGCCAGCGCCCAGGCGAGCACTCGGGCGACCAGTGTCGTGGTCTTGCCGGTGCCGGCGCCCGCTTCGAGAATCACCGGTAGTGTGAACTCGCGCTGGGCAAGAGCGCGGGCGGCCCGGTCGTCGGCCAACAGCTCGCGTGTGGGGTCGCGCTCGGTCACCGCGTCCCTCGCCAGGGCTTCTCGTCGGTCTTCTCATCCCGCAACCGCCAAACCGACAGCAGCGTCCTCTCGACCGGCTCGGTCGGGGTGTCGGCGACCTCGCGCCCGTCGACCCACTCACGAAGGCGCGCGCGGGCGCCCGAGTCGCCACGTAGACAGGCCTCAGCGACCCGGCAGCTCTTGCAGAACGCGAACTCTTTGTCGCCGTGCGGTTCGATCAGGCGGGGCAGAAAGACACCGCGATCCCATGCTTCGAGGCTGGCCCGAGCCGCGTCCAGGAACGCCTGGGAGAAATCCTCCTCGCCGCCGCTGACCTGAGCGATCCGGCGCTCCGCCTCGATCTCCGGGTCCGGCTTCAAGTAGACGTAGCGGCCGAGGTCGTCAGGCTGACCGCCGGCCATAGCGTAGGCGACCGCCTGCAGGCTCTGGCCCGCCTTGACCTTGGCCAGGAAGTGGCGGCGCCTAGCGGCTTCGGTCTTGACCTGTTCGCCCAGCGGCTTGCCGGTCTTGTAGTCGGTCAGACTCAGCGCGCCCGAGCTGTCGATACGATCAGCCTTGAATCCGATCTGGCGATCACGCTCTGCTCTATCCTGGATGACGACGGCGCCGTAGAGCTCGGTGGCCGCGGCTGGCACCGCCGCGAGCGCGGCCCATTCGACCTGCCGGGCGGTCTCCAGGTAGGGACCGACGACCTCGACCAGCAGACGAGCGAACCCGGGGAAGGCGAAGCCCTCTTCGCGAACCAGGCGTTGCGCCTCCTGTTCGAGCACCTCGGCCAGCCTCTCGGGCGGTGGCCAGGCCGCGTTCGAAGGTCGCGTGCGAGCTTCAGCAAGGGTCTCGGGGTGGTGGAGTAGTTGCTCGGCGACCACGCGCTCGAGCACACGATGGACCAGGTTGCCGATATAGAGGGGTTCTACCGCCGGCAGCGCCTCGAGTGGGTCCGGGATCGGCCTGAGTCGCAGGAGTCGTTCCAGGAACGCTCGCCACGAACAGGCGGCGACGCTTTCGAGGGTGGTCACGAACACCGGTTCGCGCCGACGTGGATCGCCGGTGGCTGCGACCGGGCCGATGAACCCGAAGTAGGGCCCGAGCCGGGCTCGGGCGCGCTCGCCGCGTGGTACGCCGCGCTCGGGATCGAGCTCGTCGAGAATCCGTCGGCGCGAAGTCGCCAGGCCCCTGGGCGGCCGGGGCCCGATCGCGGTCGCTGCTCCCGGATCAGCCGCCACCGTCAGAATCTTGCCGAAGTGCGCGCGATCACCGTGGATTCCGGCCACGACCGCAGCCTCGAAGGCCGGCCTGTCGAGCCCGGCCGTGGCAGCGGCTCGCGCTGCGGCCTCGGAGTAGATCGGCCGTGCGGTGGTCGGGCCGTCCTCACCGCCGCCGGCGGGCGACCAGCGCAGCCGCTCGACCAGCGGCGACGCCGTACGCTGGCGGTTGTCGTCGTCGACGTCCTGCCACGAGAGAGTCACCCGATCGGCTGCCGAGACCAACTGGCTGAAGAGGTAGCGCTCTTCGTCGTAGCCGGAGAGCTTCTGAGGCAGGTCCTGGAGCACGCCGAATCCCCGCCGCGACAGCACCGCGCGCAGGTTGTCGGGTAGCAGCGGATCCTCGTTGATGATGCGCGGGAAGACGCTCCGGTTCAGGCCGATCAGGAAGAGGTGCTCGAAGGTCAGGCCGCGAGCTTCGACCACCTCGAGCACGCGTACACCGGCGCCGCGTCCACCGAACCGGCTCTCTCCGGCGCGTTCCAGCGCCGGTCGCACGAGGTCGACGAACTCGTCATAGGTCATCTCGGTCTCGACTGGCACAGCCCGCGCGAGCTCGTCAGCGATGTTCGAGACTTGTCGGGTCAGGTCGCCAGCCGGCGGCCACGCGAGCCGGTCTTGCAGTAGGTCGCGGAAGCGAGCCAGGTGGTCGCCGAGCTGGGTCTCCGCTCGCCAGCGATCGAAGTGGGCGCAGAGGCGGCCTCCGGACTCGGCGGCGGACTTGAGCGCCGAGACCGGCACTTTCCGGTGGCGGGCGTAGACCTCTTCGTCGCCGTCGGAGAATCCCCGGCGCACCGGCAGGGTATAGCGGCCCTTGCGTGAGACCGCGTCGTAGGGACGGCCCGCGACCTCCTCGAGCCTGCCGGCGCCGATTGTCGAGAGTGCCAGGTAGAGGTCGAAATTGTTGATCTGAGGGAAAGGGGCCGCGCGCGCGTCGAGCCAGCGCTCGACCGGAGATGCCCCCCGGCGCTCGAGCAGATGCAAGAGCGCCTGAACGGTGCGGCCGTGCGCCCCGTGCGGGCCCGGCGCGCCCGCTGCCGAGAACGGCACGCCGAGTCTCCCCAGGTGCGTGCGCAAGGCGGTGCGGTGGACTTCGAGCCGGCGCGCGACGATGGCGATGCCCTCAGGGCGGCAGCCCCGATCGAGGAGCGAACGGCAGCGCTCGGCGACCTCCCGGGCCTCGGCCTCGCCGCCGATCGCCTGAAACATGGTCATCGGTGCCGGTTCCTGGGGGGCCGCGGGCTCTTCGGGGCGGGCGACCGCGGCGATGCGCTCGATAAAACGCCGAGCGAAGACGTTGCCGGCATCTGGCCGTTCCGGCTCGGCGGGATCGGCCGGCCGATCGACATACATCGCGCCGTCGAAGCGGTCGAGCAGGACCGACAGCAGGTCGGTGGCGACGCCGATGGCGTCGCTGAAGCCGTAGACGGCGAGAGCGCTGGTCGGCAGGGCTCGCTGGGGGTCGTCCCCGATCAGCTCGGTCGCGCGACGCAGCAGAGTCGCGGTCGAGTGAGCGCCGAGCGCTTCGAGCTCCTCCAGAGTTCTCCCCGCGACTCGCACCAGCGCGCGGGCACGCTCAATCTCGGCATTGGAGGCGTCGCCTGCCGGGCCGTCCACGGTAAGCGCCTCCTCCAACGCCTCGACGTGCGAGGGATCGATTCCCGCCTCGAGAAGATCGCGCACGCTGCCGTCGACGGAGTGGAAGCCCTCGCGCAGGTGCGCGAGCGATCGGCCCAACCAATCCTCGTTCTGCGCGTATCTTCGTGCGAGCATGAAGCCGAGACCATCGTGCAGCCGGGTCGGCCCGTCGGCGCGATCAACCAGGCCGATCGCCAGCCCGAACAGGGTCGTGCAGTGAAGGCCCGCGATCGAGCGTCCGCGGCGCTCGACCAACCGGGCCAGCAGGTGATCACGCAGCGCGCGCGATGGCACGACGACACGCATCGGGCGCGTCAGGGTCTCGACCCCGAGACGCTCCATGTGCGCTTCGAGATCGTCGAGCAGTAGGCGCTCCGTGGCTCGCGATCCAGCGCCGAAGTGGATCCGAGCGCGGCGGCCAGGCGAACTGGAGGCTAGTGATGTCATTTGAGGCAGCCGGATGTTATCCCGGCTCCGGCCGCCACTCACCGCCTATCAACCGCCGTTCACCGACCCGGCGGTGTCGCTGCGCTCCAATCAGCGTACATTCGCCATCGACGTGACGAATCCGATTCTGGAATCATCCGACTGCTGCTCGATCGAGCGACGAATGAGGGCGTTGAGGCCCGTGAGCTCCGGGCGCCATGGGAGACTGAACGTTGTGAGTAGAAGCTGGGGGAGGATCGGATGAGCGATCTCGAAGAGAAGCTGGACGGACTGAGAATCGATCGGGAGGAGACGCCCGCACGGCCGCTCCCGAGGTGGATCCCGGTGGTAGCGACCGGCCTGTTTGTGGTCTTCGCGGTCGCCTGGTGGCTGTCGCGCCCGCAGGCGCCGACGGTGCGCACGGCGGCCGCCCGAGCGGTCGAGACGGGAAGTCAGCAGACCATCCTGAACGCCTCCGGGTACGTAACGGCCCGGCTCCAGGCGACGGTGTCTTCGAAGGTCACCGGCAAGGTGACCGAAGTGTTGATCGAGGAGGGGATGGTGGTCGAAGCAGGGCACGTACTGGCGCGGCTCGACCTGACCAACACCCGCGTCAGCCGCAACCTGGCGCTGGCGCAGCGCGACGCCGCCCGAGCGGCGCTCGAAGAGACTCGGGTGCAGATGCGCGAAGCCGATCTCGATCTCGGGCGGGCGCGCGATCTGGTTGCTGGTCAGGTCGCGAGCCAAGCGCAGCTCGACCGCGCACAGGCCGAGTACGATTCCCTGGTCGCCCGCCTCGAGCGCCTGGAAAGGGAGGTCGGGGTGGCAGGCCGGCAGATCGCCTTCTGGGACCAGGAGGTCGAAGACCGGATCATTCGGGCGCCGTTTGCCGGCGTGGTGGTGTCAAAGAACGCGCAGCCCGGAGAGATGATCTCGCCGGTGTCGGCCGGCGGCGGCTTCACCAGGACCGGGATCTGCACCCTGGTCGACATGAGTTCGCTCGAGATCGAGGTCGACGTCAACGAGGCCTACATCAACCGGGTCGAGCCGGGACAGAAGGTGGCGGCGAGGCTCGACGCGTACGCCGATTGGGAGATTCCGGCGAGCGTGATCGCGATCATTCCGACTGCCGATCGGCAGCGGGCGACCGTGCGCGTCCGAGTCGGCTTCGACGAGCTGGATCCGAGAATCCTGCCCGACATGGGAGTCAAGGTGGCCTTCCAGCAGGCGGCGACGGGCGCGGCTCGTTCGCAGACGTTGGTTTCGATTCCCGCCGGCGCGTTGTCGACCGACGGCGAGGCGGAAGTGGTCTGGGTGGTCACCGCCGGCGCAATCGAGCGGCGCGCGGTCTCCGTCGACCAGGTTCGTGAACAGGAAGCGCTGCTCTCGGCGGGGCTACGCCCCGGGGAGCGCGTGGTCATCGACCCGCCGGCAACTCTGGCGGAGGGCGACAAAGTGGAGGAGATTTCATGACTGAACAAGGTAGCGGGCTGGTACAGGTTCGCGGTGTGGACAAGGTCTTCACGCGCGGTTCGGAGCGGATTCACGTGCTGGGAGGCCTCGACCTGACGGTCCCCGAAGGCGAGTTCCTGGCGCTGATGGGGCCCTCCGGATCCGGCAAGAGCACCCTGCTCAATCTGATCGGCGGCCTTGATCGGCCGACCAAGGGAACCGTCGCGGTAGCCGGGCAGCGGATCGACAATCTGTCCGATCGCAACCTCGCGGCCTGGCGAGCGCGCCACGTCGGACTGGTATTCCAGTTCTACAATCTGATGCCCGTTCTCAGCGCCGAGCGCAACGTCGAGCTGCCGCTGCTGCTCACCAAGCTCAACAAGAAGGCGCGCCATCAGCACGTCGAGACGGCGCTGTCGGTCGTCGGCCTGCAGGAGCGGAGCCGGCACTATCCGCGGCAGCTTTCGGGCGGCGAGCAGCAGCGGGTCGGGATCGCTCGGGCGATCGTCACCGATCCGACGCTCCTGCTGTGCGACGAACCGACCGGCGACCTCGATCGCAAGTCGAGCGACGGCATCCTGGAGCTGCTGACGACGCTCAACCGGGTGCAGGGCAAGACGATCGTCATGGTCACCCACGATCCGCACGCCGCCGCCTGCGCGACTCGGACGCTCCATCTGGACAAGGGCCGCCTGTCGATGGAGGCGGCGGCATGAAGTACCTCGGCCTCATCTGGAGCAACCTGAAGCGCAAGAAGCTCCGGACCATCCTGACGGTGCTCTCGATTCTGGTCGCGTTCGTGCTGTTCGGCTACCTCGCGGCGCTGCGGATGGCGTTCAATCAGGGGGTCGAGGTGGTTGGCCTCGACCGGCTGGTGGTGCGCCACAAGGTGTCGATCATCCAGCTGCTGCCGGAGAGCTACGAGATCAAAATGGAGCGCATCCAGGGCGTCGAAGACGCGACCTTCGCGACCTGGTTTGGCGGCAACTACAAGGACCCGCGCAACTTCTTCGCGAAGATGCCGGTCAAGCACGAAGAGTTCCTGGAGATGTTCCCCGAGTACCTGTTGACCGATGAAGAGCGCCGCGCCTGGCTTGATACTCGAACCGGTGCAATCGTCGGCCGCGCGACCGCTGACCGCTTCGGTTGGAAGGTCGGCGACCGCATCCCGATCGAGCCCGACATCTGGCGCCTCAAGGACAGCGAGGGCGCGTGGGAGTTCGATCTGGTCGGGATCTACGACGGCGCCGAGAAGGGCACCGACACCACCTCCTTCTTCTTCCGTCAGGATTACTTCCACGAGTCACGACGCTACGGTGAGGGCCAGGTCGGCTGGTACTGGGTGAAGATCAGTGAGCCCGAGCGCGCGTCCGAGATCGCGGCGTTGATCGACCAGGAGTTCGCAAACTCTCCGGCCGAGACGAAGACCGAGCCCGAGGGCGCGTTCGCCCAGGGCTTCGCGAACCAGGCCGGCAACGTCGGCTTCATTCTGACCGCGATCCTGGGCGCGGTGTTCTTCACGATCCTGTTGGTGGTCGGGAACACCATGGCGCAGGCGGTGCGTGAGCGCACCCGGGAGCTCGGCACGCTCAAGGCGCTCGGCTTCACCCACCGCGCCGTATCGGCCCTGGTGCTGGCCGAGTCGCTGGTGATCGCGCTGCTCGGCGGTCTGGCGGGCCTGGGGCTGGCCTGGATCCAGATCACGGCCGGCGGCGATCCCTCGGGCGGCATGCTGCCATTCTTCTACTTTGCGCCACGCGACCTGCTGATCGGCGTGGCGCTCGCGCTGATGCTCGGCGTCGTCGCCGGTCTCTGGCCCGCTAGCCAGGCGCAGAGGCTACAGATCGCCGAGGCGATGAGGAGATGACGATGTCGGGAATCGCCAACTGGATTGCTCAAGTATTCGCCGTAACGCGCTTCAGTATCAGGACCATTCCCGAGCGGCTCGGCTCGTCAGCCTCCGCGGCTTTCGGGATCGCCGGCGTGGTTGCGGTCATGGTGGGCGTTCTGTCGATCTCACAAGGCATCATGCACATGGTGCGCCAGTCCTCCTCGCCCGAGAACGCGCTCGTTCTGCGTAGCGGCTCGAGCAGCGAGCTGGTCAGCGGCCTGTCCGGGGCCGATACCGAGGTGATCGCCGAAGCCTCGGGGATTCGTGACTGGCAGGGGAGACCGGCCGCCTCGCCGGAGCTCTTCCTGATCATCAGCCTGCCGAAGCGGAGCACCGGCACGGACGCCAACGTGCCGCTACGGGGCGTCAAGCCAGAGGCGTTCGCCGTGCGCGATCGGCTGCGGATCGTCGAGGGCCGGGCATTCGAGTGGGGGCTCAACGAACTGGTCGTGGGCCGCGGCGCGGCGGAGGAGTTCGCCGGCCTGGCGGTCGGCGAGTCGATCGAGGTCGCCGGCCAGCAGTGGCCGATCGTCGGCCTGTTCGAAGCCGGCGGCGGCATCGCGGAATCCGAGCTCTGGGCCGACGCCGCGCTGCTGCAGTCCGCTTACCGGCGCGGCAACAGCTATCAGGCGGTCTTCACCAAGCTCGAGAGCGCCGGTTCGTTTGCCGACTTCAAGGATCAGCTCACGACCGATCCGAGGCTCAACGTCCGAGTCGTACGCGAGGCCGAGTTCTACTCTTCGCAGGCGGCGATGCTGACCACGCTGATCACCGGTATCGGCACCGTGATCGCGGTGCTGATGGGACTCGGCGCCGTGTTCGGTGCGCTCAATACGATGTATAACGCGGTCTCGACGCGGACGCGCGAGATCGCGACGTTGCGGGCGCTCGGCTTCAAGAGCGGGCCGGTCGTGATCTCGGTGCTGTTCGAGTCGTTGGTGCTCGCGCTGGCTGGAGGCTTGACCGGTGGCGCGCTGGCCTACCTTGCGTTCGACGGATTCCGGGCCGCGACCATCAACTGGAGCAGCTTCAGCCAGATCGCTTTCGCCTTCGACGTAACGCCGGCGCTGATGATGCAGGGAGTGATCTACGCGTGTCTGCTCGGGCTGGTGGGAGGCCTCTTTCCGGCGCTGCGCGCAGCGCGGATGCCAATCTCGACCGCGTTGCGCGGCTCGTAGGCACGAGTTCAGGCAGAAGCTCAGGCTAGCCGGTCAAGGCGTCGCGCACCCGCTCAAGGTCGCCGCGGGAGTCCTCGTGGCCGCCCGGGCGACTGCGCGCGAGCCACAGCTCGGGCAGCTCGTCGATCAGCTGTTGGGCCGCGGCCGAGAGGCTTTTCCGATCTTCGGCGGGGAGCGCGCCGGCCGGTTGATCGCGCCCCTGCTCGAGCCGGGCAGCACCGAGCCGGCACGCGAGGTCGAGCGTGGACGCCACCCAGGCCAGCTCCCGGATAACCAGCCGGGGGCCGGCCTTCGGCAGGTCGATCGACGCCAAGGCCTCCCGGGCCCGTTCCAGGCCGGTCCGATCCAGGCGCTCGTAGCGCTCGTGCTCGAGAGTCTCGTCGGCATGGAGCAGGAGCTGGAAGAGGACCGTCGAGTTCTTGAGTTGGACGCCGGTCTCGAGGTGCGCCGAGCCGAGCGTCATCACCGCCGAGACCAGTGCCGGCTCGCCGAGCTCCGGGACATGCGCGGCGAGCAGGTCACGGATCGGCAGCGCCTCCGGCGTTGACGCCAGACCGCCGTTCCACGAAAGAGCGGCGCCGGCCACGATCGGCGGGTAGCTGATCGGCAACGGCTGTAGGTGCCCGTTGTCGCCCCAGTCGGTGATCAGGTAACCGCTCGCACCGTGCTTCCGACCTGCCGAGGCCGCGCTCGCCAGGTTGCCGAACGCGTTGTCGGTTCGGCCACCGAGGCTGTTCCAACTGCTGGTGCCGGGGCAGACGTAGAACTCGAGGCCGGCCTCGGCGAAGGCGCTCGCCTCGTCGTCGAACGGATGATCGGCCTCGTAGCCCCAGTCGAGCGCCACGACGTCGGTTGGCAGCTTGCGGATCAGGTCCGCGCGCTCGAGGATGATGTCGCCCCAGAACTGCATCCGATGACCCCAGCTGTGGACGATCGCGTGGACCCGCCGCAGGAACTCCAGGTAGACCTCCTGCTTGCCGCGCTCGGCGCACGCCGCGGCCGACCGGCCGGCGCCCAGGTCGAAAGTCTCGTCGAGGCCGACGTTGAGCTGGCGGCTCGAGAAGTGCGGCAGGAGCTGCTCATAGAGGTCTTCGAGGAGCTCCAGGCTGCGCGGGTCGGTCGGGCAGAGGCTGAACGGCTCGCGCCGTCGCCCGAACGGGTGCTCGATCCCTTCCGGGCACTCGGCCAGCTCGCGGTAGGGCTCGTGCGACAGCCAGCGGTGGAAGTGGCCGAAGCTGTTCTGGTTCGGCACCAGCTCGACGAAGCGCTTGCGGCAGAAGGCGTCGAGCTCGCGCACGTCGCGCTCGGTGAGCGGGCTGGCGTCGCGCCACACCGGCTCGTGTCCGCGGTAGGCGAAGGTGTGCTCGGTGTAGAGCTGGAGTTGATTGATCTTGAACGAGGCCAGCAGCTCCACGAGCTCGAACAGGGTGTCGAGCCTCGGTACCCGGTTGCGGCTGACGTCGAGCAGGAAGCCCCGGGCCGCGAAGTCCGGAGCGTCCGAGACTTCGATCCGCGGCGCGCTCCAACCTCGATCGTCCCGGCGCCCGGCGAGTCGCAGCCATTGGGCCAGGGTGACGCCGCCGTAGAACAGGCCCGCGGCGTCGGCGGCGACCAGATCGACGCCGTCATCCTCGAGACTCAGCCGGTAGCCCTGCGGACCGAGCGGCTCCGAGCGGTCGATCGCCAGTCGGAGTCGAGCCCTCTTCGGACCGGTCGCAGATCCGCCCAGACTCGACTCGAGGCCGACCGAGCGCAGGGCCCGTTGCAGCCCCTCGGCGGCCTCGTGCGCCTCGGCCGAACAGACGATCCGGCAGTGCGACTCGAGCCGGGTCTCTCCGGCGACGAGGCGGAGCTTGCGCGGCTGGGGAAGGAGCAGCTCCCTCGGTTCCGCCACGAACGCTCAACCGGCGCGAACCGCCAGCACGGGCGGCAGGTTCTCGGCGGCCACGATCCAGCTCTCACCGCCGTCCGAGGAGGCGTAGAGTGCGCCCTGCTCGGTTCCGAAGTAGAGCCCGAGCGGCCGGCGGCCGTCGTGACAGAAGGCTTGGCGCAGAATCGTCGCGTAGGCGTTCGCCGGCAGTCCGTCGGTGCGCGCGATCCAGCTCGCGCCTCGATCGCGGGTCTCGTACACCGCGATTCGGCTGTCCGGAGTGACCCGATCGACGTCGGCAACCAACGGTATGACGTAGGACCGATCGGGATCGTGCGGATCGGCGACCAGAGGGAAGCCGAAATCGGACGGCAGCCCGGTGGCAATGTCGCTCCAGCTCCGGCCGCCGTCGTCGGAGCGATAGACACCGCCGTGAAACTGGAGGTAGAAGGTCTGCGGATCGAGCGGCGCCTGCTCCATGTGGTGCACGCACAGCTGGATCGTGCTGGCGCGTGCCTCTTCCGGCAGATACCCGGGGACCAACCCCTCGATACCGAGCGTCCAGCTGGTGCCGCCGTCCTCGGTGTGCCAGACGCCGGCGGCCGAGATCGCGATCGCGAGGCGCGACGGATCGCCGGGCCACGGACAGATCGAGTGCAGGCAGAGACCGCCGGCGCCACCCTGCCAGTCCGGCCGGCTCGGCTGGTCCCAGAGCCCGCGGTTGAGCTCCCAGCTCTCGCCGTTGTCGGTGCTCCTGAACAGCGCCGCGGGCGCGACGCCCGCCCACACTTCGTTCTCGGCCACCCCCGGCTGGATCACCCAGACGCGGGCGACGGCGGCGTCGGTGCCCTCGGGGAACACCGGGCCCTCCGCCTGCTGCCAGTCGCTCGCCAGGTCGTCGGTCCAGCACAGCCGGGGACCGAACTGGCCGTGGGTGACCCCGGCGAAGTAGCGTCCCGACCTGGGGTCACGAACCACGAACTCCGCCGCTTCGCCGGCGAAGTGACGATCCACGATCTCGAACCCCGACCCGGTGTCGCCGCGCAGGATGAAGAGGCCCTTGCGCGTCGCTACCAGGACTTCGGTGGCGTCGCTGCCGCCCGAGATCGCGTGCACGATGTACAGCTCGTCGCTGTCGCCGAGCGGATGCTCGAGTCCGGCGCTCTCGTCGTTGACGAACAGGCTGACGTGCTCGCGCAGTGCGCCGCGCTCGTCGATCACCCAGCCGCGCAAGCTGGGCTGACGTGCTTCCAGCGCTCGGATCGCGTCGCGGGCAGTGCCTCCCTCGACCGTGATACGGCTGACTCCGTCGGTGTGACGGAGGAGCGGAGAGGGCAGGACGACGGCCGGCACAGCGAGATGAACTCTAGCATGGAGAGGGGTTATTCTGAGGTAGGCTAGCGGGGTCCGGGAGAGCTATGGCAGACGGCAAACTTGTTCTGATCGTCGACGACGAGCCCGGCATCCTGACGACCCTCGCCGGAGTGCTGTCGGACGAGGGGTACAGGACCGTCTGCACCGGTCTCGGGGCGGAGGCGCTAGACCTCTACAGCAGCGAGCAACCCGACGTGGTGATGCTGGACGTGTGGCTGCCCGATCACGACGGGCTCGAGACGCTCCAGGCGCTGCGCGAGCTCGACCCGACCGCGGCGGTGATCATGATGTCCGGACACGGCACCGCTTCGACCGCGGTCAAGGCGATCAAGATGGGCGCGTACGACTACGTCGAGAAGCCCCTGTCCTACCACCTGACAGTGGAGACCGTGATCGGCGCTCTGGAATACCGACGATCGGTGGCGTCGGATCGCCAGCTACTGACCTCGCTCGAAAAGACCAAGGATCGCCTGGAGACGCCGGCAGACCTGACTGGGCCGCCGCTGTTCGGTCTGGTCCAGCGGACCGATCTGCCGCAGAAGACGATCGCCGGCTCGACCGTGATCTACGGTCTCGGCCTGCACTCCGGCAGCCGCACCGGTATGTCGATCCAGCCGTTACCCGCGGACTCCGGCATTCACTTCACCATCCTGCCGACCAATACTCACGTCCCCGGTCACGTCTCGGCGGTCGCCGAGACCGACTACGCCACCACGCTGGCCAATAACGGCGAAAGCATCCGGACGGTGGAGCACTTCCTGTCGGCCGCTCACGCCGTTGGGATCACGAATCTGCTGGTCAAGGTGCACGGCGAGATTCCGGTGCTCGACGGCTCGGCGCTCGAGTTCTGCAGGACGCTGGAAGAGGTCGGCGTCGAAGTCCAGCCAGAGCGCCGGCGCGAGGTGGTGATCGACCGCCGATACGAGGTGGGCGGCGACGAAAAGCAGCTGATCCTCGAGCCGGACGACGGCTTCGCGGTCTCCTACCTGCTGCGCTACCCGCCGCCGATCGGCGAACAGCGCTACGAGTTCCGACTGTCGAGCTTCGCGGCCTACAAGGATCAGATCGCGCCGGCTCGGACCTTCGGCTTCATGCGCGATCTGAAGATGATGTCCGAGCTTGGTCTGGGCTCGGGCGGCCGGCTGGACAACTGCATCCTGGTGGGCGAGGACAACGTGATCAACACCGCGCTACGATTCCCCGACGAGTTCGCGCGTCACAAGATCCTCGACATCATCGGTGACCTCTACCTCCTGGGCTATCCCATCCGGGGCAAGGTCACCGCTCGGCTCACCGGTCATCGCGACAACATCGCCATCCTCCGGCAGATCCTGGAAGCGAACCCGACCGCCGGCGCGGACGGCTGAGCCGGGTAATGAGTCGCCTCGTCCGCCGTTTTTTCGGCGGATGAGGTCCGTTCTCGATTTTCGGCGCACCTTTCTGGAGCCGCTGCGCGAAGCGAAAGTCCTGTCACCGGCTGGCTTTTCTCATAGACGCATGGCCATGTGCCTCCGGCCCACCGCTTGCACTGGTAGCGGTTCGGGAGGGGAGTCTACGAATGTCGGAACGAACGGATCTAGGTACCCACGGTAATCTGGCGGAGGTCTACGACCTGGTCCAGAAGCCGGCGCAAGCGGATCGCTCGGAGGCGATCCACCGGGCGATCGATCAGTGCCTTATTACGATGGTGTACCAGCCGATCGTCGATCTTCAGACCGGCTCGATCTTCGCCTACGAAGCGCTCTGCCGCAGCCGTCTGCCGCAGTTCGACAGCCCTCCGGCGCTCATCGAGGCAGCGACCGAGGTCGGCCGGATCGGCGAGTTGGGGCGGCTTCAGAGAAAGCTCGCCTCCAAGAACTGCGCGAACTATCCGATTTTCGTCAACATCTCGCCGCACGAGTTCGACGACGTCTACCTGGTCCGCCCCGACGATGCGATATTCCGGCATCGCCGGCCGGTGTACCTCGAAATCACCGAGTCGGTGCCGCTGGTGTTCTTCGACCAGTGTCACAGCGTCCTCGGCGAGCTGCGCCGCAAGGGTGCGCGGCTGGCGATCGACGACCTGGGAGCCGGCTACTCGAATCTCAAGTACATCGCTGATCTGGCGCCGGACATCGTCAAGCTCGACCGTGAGCTGGTGGCCGGGTGCACCCGAGAGGGCGCCCAGTACAAACTCTTGTGCTCTATCGCTCAGCTCTGTCGCGAGGTCGACGCCAAGGTCGTGGCCGAGGGGGTCGAGAACGCCGAAGAGCTGGATGCCGTGACCTCCGCCGGGATCGAGCTCTGTCAGGGCTTCTTCCTGGGGCGACCAAAGAGCTCACCTCCCGAAGTCTGCTGGCCGGCCGCGGACATTCTCTCCACTGCCCGGACTGCCGAGCGCATCGCCGCTCGGCGGCGGGAACGGGGTGGGTTGTCCCGCGAGGAGGAGCAGCGGCGGATCGAGGAGATGGAGGAACTGAGCAGCGCGCTCGAGAAGAGCGTGCGCAAGGCTCGCGGCGAGGTGGTGAGGTTGCGCAAGGCCCTCAACAAAGCCGAGGTCAAAACCGAGCGAACCCAGACCCGCCTGGCGCGAGTCGAGGATTCGCTGGTCGAATCGGAATCCGAGCGGCAGCGGCTCGCCGAAATGTGGGAGATCCAGAGCACCCCCGACGAGCTCGAGATCGTGGTTCCCGTGCGGACCCGGACCCGTTCGTCCGGCAGATTCCGCAAGGTGGCTCTGCACGCCCTGATCTGGGCGACAGGTCTCGTGGCCGGGGTGGCTCTCTACCGATTCGACCCTGGGGTAGCCGATCTCGCACTGCGTCATGGATCGCCCGGCCTGGCGGAGAGCGGTGGAGTGTCGGCGCCGGAGGTCGAGCAGATGGAAGACTCTGCGCCTTCGATTGCCGAGCCGGTTGTCGGAGTTGCGGCTGCGCCTACGGCCGAGACCGAGGCGGTGGCCGAAGTGACGGTGCAACCGGCGCTTCCCGCCGTGGTCGTCACTCCCGAGCCGTCGCCTGAGGCGGTCGCGCGGGAAAGGATCAGCGATCTCTTGAACGCGTGGGCTGCGGCCTGGTCGCAACAGGACGTCGATGGCTACGTCGACAGCTATGTCGCCGACTTCGTCTCTGACTCCGGTCTCGGGGGCGCCGATTGGCGTGCTCAGCGTCGCGATCGGTTGGCCCACCCGGAGTTCATCCGAGTCGGTATCGAGGACCTTTCGGTCGAGCTCGACGGTCCCAGGATGGCACGCACGACATTTCTCCAGTCGTATGAGTCCGACACCTTCGACGACCGGGTGCGCAAGGAGCTGACGTTGGTGTTCGACGACGATCAGTGGCGGATCTCGAGGGAAGTCAGCATTCCCTGAGCCGCTAGGCCGGGGCGCTGACTCGCGGCCTCGACGCTGGTATCCTTGACCCATGCTGTGGCCGCGCTGGAACCGCGTCTCGATGCTGCTGGTGACGGCTCTCTTGGCGACGACCGCACTCGCCGAGGAGCCGGTCCGCTGGCGTGACAAGGTCGATGGCTGGGTCCTCGAGCGCACCGCCACGGGCGACCGCGCCGAGTTCCTGGTTTTCCTGGATCGCCAGGCGGACCTGACCGGCGCTGCGGGGCTGGCGAGCAAGGAAGCGAAGGGGCGCTTCGTCTTCGAGCGGCTTCGGAGCGAGGCCGAGCGTACCCAGGGTCCGTTGCTGGAGAGCCTGCGCGCCGCCGGCGTCGAGCATCGCTCCTTCTGGGTGGCCAACATGATCTGGGCACGCGGTGACGGCGGCCTGGTCGCGGAGCTCGCGAGTCGGGAGGACGTGGCACACATCTACGCCAACCCGGCGGTCGAGCTCGATCGGCCGCTTCGGGAATCGGACCCCCGCGAGAAAGCCGGCCTGGCCACTGAGCCCAGTCTCGAGCACACGCTGGCGCCGGAGGTGTTCTGGGCTCAGGGGTGGAGCGGTCAGAACGTCGTGATCGCTGGCGCAGACACCGGCTACGAGTGGGAGCATCCGGCGCTCCGGTCGCACTATCGGGGTGTTTCTGGGGGAGGCGGCGTCGACCACGACTACAACTGGCACGACTCGATCCACAGCGGCGGCGGGATCTG
This sequence comes from Acidobacteriota bacterium, assembly GCA_029263375.1. Lineage (GTDB taxonomy): Bacteria > Acidobacteriota > Thermoanaerobaculia > Multivoradales > JAHEKO01 > JAHEKO01. The sequence continues at coordinate 11,316 of JAJCXP010000043.1, read as the reverse complement.
CGGCCCAGACTCGCCGGTGCCCTGCGACGACGACGACCACGGCACCCACACGATGGGCACCATGGTGGGGGATGACGGCGGCGGCAACAAGATCGGCATGGCGCCCGGCGCCACCTGGATCGGCTGCCGCAACATGGATCAGGGAATCGGCACACCGGCCAGCTACAGCGAGTGCTTCCAGTGGTTCATCGCGCCGACCGACGGCGCCGGACGGAACCCGGATCCGGTCCGCGCGCCGGATGTGATCAACAACTCGTGGAGCTGTCCCCCGGTCGAAGGTTGTGAGGATCCGAACGCCCTGCGGACGGTGGTCGAGAATACTCGGGCCGCCGGCATCCTGATCGTCGTCTCGGCTGGCAATGAGGGGCCGGAGTGTCAGACGATCGCCAACCCCGCGGGAATCTACGATGCGTCCTTCACTGTCGGGGCGACGAATCTGCAGGATGTCGCGACCAACTTCTCGAGCCGCGGGCCGGTGGCCGTCGACGGTAGCGATCGGCTCAAGCCGGACGTTGTGGCGCCTGGCGGCCGCATCCGGTCGAGCCTGCGCAGTGGCCGCTACGGGAACCTGAGCGGCACCAGCATGTCGGCTCCGCACGTCGCCGGGCTGGCAGCGCTGCTGATCTCATCCGCGGGCTGTTTGAGCGGCGACGTGGACGCAATCGAGCAGCACATCATCGGCACCGCCGAGCCGGTGACGACCGATCAGTTCTGCGGCGTCCCGGGCGACCAGGTGCCCAACAACGTCTACGGTCACGGCGCGATCCGAGCGGTCCGGCCGACCTGCGGTGGCACGGTGTCAGGTCTACTGAGTGGGCTCGAGGGCAAGAAGTTGACCTGCCGGAACCGGAGCTCGAAGCCGAAGCAGAAGGTGACGGGCAAGCTCGGCGGAGCATCCAGCTGGGACTGTGGCGCCGAGGGGCTGAGCGCCGCGGGTGGCGACCGGCTCAAGATCCAGATCACAGCGGACGCTGCCGGAGCGGGCGGGGTGGGGGGTGTGATCCAGGGAGTCCCGAAGGCCAAGGTGATCTGCAAGAACGAGACGGGCGGCGGCAAGAAGACTCTTCGACCCGGCGACGGCGAGGCCTGGGATTGCCGCGGAGCCGGGCTCGAGGTCGGGGTCGGCGACACACTGAAGCTGACGATCAGCGGCAAGAGCGGCTAGAGATCGCACCGGCCGTATGGAGCGAGACGTGGAACCGACCAGCACCGAGAAGAGCAGCGTTCAGTTCACGCGCGAGACGATTCTGCGCGACTACCGCATCGCCTACCAGAGCCGTGAGGCGAGTCTGCTCGGTCGCCGCGAGGTGTTGACCGGCAAGGCCAAGTTCGGGATTTTCGGCGACGGCAAGGAGGTCGCGCAGGTCGCCATGGCCCGCGCGTTTCGCGCCGGCGACTTCCGGGCCGGCTACTACCGGGACCAGACGCTCATGTTCGCGCTCGGTCTGCTGACCGTCAGTGAGTTCTTCGCCCAGCTCTATGCCGACGCCGACCTCGAGCGCGAGCCGTGCTCGGGTGGTCGCCAGATGACGGCACACTTCGCCACCAGATTGCTCGATGAAAGAGGCGACTGGCTGAGCCAGCTCGAGGGCTACAACGTTGCCGCTGACCTGTCACCGACCGGATCCCAGATGCCGAAGCTGGTCGGCCTGGCGTACGCCTCGCGGATCTACCGGGAGCTGGACGGGTTGGCGGAGATGGGGCAGTTCTCGGTCAACGGCGACGAGATCGCGTTCGGCACGATCGGTGACGCCAGCTGTGCCGAGGGTCTCTTCTGGGAATCGGTCAACGCCGCGGGAGTCCTCGGCGCGCCGATGTTGTTGTCGATCTGGGACGACGGATTCGGCATCTCGGTGCCAACCGATAAGCAGGTCACGAAAGGAAACATCTCGGAGCTGGTGCGGGGCTTTCAGCGTGGCCCCGGAGAGAGCCGTGGCTACGATATCTACACCGCCAAGGGCTGGGACTACCCGGGACTGTGCGAGACCTACCTGACCGCCTCGGAGATCGTTCGTCGCGAGCATGTGCCGGCCATCATTCACGTCCAGGAGGTCACGCAGCCCCAGGGCCACTCCACCTCGGGCAGTCACGAGCGCTACAAGACTGCCGAACGGCTGGCGTGGGAGGGTGAGTACGACTGCATCGCGCTCATGCGAGCGTGGATGGAGCGCGAGGGCATCGCCACGGGTTCCGAGCTCGACGCCGCCGAAGCCGAGGACCGCGACTCGGTGCGTCGGATGCAGCGCGCCGCTTGGGACGCCTTCCAGGGCGAGTTGGTCGGCGAACGAGACCGCCTGCTGGCGCTGCTCGGAGAGGTCGAAAGCGCCTCGGAAGCCCGCGAACGGATCGCCGGCCTGAAGCAGGGCCTTGCCAGACTCCAGACCCCGCTACGCCGAGATCTCCTTTCCGCTGCCGCCGAAGTGCTGATCGCGATGCGCGGCGAGTCCCATGATGCCAAGGCCCGCCTTCAGGCCTGGCGAACCGAATTGGTCGGCGAACAGGAGCAACGCTATAGCACGCATGTCTATAGCGAGAGCCGTGAGTCCGCTCTGACGGTGCCGGCGGTGGCTCCGATCATCGGAGCGGAGTCAGCCGAGGTGCGAGGCTTCGAGATCCTCAACGCCTGCTTCGACCGCGCCCTGGCCCGAGTTCCGAACCTGGTCGCTTTCGGCGAGGACCTGGGGCGACTGGGCGACGTCAATCAGGGGTTTGCCGGCCTGCAAGAGAAGTACGGCGCGCTGCGGGTGGCCGACGTGGGGATCCGCGAGGCGACCATCATGGGTCAGGCGATCGGCATGGCGCTACGCGGCCTGCGGCCGATTGCCGAGATCCAGTATCTCGACTACGTGCTCTATTGCCTGCAGATCATGTCCGACGACCTTGCGACGCTCCGTTGGCGGACGGTCGGCGGCCAGAAGGCGCCGGTGATCATCCGTACGCGTGGGCATCGGCTGGAGGGCGTCTGGCACTCGGGTTCGCTGCTCGCGCCCCTGATTCATCTGCTGCGCGGCATCTACATCTGCGTGCCGCGGAACATGACCCAGGCGGCCGGCTTCTACAACACGATGCTGCAATCGGACGACGCGGCCCTGGTGATCGAGGTGCTGAACGGCTACCGCGCCAAGGAGGTGCTACCGGACAACATCGGCGAGTTCACCGTGCCGCTCGGGGTGCCCGAGACGCTACGCGAGGGCAGCGATGTCACAGTGGTCACCTACGGAGCCCTGTGCAAGATCACTCTCGAAGCCGCCGAGTTGCTCGCCGAGGTCGGCATCGAGGCGGAGGTCATCGACGTCCAGACGCTGCTGCCGTTCGACCTCGGCGGCAAGATTCTCGAGTCGATCAAGCGCACCGGCAGCGTCCTGTTCGTGGACGAGGACGTTCCGGGCGGGACCTCGGCCTACATGGCGCAGTGCGTGCTCGAGACCCAGGGGGCGTTCGCGTGGCTGGATTCGCCGCCCAGAACGTTGACCGCCGAGGAGCACCGGCCGGCCTATGGCTCCGACGGCGACTACGCTTCGAAGCCGAATCGCGAGTCGATCTTCGCCTCGATCTACGAGATCGCGCACGAGCGGGATCCGCAGCGGTTCCCCCGGATCTTCTAGCGCAGGCGGCGTCCAGCCGCCCTACATCATGCCGAGCTCGAGCTTGGCCGCCTCGGTCATCATGTTCGGCCCCCACGGCGGGTCGAAGACGATCTCGATGTCGGTCTCGGCGACGCCGGCAAGGGATTCGATCCGCCGCTTGACGTCGTCGGCCAGCACTGGGCCCATGCCGCATCCCGGAGCGGTGAGCGTCATCTTGACCTGAACCCGGGAGCCCCCGGTCGGGCCGTCGGCGATGGTGCAGTCGTAGACCAGCCCCAGATCGACGATATTGACCGGGATCTCGGGGTCGTAGCATTTGCGCAGCTGGGTCCAGACGCGCTCCTCGAGCGGTGTCGCGTCGTCGAGCGCCTCATCCTTGGCGGCCGGGGAGCTCTCTTTCCCGAGAGCGTCGGCGTTCTGCTCGTCGACCCGGAACATGGCGCCGTAGTCGGTCATCACGGTGAAGGAGCCGCCGAGCTCCTGGGTGATGATGACGCGGCTCCCCTCTGCGAGGACCGCGGGCAGTCCATCGGGAATCTGGATCACCTCGACGTCGCGGGCGAGAGTCACTTCTTCGCGGGAGTACATATCGAAAGTATAGCGCCGCCGCACGAGTCCTGAGCGCCAGAAAAAACGAAACCGGCTGTCAGGAACTCGAGGGGAGCGGCAACTTACTAGTGGAGCAAGGGGGCTCTGTGTTGGAGGTGGGGGGAGGGTCCGAACGCGGTAGGCATCATCGGTTGACCGCTGTAGATAGCGGAGTACGGATAGAGAAAAGCGGGTGATGCTCGGATCTCTCCTAAGAGAGGGATGGGATATTGGGGCGAGCGGACTCCTCCCTTTCCACCACAGATTAGATTCGTACCTTGTTAGGTGAATCGCAAATAGATTCTACCCGATCGAGGTGAATGCGTCCATCTCCGGGCTCTCGGGGGAGGGTGCGGCCGGTTTCACAGATCGGCCGTACGAAAATTGGTAACGTCCTGGACCCGAGCGGAGGTGTCGTTATGGAAGAGCCACGGATGGACGAATCGATCGAAGCGGAGTACACGCTAGAAGCCGCGGCGTCGTGCCCTCGATGCGAGAAGAAGATCGAAACCCTCCTCGTCGTTCGCCTCCTGCGCACCCGGGTGAACTTCACTTCCGCGCTACCGCGCCGCGGCCAGGTGATGGTCTGCTCTCACTGCCGGGCGATCGTCGGCGGTAGCCTCGGTGGCCTGATCTAGCGGATACCCGGCAGAGCCGCCCCCCGGTTCCCGTCCTACCGGGATAGATGGGATGGACGAACGAACTCGCACCTGACGTGGGGCGCCCAGGCGGCTCGCGTAGCCTGAGCCGGCGCGGTGGACGCTCACACGGTGGGTCGTTGCTCGAGCTGCTTCTGGCCGCAGTGATGTTCGAGGCCGCGTTGCTCGCGGCGGCGCCGCTGTACGTGCGGGCGGCCGGGGACGTCCGCGATGCCGCCGAGGGTGCCCAGGCCGCGTCGTTGGCTGCGAGTCGCCTCGAGCTGCTCGCAGCTCCTGACTCCGCGGCCTCGTCGGAGACAGGCTCGAGCTTCGAGTTCTTCTCGGGGGATCAGCGGCGCTGGCTACCGACGCCTCCGGCCCTGCCCGATCGTACGCTCTGGATCGCGTCCACGACCGTTCGACGCTATCCGCTGAATTCGATCGAGGACGGTCGCATCGAGCCCTCGGAAGGCCTCACCGACTCGGATTGGGATCCCGCTGACGGCCCGCCGCCGGTTCGACTCGAGAGCGTCGAGGTCGCTCTCGCGAGGACGGTCGACGGTCATCGTCGGCTGACGCTGGAACGAATCGAATGGGCGATCGAATGAGACACCGACGCGGGTTCACGCTGATCGAAGCGGCGATCGCGCTGGCGGTGGGCCTGCTTCTGGTGGGCGGCATTCTCACGCTGGTGCGCGGCCAGATTCGAAGCGTGCGGCGCCAGAGTCTGGCTGCCGATCTGCAACAATCGCTGCGGATCGCGGTAGACGAGATCACTCGCCGAGCGCGTAGCGCCGGACGTGGCGGCTTGGAGGTCACGGCGATTGCGCTCGAGGACAACGTTCCGCCTGGCCGGCGCGTTGGTGGGCGCAGCGCCGGGGCGGTGGCGCCCGAGAGCGATATCCTGATTCTGCGCGGTGTCTTCGACGATCCGATCTACGAGATCGCGACCAGTGAAGTCGAGAGCCCGAGCTCCGGGCGGGTACATGTCCGCGCGGTCACCTCGGGCGGCGCGAGCCAGAGCTTGACGGCGCTTGCCGACCGCGCGGCCGACGAGGTGGGTGGCGCGCTACTGCTCGCAGGTCCGGCGGCTTCGGTCGGCTGCGTGGTAGTCGAGCTGACCGGACACGAGATCGTCGCGGAGTCGGCTCCCGGCGTTCCAGAGCAGTTGGCACTGTCGTACCGGGCTACCGGCTCTGAGTTGGCGGCGGGCTATGCGGCGCTCTGCGAGCCGCTCCTGCCGATCGGAACGGCGACCCGACTCGGCATGCTGGAGGAGTATCGATACTACGTGCGGCACGATCCGGAGGCGGCAGCGGAGCTCTTTAGGCCGCGCCTTGCACGTGCGCGATTTCGGCCAGGCAGCGAGACCCCTCACCCGGGTTCGCCGGCCGGCGGAGTGGATCTGGTCGACCACGCGCTCGACCTGCAGATTGCGCTGGGCGCCGATCTGGATCGAGACGGCGCCGTCGAAGAGGCCGCGGTGCCGGACGAATGGCTGTGGAACGACCCGGGCGACGCCGCCGGGGATCCGGAGTGGTCGAAAATCTCACCGCAGTGGGTACGGTTCACCCTGCTGCTGCGCGCGGCGCGCGCGGAGCCGGGCTACCTGTCGCCGGCGCTCGACCGAATCGAGAACCGGCTGTTCCACGAAACCACGTCGCCGACGGGTGACCCCGAGGTTCGCCGCTTCCAGCGCGGCCGAGTAGAGGCGACGGTCCGGAGGCGAGGGTGACCGGCCGCGGAGCGGAGATCGCCCAGCGGGGCGGCGCCTACCTGCTGGCTTTGACCGCGCTGCTGGCGCTCACCGGCCTGGGGATCGCCATCTCGAGAATCGCCTCGACAGAGCGCCGGTTGGGGAGGGCCCTGGAGAGCCGTCTACAGGCGCTGGCCGCGGCCGAGTCGGGATTGGCGATCGCGATCGCCGGTCTGCTCGAGGGGCGGCCGGTCGAGCACCCAGGGATCGAGCTGGGGCCGGCCCAGCCAGGGCCGGTCAGGGCGATCCGTCGTATCGAGGTGGAGCTGCCGACGTTGCTGTCGATCGTGCCATGCACCACCTGCGGTGCCGAAGAGTCGAGAGTTGCCAGGGTCAGCTACCGGCTCGGCGCGATCGGTGAACGTCTGCTCAGCGCGACCTCCGACCCGGCCGGTCGCGAGCGCAGAGTGGCTCGAGTGGCGCTCGAAGCCGTCGTTACGCTGCAGCCGTGGCCGTCTCCTGGAGCCATCGACGACGACCCAGAAGACGCGGTTCCGGACCCGCGGTGTGCTGACGACGACGTGGTCGCCCGGCTCACCGCGCGGTTGACGGCCGAGCTCAATCCGAGTCGCTGCCGGTTCGCGGGGCGGACGTTGCCGGTCTCGGCGCTCGACCCGGAGAGCGGCGCGGTCTGTGCGATCGAGGTGCCGGTCTGCGTTGTCGTGAGCGACTGGCGTGAGGTCGCGCCTGTGTGAACGAGGGCTCTATACTCACGGCGATGCTTGCTTGCGGCCCAACCAGCAAGGCCGGCGATGCGGTTCGCGCCATCCTGGTCGAGCAGCTGCAGGAGATTCGCCGCAACGAGAGCGGGGCGATACGGAGCCTGGATCCCGAGTTCCTGCACGACTTCCGGGTCGCCGTGCGCCGCACGCGTGTCGCGGTCGGAGAGATGCACAGTGTCCTTGCGGCGGACGCCGTGGCTCGATTTCGGCCGGAGTTGTCCTGGCTGGGCAAGTTCACCGGTCCGGCCCGTGATCTCGACGTCCTGGCGCTCACGCTGCCCGGTCGAATGGCGGGTCTGTCCCCGGATGTTCGTCGTCGGCTCCAGCCGCTGGTGCGCCGGCTCGACCTGGAGCTGACGAGTGAACACAGGCAGCTGTCCGCTTCGCTCGAAGGTCCGCGCTATCGCAAGCTGATGGACTCGTGGTCCGAATACCTGCACGCCGAGCCCCACCCCGAGTCCGAAGCGTGGCGGCCGCCGGAGGCGGCGGCGGAGCCGATCGAGGTCGCCGCCGCCCGCTGGATTGATCGTGCGCGCCGGCGGGTTCTGGACCGCGGGGACGCGATCACCGCTGAGAGTCCGCTGAAGGCGCTCCACCAGCTGCGTCTGGAGTGCAAGAAGCTGAGATATCTGCTCGAGTTCTTCCGTGCACTGTTCGATGTCGAGGGGCAGATCCGGGGCCTCAAGCGGCTGCAGAACACCCTGGGCGTTCTGAACGACTACCGGGTTCAGCGACGGCTGTTGAAGCGCCTCGCGCTCGACGCGGGGATCGTGCGAAAGTCGCGAGGCGCTGGCAAGCGCGCTCTCCGGCCGCTGCTGAAGCAGCTGAAGACTGGCGTGGCCCTCGAGCGTGCGCAGTTTTCCGAGCGATTCTCCCGATTCCGCACCACGGTCTAGCCTGGAAGCACTTCGTCGGCGTGCCAGGAGCCCGGCTGCGCGAGCCGGAGGGTCTGCGCGTCGATCGCGAGCTCGCCGGGCGCCGGGCTACTCCGGCGGTAGACGCCATCGGCGTCGAGCACCCGAGCCCGCACGTTGTCACGCAGGTGCAGGAACAGCACGTCGTCGCGGAGCGCCCGCAGCAGACCGGGGTCCTGGACCGGGAACAGGAGCTCGACCCGGCCGCCCAGGTTTCTGGGCATCAGGTCGGCGCTGCCGAGCAGGAGCTCTTCGTCGCCGCCGTTGCGGAAGTAGAAGAGCCGCGAATGCTCGAGGAAGCGACCGACGATCGAGCTCACTCGAATGTTCTCGCTCACGTCCGGAACTCCGGGGCGCAAGCAGCAGATGCCGCGCACCTGGAGATCGACCTCGACGCCGGCGCGCGAGGCCTCGTAGAGCTTGCGGATGCACGCCTTGTCGACCAGAGAGTTCATCTTGAACGCCAGGTAGCCGTCGCCGCTCTCGCGGTGAACGGCGATTTCGCGGTCGATTCGCTCGAGTAGCTGGTCGCGCATCGAATGCGGAGATACCAGCAGCTTCCGGTAGCGGTTCTTTCGCGAGTAGCCGGTCAGTGAGTTGAAGAGGTCGGAGACGTCCGCCGCCAGGTGGGGATCGCTCGTCAGATAGCCGACGTCGGTGTAGAAGCGCGCGGTCACCGGGTTGTAATTGCCGGTGCTCAGGTGGACGTAGCTCTGAATGCCGTGCGCCTCACGGCGGACGATCAGACACATCTTGCAGTGCACCTTGAGCCCGACCAAGCCGTAGACCACATGCACGCCGGCGTCTTCCAACGCCCGGGCCCAGACGATGTTGTTCTGCTCGTCGAACCGCGCCTTGAGCTCGACCAGGGCCGAGACCTGCTTGCCGCGCTCGCGGGCATCGCGCAGCGACTGCACGACCGGCGAGTCAGGCCCGGTCCGGTAGAGGGTCTGTTTGATGGCGATGACGTCCGGATCCTTGGCGGCAGTGCGGATCAGGTCGACCACCGGGCCGAAGCTGTCGTAGGGGTGGTAAAGAACAGCGTCCCGCTCTCGTAGGACCGAGAAGATGCTCTCGTCGCCGCCCAGCCCGGGTGGGGTCAGCGGGAGGAAGGGCGCGTCCTTGAGGTCGGGCCGATCGATCCGGTTCAGCTCCGCCACGTCGGCGAGACCGAGGTGTCCCTTCTGCTCGTAGACTTGGTAGGGAGCGATCTGGAGGTTACGGCTCAGGATCGAGCGGAAGCGCTCGGGCATGCGGGCGTCGACCTCGAGCCGAATCGCCGAGCCGAAGTGTCGTTGGGCGACGACATCCTGCATCGTCGTCATCAGGTCGGCCGCCTCGTCGACCTCGATCTCGAGATCGGCGTCACGGGTCACCCGGAACGGATGGGCGGCGACGATCTCGAGGCCCGGGAAGAGCAGGTCGAGGTTGGCGGCGACGACCTCGTCCAGCCAGACGAAGTGGTTGCTCTTCGGGTCGACCAGGCCGAGATGCTCGTAGCCGCCCGCCTTCTCTTCGCTCGGAATCCGCATCAGACGGTCGAGCGCATTCGGGACCTTCAAGCGGGCGAAGCGCTCGCCGTGGCCCGGCTCGTGAATCTCGACCGCGAGATTGATGCACAGATTCGAGATGTGCGGGAACGGATGGCCGGGATCGAACGCCAGAGGCGTCAGAACCGGGAAGATCTCACGCTTGAAATGGCGCCGCAGGAGCTTGCGCTGTTTGCGCTTGAGGTCGGAGTAGCTCAGCACCCGAATGTCGGCTTCGTGGAGCTTGGGCTGCAGATCCTCACGCCAGCAGGTGGTGGACAGATCGAGCATCGGCATCACCTTCTCGCGGATCGCGGCCAGCTGCTCGGCCGGTGTCATGCCGTCCGGCGGCGCTTCGAGCGCTCCAGCCTGGAGCTGCCGGCGCAGGCCCGATACCCGGATCATGAAGAACTCGTCCAGGTTGCTGCTGAAGATGGCGAGGAACTTCACGCGCTCGAGCAGCGGGTTGCTCCGGTCGAGGATCTCCTCCAGGACACGGGCGTTGAAGTCGAGCCAGCTCAGCTCGCGATTGAAGTAGTGACTCCGGTCGTCGAGGTCGATCGAGGCGGCGGCTGGCTGGGTTGGGCGGTCTTCGAGGGTAGCCAAGTTCACCTCCCGGCGCGGGGCGCGTAGTATAGCGTTCCGGCCGGCGTCGCCGCCGCGATCGAGTCGGCGGACGACGATGGTCAGAGCGCGAACTTGAGAAGACTCATACTGATGCGTCATGCCAAGTCGGACTGGAATGGCGACTTCGCAAACGACCACGCCCGGCCGCTAGCGCCGCGTGGAGAGCGTTCCGCGGGCGCCAACGGGCGCTTTCTGGCTGCCGCTAGGCAGCAGCCGCAGGCGGTGATCACCTCGAGCGCGGTGCGCGCTCGCAGCACCGTGGAGCTGGCAGCGATCGCTGGTGGCTGGCGCTGTCCGGTCGAGGTTACCGATCGCTTCTACGAGGCCTCGCCCGAGGTTCTGATCGAGGCGGTCCGGACGACTGCCGACAGCGTCGAGCGCCTGCTGCTGGCGGGTCATGAGCCGGTCTGGTCGGCGACCGCCGGTCGTCTGATCGGCGGCGGCCACGTGCGGATGGTCACCGGTGCGATGGTCTGCATCGACCTCGAAGTCGGGCGCTGGGCCGATGCCGATTTTGGCGTCGGGACCCTCAGGTGGGCGGTGACGCCAAAGCTCCTGCAACGCTTCGGAGGCTGAGAACAGGATGAGCAAGGGCGACCCGAACGATTCGACCGGGGGCAAACGTCACGTAACGGTCGTCAATTCGAGAGGCCACCGCAGCCGCTTCCTCCGCGGGATGGTGACCCACGATCTGGTTCAGCGCGGCCTGGACTTCGATCGCGCCTACGCCATCGCCAGCGCGGTGCGCGAGCGGGTGGGCGGCCGCGACCGCATCTCGACCGCCGAACTGGCGGGGGCGATCAACGACGAAGTGGTTCGTCACCTCGGTCCCGAGCTGCCCGATCGGCTCACCCGGGCGCCCCGTCCGGCGCCCGCGCTCTCGGTGCGCTACCACGGCGAGCTGCAGCCGTTCTCGCGCGGTCTACTGGCGCGCAGCATTCACGCGGCTGGACTC
>JAJCXP010000042.1 GCA_029263375.1 Acidobacteriota bacterium | reverse complement strand
GTGCGAGCCGCGGGGTAGCCCTCGGCCCGGTCGATGCGCGCGATCAGCGGGTGCGCCAGGCGCTCCTCTGGCGTCGGCTCGTCGCGCACGACATGGAAGCCCTGCTTGCGGACATGGGCCTCTACCCGGTCGATCATGTCGGCGGGGTCGTTCCCCTTCGCCAGGCGGATGTCGATGCTCGCGGTTGCCGTCGTCGGAATGATGTTGCGCGCCGCCGTGCCGATCGCCGCGCTCGCCATGCCGCGGATGTTGAGCGTCGGGATCAGCAGCCGCTCCGCGAGCGCCGCATTGTCGGCTTCGGTCGCCGCCAGCCCCAGCTCGTCACGCAGCGCCTGGTCGAAGTCGGGGAGCGTGGCGATCGCGGCACGGTCACCGGGTCCGATCGGCGCCGTGGTGTCGTAGAAGCCGTTGATCGTCACCCTGCCGTCGTCGTCCTTCATCGAGGCCAGCAGGCGGGCGAGCCGATGAGCCGGGTTGGGCGCCCAGTTGCCGTAGTGGCCGCTGTGCAGATAGCGGGTGGCGCCGTAGACGGTGATGTCCAGACCGGTGTAGCCGCGCACGCCGAACACCAGCTGCGGTTGGCGGCTCTGATGCACGGGGCCGTCGCAGATCAACCAGATGTCGGCCTCGAGCGCCTCGCGGTGGCCTTCGATGTATGCGCTCAGGTTGTCGGAGCCCGCCTCTTCCTCGCCTTCGAAGAGAAAGCGCAGATTCGAGGTCGGTTGCCTGCCGGCGTCGGCGAGCGCGTCGAGAGCGGCGAAGATGGCCGGCAGCGGCGCCTTGTCGTCACCGGCGCCGCGCGCGTAGATCCGCCACTCCGGGTCGATCGCCTCGCCGAGCACGGGGAGCGCCCGGCGCTTGCCGCCCGCTTCGATAGCCGCGGTGTAGAGAGTCGGCTCCCACGGCGGGTTCGTCCATTGGCTCTCGTCGACCGGCTGGCCGTCGTAGTGGACGTAGATCCCGAGCGTGCGTGTCGCGCCGGGTACATCGAGCGCGCCATAGACGATCGGCGGTGCGTCCGGCAGCGTCCAGAGCTCGGACTCGACACCTCGGCGGGCGAGCCGGTCGCGAATGGCGTCGGCGTTGCGACGGATGTTGACGGTGTCGCTGGCGACGTTCGGGATCGAGAGCAGCTCGACGAAGTCGCGCAGAATCTCGACGGAGTGCGCTTCGCGGAAGGCGCGCGCCGCCGGCTCGGCCGCGCTCAGGGCGGCGCCCGAGGCTGCGAGTCCGAGGATCAGGACAAGCGTGAAGGGAAGTGTGAGCGGACGATTCACCAGGGCCGCTACTGTGCTGCTTCCTCTTCGGACTCTTCGATCACCTGGAGATCTTCGTCCAGCTTGACTTCCGTCTCGCGTACTGCCGCACCCCAGTCGATGCTGGGATCGTTCATCGGATCGTCGGCCTCACCTTGGCTATCGGGACCCTGGGCTTTCTTCTGCTCCCGTCGCTCCGCGCGGACGGCCTGCTTCTCGCGGCGCTTGAGCTGACGCTCGCGCTCACGCTGCCGGCGTACCATCGACGCTTGATTGGCGCGTCCCATGTGGCCTCCTTTCCAGACGACAAATACGAATGACCGCTCCGTAAAAGGAGCGGTGCGAGGCCCAGTGTATCAACGAATTCGGGACGCCGCCAGCGGCGTCGGCGCCGTTGCGACGCGCTCGATTCGCGCAGCGTCAGGCGCCCTCGACCGGGCTCAGTAGTCGACGCCGACCGCGTCGCAGAGGAAGCGCACCATCGGTGCGAGCTGGCGGAAATGTCCTGCCAGCCGCCCTGGGAGGCCGGCGTCGGTGACCACCTTCTGTGTCAGCGGGGTGTGGGCGATGAAGTCCTTGCGCTTGAGATCGTCGATCAGCGGGTGCTCCGGGTCATAGCCCTTGGGCGGGCGCTTGAGGGAATCGCCGCCGAGCTCGAAGCCGCTTCGAAAGGCCTTACCCGACATGATCCTCTTCCAGCCCGCCGGATCGGCGACCAGCCCGTCGCGAATCGCCTTGAGCGTCGGACCGTCGGGGTGCCAGAGACCGGCGGCGGCGAAGATCTCCCCCGGCCCGAGGTGCAGATAGAAGCCGGGCGCGTGCGCGTCGCGCCCCGCCCGGTGCCGGAACTGGATGCCGACCGCCGTCTTGTAGGGCGCCTTGTTCTTCGAGAATCGAACGTCGCGGTAGATCCTGAACATGGAGCCGCCGACCGGCCGAGGATCGGCGGTGAAGTGACGGCTGATCTTCTCGAGATGCGGTCCGAAGTCGCTGATGAATCGGAGCGCCGGGTCCTTGACGTCGTCTTCGTACCGACTCTTGTGGTCGTTGAACCACTCGCGATTGTTGTTTTCGCGCAGGTCGCGCAGGAACTTGAAGAACTTGGGCGTGAAGTAGGAGGTGGCCATTCGTCGATCCCTTCCCGAATACCCTCTCCTCAGCACTACGGCCGAGTCAAGCCGACGGTTCTGGGACTCGGTTCAGCGCCCGGCGGGCACTTGGAGGATCTGCCCCGGGTAGATCCGACTCGACCGCAGCCCGTTCTCGCGCTTGACCAGCTCGATGGTCGTGTTGTGCCGCTGGGCGATTCTCCAGAGCGTGTCGCCCGACATCACCATGTAGGTGTTCTCGACCGGAGCATGGCGTAGTCGTTCGACGTAGAGCGAGTACGCTTTGGGGAAGAGAGCGATGTGGTAGTGGGGCGGCGAGCGCTCCAGGGTTGCCTCGAGGACCCCTTTCGCCTCGAGGGTCACCAGGGTGTGCTCGAGCCATCCACGACAGGTGCGGCCCCACGGGCGTCGGAGATCGAGCGCCATGCCGGTCGGATGGACCGAGCGTTGGGAAGCGTTGCGTGGCTGGCGGCTCTTGGGGCGCGTCAGACTGGTGACCACCAACTTCTCCCCGCACGACTTTCGATACTGCTCGGAGAGCCGCTCGATGAACAGCTTGACCTCCGGTCGGGCGTAGGGAAACGACACCTCTTTGAGGAAGTAGTCGCTGCCGTACTTCGGTACCGGGACGAGGTAGCCGCGCTCGACGAAGCTGCGGACATCGTCAGCGGTCTGGAGGTAGGAGTAGTTGTGCCGGCGCGCCTCGCGATTCTGGACGTCCAGCGAGCCGCCGGTCGGCCGCAGCGTGGCTGCCTCGAGAGCGCTCGGAGCCCACATCGCGAGTGCGAGGGCGGCGAGCGCGGGGCCGGTAGCTGATCGAGAACGCGTCATTCGAATCGCGCGGTCGGCTCCTCGTGGCCACCGCTGGCAGGAAGAACTCGTTTTCTAGCATGCCGGGCGACTCGGAGACAAGTTGTAATTTCACTATCCAAGTCGGTTGCGAGGGTCCGCGGGGCGTCCAGGCGATGGGCAGGGACAGGCCGCCGGCGGACGAGGATGACCTGACCACCGCCGAGGAACGGTGCGCGTGGAGGTGTCAAGACGCCCACAGCCTCGGGCGCGTCGCTGGTTCGGCTGATCCCGACCGATGACCAGGCAGGGGGTTTGCAGGCTAGAATCGTCTTGGAGTGAATCTCGGATCGATCGGTCAACCGCCGCCGGCCGAGTCTTGTCGTCTTGCATCCGGTTTTTTGGAGGGATCCAGCGATCCGTCGGTTGCTGGCGTGAAGTAGGATTCCTCAGGCGAGACCCGATAGCGTGTCATCCAAGCGATCTGACTCCTCCCCGTCGCCCGTTCCCCGAATCCGTTACAAGCAGGCCGTCGGTCCCCGACTGCGCAAGCTACTCGGATTCGTCTTCGGGCTGTTCGCACTGCTGGCGGTGAACGCCGCCTATCTCGGCGGGGTCACGCTGCTCGAGTGGTGGCGCGGCGAGACCTACCAGAACTGGTTCTACCTGATCATGTTCCTGGCCCATCTGGTGCTGGGAGCGTTGATCGTCGTGCCGGTGGTGGCCTACGGCGTGATCCACATGCGCAACACCTACAACCGGCCGAATCGGCGCGCCGTGTATGTCGGTTACGCACTGTTTGCTGTCGCTTTGGCGCTGCTGGCGAGCGGTATCGTGCTGACGCGGCTCGAGGGCATCATCGTCGTCAAGGACGCGACGGTGCGCTCGATCGCCTACTGGACGCACGTTGCCACGCCACTCGCGGCGGCGTGGCTGTTCATCCTGCATCGGCTGGCAGGGACCCGAATCCGCTGGTACCTGGCGCGGCGCTGGGCGATCGTGACCGCGGTGGTGGTCGGGGCGATGCTCCTGGCGCAGGCCAACGACCCGCGGCGGTGGAACGTCGCCGGCCCGGAGTCGGGCGAGCAGTACTTCTTCCCGTCACTCGCGCGCACCGCTACCGGCGACTTCATTCCCGAGCGCGTGCTGATGAACGACCAGTACTGTCAGCGCTGCCACGAGGACAGCCACGCCTCTTGGGAGGTGAGCGTCCACCGTTTCAGCTCGTTCAACAATCCCGCGTACGCGTTCTCGGTGAAGGAGACGCGGGATGCGGCGATGGCGCGCGACGGCGACGTGCAGGCCTCGCGCTTCTGCGCCGGCTGCCACGATCCGGTGGTGTTCTTCTCCGGCAAGTTCGATGATCCGGCTTTCAACGATCCGGCGTTCTTCGAGACCGACCCGAGCGCCCAGGCCGGGATCACCTGCACCTCCTGCCATGCGATCACGAACCTCAACAGCGCGCGCGGCAACTCCGACTTCACCATCGAGGAGCCGATCCACTACCCGTTTGCCTTCAGCGACAACGGGGCGCTGCGCTGGGTGAACGAGCAGCTGGTCAAGGCCAAGCCCGAGTTCCACAAGAAGACCTTCCTCAAGCCGCTGCACAAGACGGCCGAGTTCTGCGCCGGCTGCCACAAGGTGCACCTGCCGGAGGAGCTCAACAAGTACAAGTGGCTGCGCGGCCAGAACCACTACGACGCCTACCTGCTGAGCGGTGTCTCCGGGCACGGCGTGACCAGCTTCTACTACCCGCCGAAGGCGATCGACAACTGTTCCGAGTGCCACATGCCGCTCGAGCCGTCGGACCAGTTCGCGGCGCGGGACTTCGACGAGAGCGGCGTGAGCAAGCATCACGACCACCAGTTCCCGAGCGCCAACACCGCGATCCCGCACCTGCTGGGCTTGCCAGAGTGGGTCAACGACAAGCACCGGGCGTTCAACGACGGCGTCATGCGGGTCGACATCTTCGGCGTCAAGGAGGGCGGCACGATCGACGGCGCCGTGACGGCGCCGCTGCGTCCCGAGGTGCCGACGCTGGTGCCCGGCCAGAGCTACCTGCTCGAGACGGTGATCCGCACGGTCAAGATGGGGCACCTGTTCACTCAGGGCACCGCCGACTCGAACGAGGTCTGGGTAGACGTTCGGGTCGAAGCGGCGGGCGAGACGATTGGTAGGAGCGGTGGTAGAGCTGCGGACGGTGGAGTCGACCCCTGGTCGCACTTCGTGAATTCATACGTACTCGACCGCGACGGCAACCGGATCGATCGGCGCAACGCCCAGGACATCTTCGTGCCGCTCTACAACCATCAGATCCCTCCGGGCGCCGCCGACGTGGTGCACTACCGGCTCGACGTTCCCCGCTCGGTGCGATCGCCGATCACGGTCGAGGTCAAGCTGCTCTACCGGAAGTTCGACACCACCTACATGAAGTACGTCTACGGCGAGGACTACGTCAACGATCTGCCGGTGATGACCCTGGCCGAGGATCGAGTCACCTTTCCGGTCGCCGGTTCGCCGCCGCTGCCGGCGCAGGCGGCCCCGGAGTTCCCCGAGTGGCAGCGCTGGAACGACTACGGCATCGGGCTCCTGCGCAAGGGCGGCAAGAGCAAGGGCGAGTTGCGCCAGGCCGAGGCCGCTTTCCAGCGCGTCGAAGCGCTGGGCCGACCGGACGGACCGCTGAATCTGGCGCGCGTGTACCTCGAGCAGGGCACCGTGCAGGGCGCGGCGATCGAGGTCCTGGAGCGCGCCGCGGCGTTCGATCCGCCGGCGCCCAGCTGGTCGGTCGCCTGGTTCACCGGCCTGGTCAACAAGCAGAACGGCTTCCTCGACGAGGCGATCGCCAACTTCGAGAGCATCGTCGATCTCGACGACGAGGAGACCCGGCGTCGTGGTTTCGACTTCAGCCAGGACTACCGGCTGCTCAACGAGCTCGGGCAGACGCTCTTCGAGCGCGCCAAGCAGGAGCGCGGCGACGCCCGGCGCGATCGGCGGGTGGCGCTGCTCGAGAGTGCGCGCGGTCGATTCGACCAGACGCTGAGCCTGGACCCGGAGAACGCGACCGCCCACTACAACCTCTATCTCATTCTCAAACAGCTCGAACAGGACGAGCTTGCCGACCAGCACTTCGAGCTGTACTCGAAGTACAAGCCCGACGACAACGCTCGCGACCGGGTGATCGCGATCCACCGTGCCAACAATCCGGCGGCGAACCACGCTGCCGAGGCGATCGTGATCTACGACCTGAGCCGCGCGGGCGCGGTCGAGCT
>JAJCXP010000041.1 GCA_029263375.1 Acidobacteriota bacterium | reverse complement strand
GGGCCGGAGCGCGAGGTTTTCGGCAAGATCCGCTACATGAGCTCGAAGAACACCCGGCGCAAGCTGAAGGTCGACGCCTACGTCGAGCGCTGGGGCGACGGCCAGCTGTCGCTCTGATCGCGCCGCTCGGGGGCGTATGCTTGAGCGCGTCGCAAAGAGCACGTTGCCGCGGAGCAGCGGCAGCGCCGAGGCTGCCACTCCTTTCTCGTAGTCACAGAGCGCCGGTTCACTTCTACCCAGTAACGCTCGCAGAGACGCCAATCACAGCGCCGCGGACCCAGGCGCTCTAACCTGGGTCCATGAGAGAGGATCTCGCGCGCAACAGGCGATCGCGGGCGCGCGGCGTCTCGCTGGTCGAGATCACGGGGGCGCTGGCTCTCGTATCGGTGATCCTGCTCTCGGGCTTGAGTCTCCTGGTCCTGCAGCCACGGATTCAGGAGCGCACCCGGGCGGGCGAGGCCGCCCTCCACGCCATCGAGGCGGCACTCGAGACGCTGCGAGCGGAGGAGTTACCGCTGAGCGGCGGTCTGCTCGTTCCCGGAGACGCCTACCCGATCAACGATTCCGCCCCCGACCTGCGCATGACCCTCGAGGTCGAACCGCTGGACGTCCCGGGGCTCTACGAGCTGGAGTTCGTGGCGACCTGGGCGATGCGGGGGCGCACGACGAGCCGTGAGCTCAAGACCCTGGTTTGGCGGCCTTGACGATGACGCGAGGTCGAGGCTTCACCCTCGTCGAAGCGGTCGTGAGCCTCGCGCTGACGGCGCTCTTCCTGCTGCTCGCTGCGCAGCTGGTGCGCGACACCCAGCTGGCGTCTCTCGCCACCCGACGGCAGGCACTCGACCCGACGCCGCAGCACCTGACCCAGACGTTGCGCAACGACGTCCATCGAGCGCGCCGAGTGGAGCTGACGAACGGGTTCATCAGCACTCTGTGGTCGTCTGGAGCGCTCAGTCTGATCTTCCCGGAGGGCGGCGGCGTGCGCTACGAGCGGGCGGCCGGCGAGATCCGCCGAACCCTGGTCGCCCCGGACGGTACATCCTCCGGGCGCCGACCGCTCATGCGTGACGTGCTGAGCTGGCGCTGGCTGCAGCTGACGCCCGACCTGCTGGAGCTCGAGATCGTCTTTCGCCGCCGGCCGGCTGGCGAGGCGGCACGCGCCACCTGGCACGACGCCGGAGCTGCGACCGAGACCACCAGGATGCGCTTGGCGATGCGCGCCGTGCCGGGGAAGCAGACGTGGTGAGACTCCGCGCTCACCGGCGAAGCGGCCACGCGATCGTGATCGCCCTGGTCGTGCTCGTCCTGGTCGCCGCCGCGGGGGCCGCGATCGCCACCTTCCTGCAATTGGAGATGCGATCGTCGCTCCAGGAGTCGAGACGCATCCAGCTCGTGGCGCTGGGCGATGCGGCGCTGGCCGAGGCGCTGGCCGAGCTCTCGCGCAGCCGCGCCTATCGGGGGTCTGCCGAACGACGCTTCGGCAAGGGCACGATCGGCAGCACGGTACGCGCCATCGGCGTCGACCGCTACGAGATCGTCAGCACCGCAACGGTGACCGGGCGCGACCGACGGGTCGTGGCGGAGGTCAGCTTCAGCGGTTCCAAGCCGAGCCTGGTGAGCTGGAAGCTCACGCCCTAGCCTGCCCTTCTCACCGGCTCGCGTAGCGAGCAGGCATACGGTTACGTATTAGGGAGCTGGTGAGAGGGTCAGCCAGGTCGACCGGCCCCGTTGCGCGCCCGCGGCCCGGTAGATCCGAATCCGTTGCACCGAATCGGTGCCGCGACTCCTAGAATGTCGCCACGTGTCGAACAGCTCCGAGGTGTCCGGACGAAGTGGCAGGGGCCGACGTAGGTGGCTCCTGGCCCTGCTCGTGCCGCTCGCTCTATGGGCGCTCTATCTCGTGGGCGCGAACCTCTTCCTCGGCACCGAGCTCGGCGCTCGGACGATCAATCGGAAGCCGGAGAAGTTCCTGATCGAGTGGCAGCGGGCGTGGTCGATCGTACCGGGACGTGTAGAGGTTCGAGGCTTGCGCATTCGCAGTCAGAACGGCGTCGTTCAGTGGCAGGCGTCGCTCGACCGGGCGCAGGTGCCGGTGGCGCTCCACCGGCTGATGTCCAGGAGCTTTCGGGCCACCGCTGTCCAGGGGAGCGGTCTCACCTTCAACCTGCGCAAGCGGCTCGACGCGATCGAGAGTGAGAGCCCCAAGCGGGCGGCGCAGCTGCGCGAGGATGCTCCTGAGATTCCGGGCCTCTTCAACCCACCCTCCCCCCGGCCCGAAGAGCTACCGCGGCCGCCCGCGAGCTCTCCGGGCTGGCGCATCGAGCTCGAGGACCTCCACGTCGACGACGTGCGCGAAGTCTGGATCGACAGCGCCCGCCTGACCGGCTCGGGCGAGCTGCATGCGGACTTCGATCTGACGGTGCGCGAGCGGCTCGAGCTGAGCGGGAGCAACCTCCGTTTCCAGAACGCCGAGCTCGAACTGGGCGGCGACGACGCCGCCGCCGATGTCGGGCTCGACCTCGCGTTGACCATCGCACCACTCGTACCGGGCCGCGATTCCGGAAAGCGAGCGCTCGCGTTCCTGAGCGGCGCCGTCACCGTATCGGGCAACATCTCGGGCCTCACGGCTCTCGACTCCCTGTTCGGCGGCGCCGGCTGGCTCACCACCAGCGCCTCGGGACGGCTCGACGCCACAGCGATCGTCGAGTTGGGCGAGCTGAGGCCGGGGACCCGGCTGGCGATCGACACCGACGAGATCTCAGTGGGCTTCGCCGGCAACCAGGTCTCCGGTCGTGGCACCGTCCGCTCCGCCATAGCTGGGCAAGAACCGACGCTCGAAACCGAGATCGACCTCGACCGGGTCGAGCTCCAGCGAGTCGGAGCCGACCGACCCCATGCCCGCGACGCCCATTTTCGCTACACCGGCCGCAGCAGCAGGCTGCAGCTGAGCGACAAGCCGTTTACCGACCTCCACTCCCGGCTCGAGCTGGAGGGAGCGCGCGTCGACGACCTCTCGGTCTACGACGACTACCTGCTGAGTGCCAACAGCATCGGTCTCAGCGGCGGCCCGGCCTTCCTGTCCGGACATCTCGAAGCTTCGGCGGTGGATGGCAGGGCCAGTGGAGAGCTCTCCCTCGACGCCACCCGGCTGCGGGCGACGGTCGGTGACGTCCGGCTCGCAGGCCGGTTGGCGCTCGATGTTCGGTTGGGCAGCGCTCGTCTCGACGAACGCCGCTACGATCTCTCGGGCTCGGTCCTGAGGCTCACGGACGTCGAGGTGCGTGAGCACGATCGCACCCGAACCGGTTGGTGGGCGCGCGTCGAGCTCGCGACCGCCGAGCTCCATCAGGCAGCCAGGCCCACGCTCGAGGCCGACGTGTCCGCAACCCTGCGTGATTCCGGCCCGGTGGTCGCACTGATCGCGGACCGCAAGCGCTTCCTGCGACTCTTCGACGGCTTGCTGACGGTCAAGGACGTGGTCGCCAAGGTGCGCGTCGAATCGCGACCCGACCAACTGGAGCTTGCGGCGCTCGACATCACCGGTGGCAAGCTCGAGGTGCTCGGTGATCTCGAGCTCGCCAAAGGCTCGCGCGAGGGGCTGCTCTTCTTGCGCTTCGGCATGCTGTCGGGCGCTGTGGAGCTCGACGGTGAGAAGCGGGACTGGAAACTCATCCGCTCGCGCGCCTGGTTCGAGCGTCGGCGCGCGGAGCGCTCGGCGGCACACAGGTAGCGCGGCGAGACTCGGAGACGGCTGCCGATGCTCTCGCTGACCGGGCGTCTATACTCCGCCAGCCATGCACTCGACCAGGAGATTCCAAATGCGCCGATGCGTTTCCCCGATCCTCTCTGTCATCCTGAGCCTGATGGCGGCCTCGGCCGCTCCCGGGGCGCAGACATCCTGGCCGACGTTCCGGGGTGCGAATGGAACCGGCGAGGCGCCCGGCGGCCTGCCGCCAGGAGACGGACCGCTGTCGCTCGAGCTGCGATGGAAGCACGCCCTGGGCAGCGGCTACGCCGGAATCGCGATCGCAGAAGGAACGCTGGTGACCGCGTTCACGGAAGGCCAGCAGGATTTCGTCGTAGCGCTCGACCCCACCACCGGTGAGCAGCGCTGGCGCTACCCTCTGGCGCCGATCTACCCGGGGCACGACGGCTCGCACGATGGGCCGATCTCAACGCCCGCGATCGCCAACGGCCGGGTCTTCGCTCTCAGCGCCTGGGGTCACCTGGTGGCGCTCGAGCTCGCTAGCGGCACAGAGATCTGGTCGACACACCTGGTCGAGGACCTCGGATCCGAGAAGCCCTACTACGGCTTCGGCAGCTCGCCGACGGTCGCCGGGCGGACCCTGGTTCTGCAGGTCGGCGGCAAGGCGGGGTCCGTAGCCGGCTTCGACGTCGCCACCGGCAAGCTCCGCTGGCGGACGGTCGAAGACGAGATTGGCGCCCAGTCGCCGGTTCTCACGGAACTCGCCGGGAAGCGGCAGATCGTCGTGCTGGGCGGCGCGCGCCTGGCGGGCGTCGATCCGGAAGACGGCGCGATCCTGTGGCAGATCGAGCACGGCGCCACTCAGAACGCGATGGGCGCCTACACCGCCTCCCCACTGCCGCTCGGGAACGACCGCCTGCTGGTCAAGCTCGACAACAACCAGACGGCGATCGTCAAGGTCACGGCCGGCGCTGCCGGTATGACCGCGTCGATCGAGCAGACCAGTAGCGGCCTGACCAAGAGCTACAGCCCACCGGCGCGGGCCGCAGACCAGGTGCTGGGCTACACCGCGCGATTCCTGAGCGCTGTCGACTCAGAATCCGGGGAGCTCCTGTGGCGCTCGCGCGATCCCGGCGACGGCTTCCCCACCGTCGTCGGTGACCAGCTCGCGGTGCTGACCAAGACCGGCGCGCTGACGCTCGGCCCAGCCGGAGCGGACGGGTGGCAGGAGACCACGCGCCTCGACCTGTTCGAGGACCTCGCCTGGACCTCGCCGAGCTATGCGGACGGAGCCCTCTACCTGCGCAGCCTGGGAGAGATCGCCCGCGTTGACCTGGTGCGCGAGACGGGCGCCCAGACCGCGCGAGCTGGCAAGCGACGGCTGCCGAAAGCGCTCGAAGCGTTGGCTGCCAGCCTGGAAGGGACCGATCAGACCTCGATTGCGGTCGACGCCTTCCTCGACGGTCGGTCACTGCCATTGGTCGACGGCGAAGAGGTCGTCTTCATCTGGCGCGGTCCGGCCCAGGACGTCGCGATCGCCGGGGAGATGATCGGGATGAGGACCGAAGAGCCGATGCAGCGGCTGCCGGGGACCGACCTCTGGTGGTGGTCGACAACCCTCGATCGCCATGCCCGGATCAGCTATCTCTTCTTCGTCGATTACGAACCGACCACCGATCCGACTCACGGGCGGACGACGCGAAGCACCATCCTCGGTGCCGACATGAACTGGAACCGGGGCGAAGGGATCGCGATGTCCTGGTTCGCGATGCCCGAATGGCCGGGGCTCGAACTGCTGGCCTCCGACGGCGACGCCCGAACCGGTACCGCCGGCACCCTCGACTCGCTCGAGCTCTCGATCCAGCCGCCGGCGCCGGACGACGGTGAGGCGCCCGAGCCGATCACCGCTTCGCTTCCGGTCTGGCTACCCGCCGGCTACGAAGCGACCGACCAGCGCTACCCGGTGATCTACGTCTCCAACGACACCGCTCGCGAGGCCGGCGGCTGGCGCGAGACCCTCGACCGGGTCTCGGGCACGACGGCCGCGCCGACGATCGTCGTCTTTCTCGAGCTTCGCGTTCGCGGGCAGGGACAGATTCTCGCCGAGCAGATCGTACCGGCGGTCGACGAGCTCTACCGCACGATCGCCGATCGCGACCACCGAGCGCTGGTCGGCATGGGCTGGCCGGGGTCCGGCTCCGCGGTGACCGCCTTCCGCCACGCCGACCTCTTCGGGGTTCTCGGCGTACAGAGCTTCTTCGCCCTCGAGGCGGAGATGGCCGAGATCCACGAGGCCATCGGCGACCGTGATGCCTCGACCCTGCCCTTGCGGATCTACCTCGAGTGGGGACGCTGGGACCTGATCAGCCCGCACGAGGAGATGAACTTCCGCGTCTCGTCACGCGCGGTCTGGGAGCTGCTCCGAGAGAAGGGGTGGCAACCGATCGGCGGCGAGGTGTGGGACAGCACGGACTGGGGCAGCTGGAGCAACCGGACCGGCGTGCTGCTGGAGGCGCTCTTTCCGCTCGCGGGCCGAGCGAGCGATCTCGGCGGCTGGCTGACGTCCGCGCCCTGATTCGGGGCTACTCGCCGCGATCGCTCTTGATCGCATCGAGGCTGCGCAGGCGGGCTTCGACCTCCTTCACGTAGTTGCTCAGCAGCTCGTTCTCGGAGTCGAGCGCCAGCGCGGCATTCCAGAGCAAGTGCGCACGTCCAAGCTCGCCGGACGAGAAGTGGGTCAGCCCGAGCCGCCGGGTGAATTCGACCACCTGAGCTCGCACCGGCTGTGCCGGGGCGAGCGCCAGCGCGCTCAGAACCAGCTCAGTGGCCAGCTCCAGATCGCCGGCGCGCTGCGCCCGCTGCGCGGCGGCCAGACGCGCGTTGCCGAGCTCGGTCTTGAGCGTGGCGATCTCGCTCTCGAGCGCCTCCGACGGCTCGGCACCACCGACTGCGGCTTCCAGCCTCTGCAGGGCGTCCTCGTACCTGCCCGCCGCCTTCAGGGCGGCCGCCTCGATGAGTCGCTCCTCCATCTCGCCGGAGTCGACGGCCTGGCCCGACACCCGAGACTCTAGCTCCTCCTCGAGCGCGTCGATCCAGTAGTACCTCGGATAAACGACCCGAGCTTGTCTGAACCGGCGCCGGGCGGTTTCGAGGTCGCCAGAATCACGCGCTTCGAGTCCCTCCCTGATCAGCTCGTCGGCGTCTTCCAGGATCCATCTGGAGTCCTCGGCCCGCTCCAAGGTCAGCGGATCGCACTCGGCATCGGAGGCGTGCAGGGCGTCGAGCGTGTCGACGGCAATCTTGTGCTCACCGGCATCGACCAGCGTCAGGATCGTCGCGCACTCTTCGTCGAACCGAGCTGGCGTCTCCTCCAGCTCGACCGCCGCAATCGGCTCCGGGCTCCACACCTGCACCGGAGGTCGGTATTCGACCGACTGCGCGGTTGGCGGCGCCGGAACGTCCGCGACCCGCCCGCCACCGGCGCAACCGACGGCAAGCAGCCCGAGGCTCAGGGCCACGGTCGCCTTCAAGCCACCGCCTCCCGGTCGACGCGACGCCGAATCGAGTGAATGGTTCCCTCGTCGACCAGCTCCAGGAAGATGTCCACGACTTCCGGGCAGAACTCGGTGCCACGAGCGGCCGTAATTCGGCGAATGGCGACGTTGTGAGACAGCGCCATTCGATACGGCCGGCTCGACGTCAGTGCGTCGTAGGCGTCGACCACATGAATGATGCACGCCGCGAGCGGGATCTCGCCGCCCTTCACACCGTCGGGATAGCCACTGCCGTCCCAGTTCTCATGGTGATGCCGCACGTAGTACGCGACTCGGCCGAGAAAGGAGACCGAGCCGAGGATCTGAGCGCCGAGCGCAGCGTGGCCCTGCATCTGAACCATCTCGGACTTGGTCAAGCGGCCGGTCTTCAACAGGATCTCGCTGGGCACGCCGATCTTGCCGATGTCGTGCAGCATGGCGGCCAACTCGAACTCCCTGAGGGCCGCCGCGCCGACCTCCATGCGCTCGGCGATCGCGGCTGAGCCCCGGGCCACGCGCTCGCAGTGGCCATGGGTGTAAGCGTCGTTCACCTCGATCGTCGAGGCCAGCGCGCGGATCGTTTCGGTGACGCCACGCTCGATCTCGGCGCGCGCGCGCTCGATTCTCATCACCATCGAGTTGAATCCATGGCCGAGTCGAGCCAGCTCGTCGCGACCACGAACGTCCGCCCTGACGCTGAGGTCGCCGTCCGCCACCAGGTCCAAGGCGCCCTCGAGCCGTGCGATCCGACGGAGGTGGAAGTCGGTCAACAGCAGGGTGCCGACCAGCGCCAAAAACGTCCCCAGGCCGAGACGCAGCAGCAGCCCGCGAGCCGTGGTCTCCGAGGCACGGTCGACGAATCCTACGCCCAGCCCGACAAAGACCTTGCCCACCACGGTTCCCTCGACCAGCACCGGCACGGCGGCTTCCAGAGTTCGTCCGGGCTGGGCCTCGGGCTGGGGGTCGAGCGCCGTCCCGATCAGGTCCGTGTTGGAGTGGTAGACGGTCGTGTCCGTGTGATCGAGCACGTAGGCGTAAACGCTGTCGGGATCCTGCATGACCGATTGAATCACCGGCCCCATGCGTAGCTCGTCCCGATCGAGCAGCGGGTCGCGAGCGGTGACGGCGAGCATCTCGGCCAGGGCGGTGGCGCGTTTTCGCCCCTCGTCGAGCAGCACCGCGCGCTCGTGCCGAACCAGGGCGACGCCGATCGCCGCGGTCATCGCCAGCAGCAGGACCGAGACCGCTCCCGCCATTTTCCAACGCAGCGACAGCCCAGCCGTCATCGAGCCCTCACGAGAGCGAGCCGGAATCGAGCTCCGATGAGCTCGGGAGGCCTGTGGTCGCTTCCGCCCACACTGTGTACGATCTTGTGGGCCCGCGACGCACAAGTCAGTTGCCTTCTACACTACGCTGGGACAAGGTCTCCCATGCCGAAACGCCAAGAAACGGCCCCGAATCGCTCACTCGGACTCTGGGGAGCCACCGGCATCGGTGTCGGCGCGATCGTCGGCGGCGGGGTTCTGGCACTGGCCGGCGTCGCCTTTGCGGCCACCGGTCCAGGCGCGATCGTCGCCTTCGCGCTCAACGGCGTCATCGCCGCGCTCACGGCGTTGAGCTTCGCCGAGCTCGCCTCGACGTTCCCCGAATCGGGCGGCTCCTACACGTTCGCTAAGAAGACGCTCTCCGGCGAAGCGGCATTCATGGTCGGTTGGGTCGTCTGGTTAGCCTCGATCGTCGCCGCCGTGCTCTACGCGCTGGGGTTCGCCTCGTACGCGACCTTCGCAGTCGTCAACTTGTGGCCAGGCGCCGACGGCTCCGCGCCGCTCTGGATTCAGGGTCGGGGCACCGTGCTGGCTCTGGCGCTCTTTGCCACGGCGGGGTACGCGCTGCTGCTCTCCCGCAAGACCGGTGGCGGCGCCATGTGGGCGACGGTCGGCAAGGTGGTCGTCTTCCTGGTGCTGATCGTCGCCGGGCTCTGGGCGGTCACCAAGGAGCCCGCTCCGAGCCTGGTCGAGCGCTTGACCCCCTTCTTCCCCGGCGGGTCGATCGGCCTGTTCCAGGCGATGGGCTACACCTTCATCGCCCTCCAGGGGTTCGACCTCATCGCTGCGGTCGGCGGCGAGGTCCGGGACCCGCGGCGTGTCATCCCGCGAGCCATGTTCCTGTCGCTGGCGGCGGCGCTCGTGATCTACCTGCCGTTCCTGTTCGTCATCGCCACGGTAGGCGTCGATGCCGGCGGCTCCATCACGGCAGACAGCGCAGCGGATCCGGCGACGGTCGTCGCGTCGGCGGCACGGACCTACCTGGGACCGTTCGGCTTCTGGCTCGTGGTGGTGGCGGCGCTCCTTTCCATGCTCTCCGCCCTGCACGCGAATCTCCTGGCGGCATCCCACGTCGCGCTGACCATGGCGAGAGATCGGGCGCTGCCCCCGGCCCTGGGCGGCCTCCATAAGGCCCGAGGCACCCCAACGGTGGCGATCATGGTCACCTGCCTGATGGCAGGAGTGATTCTCATCCTGGTCCCCGACATCCCGGTTGCCGGCGCGGTCTCGAGTCTCATCTTCCTGGTCTCGTTCGCCCTCGTGCACGGCATCAACATCCTGATGCGACGCCGCGGCGGCGGCTCGGCCGACGCCTTTCGCGTGCCGGCTTTTCCACTGGTACCGATCGCCGGCGGTCTGGCGTGCCTCGCCCTCGCCCTCTACCAGGGCTTCATCGTGCCAGCGGCGGGGCTGATCGCAGCGCTCTGGCTCGGCTTCGGGTTCGCGCTCTACTTCTTCCTGTTCGCGGCCCGCGCCGGTGTCGTCGCGGCCTCGGCGGAGGGCCTCGATCCTGAGCTGGTGCGGCTGCGGGGCAGAGCCCCGCTGGTGCTGGTCCCGATCGCCAAGCCCTCCAGCACTCGCGCGATGGTCGAGCTCGCCAACGCCCTGACGCCGCCCGACATCGGTCGGGTGCTTCTCCACTCGGTGGTCCAGCCGCCAGGCACCTGGGAGCGCGGCAATCTCGATCAGCAGCTGATCGACGTCGAGGCGATCCTCAGCCAGTCGCTGTCACTTTCCCTCACGGCGGGGTCGACGCCCGAGTGGTTGACGACCGTGGCTCGCGACCCCTGGCTAGAGATCGCGCGGGTCGCGAAGCTGCACCGGTGCGAGAGTCTGCTGGTCGGACTCGGGCAGCTTTCTCGCGACATGCTCAGCAGCCGGGTCGAGGGCCTGATCAACTCGGTCCAGTCGAATGTCGTGATTCTGCGCTCGCCCGACGGTTGGACGCCGGCGGCGGCTCGGAGCATTCTGGTTCCGGTCGGTGGCCGCCGCGATCAGAGCGTCCTGCGAGCCCGTCTGCTGTCGAACCTGTCCCGCGGTCGGGAGCGACGGGTCACCTACCTGCGGGTGATCTCCGAAGCGGCTTCGGACCGTGATCAGAGGGAGGCCGAGAAGGAGCTCGAGCGGCTCGCGAACGACGAGTCCTTCGGCCAGGCCGAGGTGGAGCTCCGGCGGTCGGCGGACGCTCTGAGCGAGCTGATCCGAGCTTCGGCGGAGGCCGACCTCGTGGTTCTCGGCCTCCAGAGGCTGGCACGCCGACGTCGGACATTCGGTGAGCTGACCATTCGCCTGGCAACCGAGACCTCGAGCCCCTTGATCCTGATCAGCCGACGCTAGTTGTAGATTCTAGAGATCGCAGCTAGTCGAAAGGCGACATAGAATGCACTGGTGACCCTCCAGATCGCGGCGCTCTTCGCTCTCCTCGGGGGTATGGTCTACCTGTTTCTAACCGAGAAGCTGCCCGTCGACCTGACCGCCTTTCTCGGCCTGGTGGTCCTGGTGTTCGCCGGCTACGTGACACCGGACGAAGCCTTCCAGGGCTTCGCGTCGTCGGCGGTCATCACCATGCTGTCGGTCTTCATTCTCGGCGCAGCGCTGCTCGAGACCGGCGTCGCTGATCTGATCGCCGCGCGGATTCATCGGCTGGTCGGCAACAGCGAGATCCGCCTCATGGTGACGCTGATGGTGGTCGCCGGGGTTCTCTCGGCCTTCATGAACAACATCGCCGCCACCGCCGTGCTGATGCCCGCGGTCGCGACCCTCGCTCCTCGTGCCGGGCTGGCGCCTTCGCGCCTGTTCATGCCGCTCGCCTTCGGCGCCATTCTCGGCGGCACCACGACCCTGGTGGGCACTCCGCCCAACATCCTGGCGGCGCAGATGCTGACCGACCGCGGCCTCGAACCGTTCACGCTGTTCGACTTCACGCCGCTCGGCGTCGCGATCCTGCTTCTCGGCGTCATCTACATGCTCACCATCGGTCGCAAGTTGCTGCCCAACCGCGAGAAGAGCGGCCTCGCGACTCCACGCTCGGACGACCTGGCGAAGGTCTACCAGCTCGAGGAGCGGATCTTCTCGCTGCAGCTACCCAAGGACTCGCCCCTCGATGGCAGGACCCTGGCCGAGACCAGGATCGGCAACATGCTCGGTCTCAAGGTGGTCTCGATCCGGCGCGGCGGCCAGCGCCTCGAGCCTCAGGGCGGCACCGAGCTGCGCGGTGGTGACGTCCTGGTCGTGGACGGCGAGGCCGACCGGGTCGGCGAGCTCCTGAAGATGCAGGTCGGCGTACAACCGATCGCGGCCCGGCAGCTGCCCGACTTCCCCGCCGGTGTCGGCGGCGTCCGTGCCGTCGTCAAGCCGGGTGCCGAGGTCGCCGGCAAGACGCTCGGCGAGCTCGGCTTCCGCAAGCGATTCGGCATCGCAGTGGCTGCGGTCGGCCGCGGCGACCAACTGTTCCGGGACCGCCTGGCCGGCCGCACTCTGCAGCCCGGCGACCAGATCCTCGGCCTGGGCAGCGAGAAGCGGCTCATGCGGTTCGTGGAGGAACCCGACTTCGAGATCGTGGATACTGGGATCGGAGCTCTGCGTGAGCTGCAGGACGAGCTCTGCGTGCTGCGGGTGTCGGAGGCCTCCGACCTGGTCGGATCGACCCTCGGACGCAGCCGGCTCGGAGAGCTCGTCGGACTCACCGTGCTCGGCGTGATCCGCGACGACCAGATGCGGCTCGCCCTGCCGGCCGACGAGATCATCAATGCCGGCGACCGGCTCCTCCTGACGGCCGACGACGCCCAGCTCGACGCGCTCGCCGACATGGGTCGGCTCGAGCTCTCGACCGGCGCCGAGGAGTCGACTCTCGAGAACGACACCATGGTCGAGGTCGCAATCGCACCGCGTTCCAAAGCCGAGGGCCGGACTCTGAGAGATCTCGACTTCCGCAGCCGCTACGGTCTGCTGGCGCTCGCGCTCTGGCGTGAGGGCAAACCGCTCCACGCCGATTTCGCCGAGATGGCCCTACGCTTCGGCGACGCCCTGCTCCTTTACGGACCGAGCGAGAAGATCCGTCT
Organism: Acidobacteriota bacterium; assembly: GCA_029263375.1. Lineage (GTDB taxonomy): Bacteria > Acidobacteriota > Thermoanaerobaculia > Multivoradales > JAHEKO01 > JAHEKO01. The sequence goes on along the minus strand of JAJCXP010000041.1, from coordinate 787 downwards.
GCTGGCGTCCGAGACCGACTTCCTGGTGTTGTCGCAGGCCGTCCAGGCGCCCCGGCGCAACAAGAAGGCGCCCTTCGCGCTGGCCGGTCTGGTGCTCATGATTACGCTGGTGGCCACCGGCTACCAACCGATCCACGTCGCCGCTTTCACATCTGCATCCCTGGTGATCCTGGCCGGCGCGCTGACGATGCAGGAGGCCTATCGGGTCATCGAATGGCGCGCGATCTTTCTGGTGGCGGCGGTGCTGCCGGTGGGCTTCGCGATGGAGAGGACGGGGGCGGCGAATTTTCTCGCCGACACCGTTGCCGCCACCGCCGGCCCGCTCGGGCCTTACTTCGTGCTCGGAGCGTTGATCGGGCTCGCCAGCCTACTCAGCCAGGGACTCGACGGGGCGCCGGCGGTCGTCCTGCTTGCGCCGGTCGTCATTCAGATGGCCGAACGCCTCGACCTGAGCCCCTACCCACTGATGATGGGCGTCAGCCTGGCGGCCTCGGCCGCGTTCATGACCCCGTTCAGCCACAAGGCGAACCTGCTGGTGATGGGCGCCGGCGGCTACAAGTCTTCGGACTACCTGAGGGTGGGCACGCCGCTGACGATCATGATCTTCATCCTGCTGACGTGGCTCGTGCCCGTATTTTTCCCGTTCTGATACTTCGGTGCACCGTGCAGACCACACAGAGCTTCCTGGTCATCGGCGCCCTGGGGCTCGGGCTGGTCCTGGGCTCGTCCTTCCTGCACTACGAGGTGCTGCGCAACCTCAGCACACTTCTGCCCGGGCTCGGCTTCA
>JAJCXP010000040.1 GCA_029263375.1 Acidobacteriota bacterium | reverse complement strand
GGCCCCGTCGGGCGCCCCGACGGCTGACTTGCTGTCGAGCTCGTGAAGCAGAGCGGCGACGCGATCGGCTTCGCCTTGGGCCCCGAGTTCCTGGAGCTGGGTATGCGCGCTCAGGAGCTCCTCTCGCGCCGCCCGCGGATTGCCGAGCCCGCGCAGAGTCCGCGCCAGGTCGAGGCGGGTCCGACCGATCTCGAACGGCGCGCCGGTGCGGCTGAACTTCTCGATGGCTTGCTCGAAGAGGCCGCGCGCGGTCTTCAGGTCGCCGGCGGTCGCTGCCAGCCTGCCCTGGCTGGCTAGCCGCGTGGCTTGCATCGCTTCTGTGCCGGTCCCCTCGGCTATGGCGCCGAGCTCGGAGACACACTCCTCCGCGCGCGCCAGGTTGCCGAGCGAACAGAAGGCCTGCACGAGTAGCGCGAGACCCGGCGCCCGCTGGATCCGGTCGCCTTCGGGGAGCCGGCGGAAGTAGCGTTCGACAAGGTCGACAACGGCATCGAGGTTGCCGCTGTCCAGAGCGAGGGCCGCCCGGCCCAGGGTCGCCGATGGGCTCGCCTCGGAGCGGGCAAAGAGAGTCGCGGCTTCGTCGTAGCGTCCCTGGCGCCGGCGCAGATCGCCGAGGCGAGCGGCATTATCCGCTCGGGTTGCCGGGGAGATCGACGCCAGCTCGCTCTCCGCGGCCGCCAGCTCGCGCTCCGCCTCCTGGAACGCTCCGCGCCAGATCAGGATGGCGGCGTGGTGCTCTCGGCAGTAGCTCAGCCGGTAGTCGATGCGCATCCTGCGCGAGCCCTCCCGGGCCACCTCGAGCCACTGTCCGGCGCGGTCGTAGTCCTGCGTGAGCTCGCAGGCGCGCAGCATGTAGCAGTAGGCCTGACCGATCGCCTGTACGTCGACCAACTCGCCGCTGGAGGCTGCGGTCGCTGCCTCGTCGAGCCGCTGGAGGCCTTCCTCGACCCTTCCCTCGGCCACGAGAGCCATCCCTTCGAGTCCGATCGCGAACAGCTCGATGTCGCGTCGGCCGAGCTTCCGCGCGAGCTCCGATCCCTCGGCGAGTCGGCGGCGTCCGCCGATCAGATCATCGTGCACGAGGAAAGCGATGTGTCCTTCCCAGAGCGCCAACCAGGCGTGCTCGGCGCCGGGCTCGAGGTCGTCGAGCAGACGGTGCGCTCGCCGCAGCCAACCGTTGGCGACGGCGCTCTCTCCCAGGCTCCCGGCGGACTCCAGCGCCAGGTTGATCGCCTGTCGGGCCGCATCGCGTCGCGCGTCACGCTGTTGGTAGAGCAGGAAGGCGCGCTCGTAGTTCTGGAGGGCCGTCGGGATCTCACCGAGCCAGCAGAGCGCCGTGGCGAGACCCTCGTGCGCCTCGGCGGTCTCGGCGGACTCGAGCGCGGCTGTGAACTTGGTGCGAGCCTCCTGCCAGCTAAAGTTGTCGAGCGCCTGCCGGCCGGCGGTCAGAGCGCCGTCGGACGGAAACGCGAGAAGGGACGCACCCTGGCGAGATAGCGGCATTGGCCGACCTCCCGAAAACAGCGTTCCCGAAAAGCATATTCCAACAGCAACCGGTGACGAAAGCACAACTTGCGAGGCATTAGGATGAGCCGATGAGACGAATCGTTCCGCTGTTTCTCCTGATCACGACTCTGGGCTGTGCCGGCCTTGTCTTCGACCCGTCTGTCCCGACCTCCGGCGGCCTCGATCGTGAGACCGTGATCGCCGGTTTGCGCGAGGCGCTCCGGATCGGATCGCAGCGAGCCGTCGACCGGGGAGGCGTGCTCGACGGCTTCCTCGCCAACGAGCTGATTCGGGTTCTGATCCCCGATGAGCTCGATTCGATGGCCCGGACGCTGCGCCGGGTCGGCCTCGACCGCCAGGTGGATGACCTCGAGGTAGCGATGAATCGAGCCGCAGAGCAGGCGGTCGGCGAGGCCCGTGATGTCTTCTGGGACGAGATCCGAACGCTGACGATTCCCGAAGCGATGAGTATCCTCGACGACGGCCCGACTGGGGCCACCGACCATCTGCGCAGCCGGACCGCGGCCGAGATCCGCGGCCGATTTCGACCGATCGTCGTCCGTAAGATGGACGAGGTCGGCCTTTCGCGCATCTATGGTCAGCTCGCCGACCGCTACAACGAGCTGCCGTTCGTCTCGCGACCGGCGATCGACCTCGGCGAGTACGTGACCGACCAGGCCCTCGACGGACTCTTCACCCTCCTCGGCGAGGAGGAGGCTCGGATTCGTCAGGATCCCATCGCCCGCACGACCGAACTGCTACGACGCGTGTTCGGTCGCTAGCCCCAACCTACGTCCCACCGCCGCGTGGGGGTGGGAAGGTCAGGCTCTAGCGGCGGGCTACGACGGCGATGATCGGCAGCCCCCAGATCGAGACGGTTTCACGGGTGAGCACCGCGAGGCCGGCCCGGGCCAGCCAGGACGGCGCGTCGATGGGTTGGCAGTCGACGATGTGGGGGAAGTGGCGGTGTAGGAAGCGGTAGAGGTCGACAATCCGCGTCTTTCGACCGTCGTCGTACATGGACACCAATCCCAAACGACCACCGGGACGCAGCACCCTCGAGATCTCGTTCAAGACAACAGGTATCTCCGCCTCGGAGAAGAGCTCCAGCGTGAAGCTCGCGAACACCGCGTCGAACGAGCCAGCTTGGTACGGCAGCTCCTTGGCGTCGCCAAGGCTGAGCTCCACTCGATCGCCGAGGCCGGCGGTGCGCACCCGCTTCTCGGCGACCCTGAGCATGCCCGGCGATACGTCGATGCCGAAAACGCGTCCATCGCCGGCAAGCAGCGTCGCGATCTCGACCTGGCAGTGACCGGTACCGAAACCGATCTCGAGCACCCGCTCGTCCTCCGAAAGCGCTAGCAGGCGCAGCCCGAGCGCTCGCGCCTCGTGCTCGCTGGCGTCGGCGAGAGCGTCATAGACGCCACTGATGCGGTCGTAGAAGTGGCGAGCGCTATCAGCTTGTGCCATGCGATCGCCCGATCGTATCAACGCAAGCGGTCGGGTGCCGCGACGCCTAGGGTGGAGCCAACGGTGTCGCGGTCCGGCAACAGCCGTCGACTCAACCAGCGAACCGGGAGCACTACCGGGTGGGGTGCATCGCGAGGGCCTCGACGGCGTGACTCACGTCAGCGTCCCGCCCGAACCTCGTTCATGAGCTCCATCTGGACCTCCTGAATCTCGATCAGACGAGCCCACTGATGAGAGAGCAGGTGATCGATCTTCTGATGGAGATGCCGGATCTCGAGCTCGGCCTTGAGGTTGACCTGATAGTCGTGCTCGGCGGCCACGTGGTCGCGGGCCTCTTTGCGGTTCTGGCTCATCATGATCACCGGTGCCTGTAGCGCGGCCAAGCAGGAGAGCACGAGATTCAACAGGATGAAGGGGTAGGGGTCGAAAGGCTGGACCGCCAGGACTAGGGAATTGACCGTGATCCAGACCAGCATGACGGCCAGAAACGAACAGATGAAGGCCCAGCTACCGCCGAAGCTGGCGATGCGGTCGGCGAGGCGCTGTCCGAACGAAAGATCCGCCTCGAACCGGGCGTCCGGAAGGCTGGCCAGGAGCTCGTGCTCGCGCAGGCTCTCGACGACCTCCCGATCGAGCTCGGTGATCTCGCCTCGTTCCTCCATGAGGAGCTCCTCGACATGCCGCTGACGGAATTTCTGGAGGTCGTCGAGGCAGATCCACCCATGCTCGTCCCAGGACCCTGTTTCTCGGAGGATGATCTGCGCCACCACCGGGCGCACGACGGCGGCCTGGCGGAGAGATGCAGTGTGGTCGGAGCCGCAGATCTGGCACGCGGGCTGTGTTTCGTGAGCTCTGGATCGTGTCATCGTTGTCTCAATCTCCATTCCGCTCGCGGGCTCTCCGAGGAGTCGAGCCGGGGATTGGGTCCCAGTGCCGACGCATCTCCAGGTAGGTGAACGACGTCGTCCAACCGATCATCAAGAGGCCGGTGATCGACTCGACGCCGACCAGCAGGCGAAGCGGGCCGACCGCGTAGATGTCGCCGAGCCCCAACGAGGTGTAGGTTTCGGTGGAGAAGTACACGAAGTCGAAGAAGGTAGGACTGGCGCCGTCACCGGCGAGGGCGCCACCGGTAGGGCCTGCAGCCAGGAAGTACGCAACGGCGAAGAGAACCACCTGGAGGAGATGGCTCGTCATCCCGCCGAGGATCGCCACCAGGACGCGCATCCGGCGGGGAATGAAGCCGAGCCCGGGCAGAAGTGTGCTGAGGTTGCGCAACACCTCGTAATGCAGGAAGGACGAGCCCAGGACCAGCCCCAGTCCCAGGGCGCCGATGAACAGGAAGCTCTGTGTGGTCTGCACTGCGCACCGAAGTCTAGAAGGGGAAGAACACGGGCACGAGCCACGTCAGCAGGATGAAGATCATGATCGTCAGCGGCGTGCCCACCCTCAGGTAGTCCGAAGACTTGTAGCCGCCGGCGCCCATCACCAGCAGGTTCGCCTTGTGGCTGAACGGGGTCATGAACGCGGC
>JAJCXP010000039.1 GCA_029263375.1 Acidobacteriota bacterium | reverse complement strand
CTGCGCGCTGCACTGGTTCAATCCGTTCGCCTGGTGGGTGCTGCGCCGTCTAGTGAGCGAGGCCGAGCTGGCCTCGGACGACCGCGTGCTGCGCTCCGGGGTGAAGGCCTCGAGCTACGCCGGCGACCTGGTCGACTTCGTCCGCAGGCTGCACCGACCGCTGCCCCGAGCGGCGGCCGCGATGGCGCGGCGGCCGTCACCGCTCAAGACGAGAATCGCGGCGATTCTCGATGAGGGCCGGGTCCGGGCAGCGCCGCGACCGCTCCGCGTGATCCTGGTGCTGGCGTTCATCGGGCTCGTCGTGCTGCCGGTGACAGCGGCGCTGATGCCGATGCGCCGAGCGCCGCAGGCCGAGGGCTTCGGGCCGACCACCCTCGAGGAGCACGCATCGGCCTCCAAGGCCGGGCGTGAGACTCCGTCGCCGCGGCCGGCAGCGGAGCCGATGCCGGAGGACGGTTCCGGACTCTCGGCAAACGCCGCCTCGCAGACTTCGACGCCGGCAGCGACCTCCCGGACGTCGCGTCCAGGGCCTCTTGGCGTTGCCGCGATCTCGCCTACGGCTCAACCGGCTCAACCGGCTCGACCGGGGCGACCGGCCCGACCGGCGCCACCCGCGGCGCCCGCTTCCGGGGTGGGCGGCTGGGATCACGGCGGTCTGATGGCCGACTGCGGCGAATCGCGCGGCGCGTCGATCCACTCCGAGGACGACGACCTCACCGTGAAGATCCGCTCCGAGCATTGCGAGCTTCGGATCGAAAGTCGTGGCGAGATCGAGTACGCCCACGACGACAGCGGCGTTGTCCGGATGTCCGGCCGCGCCGAGCTCGAGATCGACGAGCGTCGCAAAGGCGAGCGGAAGAGGCTGGTCGTGACCCCGGGTCCGGGCGGTGAACCGCGCTACCGCTGGACGGTCGGCGGCGACGAGCGGCCGTTCGACGACGCCGGCCGAGCCTGGTTGGCCCAGGTGTTGCCGGAGGTGTTCCGTGCCACCGGGCTGAACGCCGACAAGCGGGTGGCGCGCATCCTGGCCGCCGACGGCGTCGCCGGTGTGTTCGCGGAGATCGCCCTGATTCGCGGTGACTACGTGGGACGCATCTATCTCGAGCATCTTCTCGACCAGGCCGATCTCGACAGCGCCGAGTTGCGCGCCTGGCTCGAGCTGGCCGGGGGGCAGCTGGGATCCGACTACGAGCTGGCCGAAGCGCTCACCGGCTTGCCGGCGAAGCGGTTGAGCGAGCCGGGCGTCGGCGAGGCGTTCGTCGAAGCGGCGGCGACGATCGGTTCCGACTACGAGCTGCGGCGCGCCCTCACCGCGCTGATCGACGGCAGCACGCCGACCCAGGCGACCCTCGACCGCATCCTCACCACGACGCAGTCGATCGGTTCCGACTACGAGCTGGCCGAGCTGCTGATTCGCGTGGCCGAGCGCTATCCGAGCGGCCAGCCGTTGTCGGAGTCCTACCATCGCGCGGCCTCGACGATCGGCTCGGACTACGAGCTGCGGCGGACCCTGTCGAAGGCGCTGGAGCGCCCGCTCACGGACGGCGCGCTGGTGGCGCTGCTGCGCACGGCTCACTCGATCGGCTCGGACTACGAGCTGGCCGAGCTGCTAGTTGCCGTTGGCCGAGCTCATCGGCTCAATGGAGCCGCGCGGGAAGCGTTCGTCGCTGCGCTCGAGACCGTCGGCTCGAAGTACGAGCACGGCCGGGCGGCCGAGGTTCTGACGCGCCAGGGCAGCTAGAGGTCCGGCTAGTTGCTGACCGGAAGGAGCTGGCGAGAACGCGTCGGAGTGCGCCAGCGAGGCTCTCCGGTAATGGAGTCGAAGGCGACGAGGGCGCGGGGGAGCATTCCCCGGTGGGCGTCGTCGAACGGCGTGACGGCGCTCTGCACCAGCACCACCAACGCTCCTCCAACAAGCTGGACATCGATCAGCGTGTCGGTGACCTCGATGTCGACGGCGATGGCGGGGGATGCCAGCGGCACTACCCGCCAGGTTCCTCGCGTCTCCGTTTGGATCAGGACCAGCCGGCCGTCGGCGCTGATGCGCCGCCAGGCGGTCGGATCGGCTGCCAGCCGGCTCAGGCTCTCTCCCGAGCTGTCATGGCGCACGAGGAACAGGCCTTCCTCACCATCGGCGGCAGCTCTCAGGGAGAACAGACCTTCCTCCACACGAAAGGGACGTGTCTCCCAGGCCTGGCCGGTCCAGTAGCGCTCGGAGACGATGTCGAGGTCCTCCGATCTCTCGCCCGCGGCCTCGGCACAGCCATCGGTGACCTCGAGGCTCCGTTCGTCGAAGGTGAACCGCCCGCTCCACCGCTCGGGCTCGGCCACCACACCCGGTTGGGCCGGTACTCCCCTTACGACCCGACGCACTGCCCACCAGGCGACGGTGGCGATCGACCCCGAGCGACGGACCGTGAGGCCGAACGAGATTCCCGCGGCCTCGGCATCGGGCCGCGCTCCCGCAGGAAACTCGATGGCTCCGGAGCGTCCGAGGGAGCTGCCGTCCCGCGTCAGATCGAGCGCCTCCAGGTGAACCGGCCCGCGCTCGTCGCTCCACGCCAGGGCGAACAACCGGTCGCCGGCGTGCCACCACGGAGCCGGCCCTGCCGATCGGCGCCAGAGCTCTGCGCCGGTTTCCATCGAGATCGCGATCAGGTCGCCGGCGTCGTTGCGGTGGTAGACCTCGCCGCGCTCGCTCGACGCCACGACCCCTTCCAGCGGCTGGCTCAGCGAACGGTAAGCGCCGGCGCCGGCCTCAGCGACCTCGCACAGATCCACCGTCGTGGGCCGCGGGTCGGCGCCGACCGAGGCGCAGGCGGCCGTCGACAAGCAGATTGCCGCGGCCGCCAAGCGCGTCGCGATGCGGGCGATCACGGGATACAGGCCGGATCGATCGTCACCGTGAGCAGGGCACCGTCGGCGACGCTGAAGCCGTTTCCGATCGTGGTCCTGGTGCCCGCCAGAAACGTCACGTCGGCGTTGGCGCCGATCAACGTGCCCTCGACGGCGATCGTGTTCTCGGCCTCGCGCAACTGGGTACCGTTGATGGTGACGCTCTTGAGCTCGATGTCGCTCGGACAGGTATCCTGACGCCAGGCGCTGCGCCCGTGCGTACAGGCGATGAGATCGCCGGTCGCCGGGTTCGAGGCCATGTCGAAGATCGCCGAGTCCGGCATGCCGCTGTTGGCGATCTGCCAGGTTGCGCCCTGGTCGGTCGACACGTACATGCCGATGTCGGTGCCAGCCCAGATCCGGTCGGTCTGATCGGAATCGAAGGCGAGCGCGTTCACCGGGATGTCGGGGATGCCGGCGCCCGAAGCGGCCCAGGTCGTCCCGCCGTCGAGCGAGCGCCGCACGTTCTGGCCGGCCACTCCGGCGAATCCGGCGCGTGACTGCAGGACGAGCGACGAATCGTTCGGGTCGACGAGGATGTCGGACACGAAGGTGGCGGGCGACGTCAGGTCGACTTCGGTGAACGCTGTGGCGCCGCCGTCGGTCGACCGGAACACCCTGCCGTTGTTCGAGCCGGTGAACAGTAGGGTAGCGTTGCTGGCGCCGTTCTTGAACGTCTCGATGGCGCTCACCGCGCCGCCACCCGGCGCCAGGTCCTGGCCGGCACCGCCGCCGAGGGGCGAGAAGTTGGCCGCCGCCGGGCAGCCGGGCCCCGGGGGTCCGGGGAAGAAGTCGGTCGCGCGGTAGAGCCGATGAGTGCCGAAGTAGAGCGTGTCGGTATTGCCGCGATCCAGGTGGATCGGCGCGTAGAACAGCACCCGGTCGCTGATGCTGATGCCGTTGCCCGAGGCGAACGAGCCGCAGTAGAAGCCCTGCGTGGTGTTGAACCCGTCCATGGTGTAGCCCACGCCGATCAGGAAAGACTGGGCGTTGAAGTAGGTGTGCACCAGGTTGTTCGGCTCACCCTGATCGATGCGCGCGAAGCCGCCGTCGCCGAAGTCGAGGTGCGGCCACGATGTGGTGCCGTCCCAGCCCATGGTGCCGTTGTCCTGGGTGCCGCCGTATCCCTTGTGCTCGGTCGGATGGAGGTCACAGCCTGAGAACTGCGTCAGAGCCAGGTTGTTGTTGACGTCGACCAGGTTGGTGCCACGGTCGTCTGAACGCCAGACGCCGCCGTCGTTACCCAACCAGAGCTTCGCCGGCGACCCCGGTACCGTGGCGAAGGCATGCATGTCCGCGTGCACGGCAGTGGTGCTGTCGGTACTCCGCACCAGGTCGGTGAAGGTGGGCGTGGCCGCGGTGGCGTTACTGGAGCGCATGAACTGCGAAGGCAGCGAGCCGGACGTACTGGCGCCGGCGCCGCCGACGTAGAGCACGTCGGGGTCGCCGGGCTCGACCAGGATCGGCATGTCGTAGAAGCACTGGGCGTTGCAGTAGCCGCGCGCATTCGTGAGCTCGGTCCAGGTGCCACCACTGTTGAGCGACCGATAGACGGCGCCTTGGCCTGGTGCACCGTTGGTCAGCCCGTTGCCCAGAAACAGCACCGAGTCGGCGCCCTCGGTGGGCTCACCGTCCGGCCCGACAACTCCGGGGGTGCCGGTGATCCAAGCTCGCCCCCAGCCGGCGAGAGCCGGCAGACCATTGGCTCCCGCCTGCTCGGTCCAGGTTTCGCCGTCATCGATCGACTTGAACAGTCCGACGTCGCTGCCGACCTCCCACATGGCGGTCCACCAGGTGGTGCTGACGACCGGATCCTGCAGGACGCGCGAGCCGCGCTTGTCGCCGGTCGTCTTCTTCGTCCAGGTCGCGCCGCCATCCTCGGACTCGAAGATCCCACGCTGTGGAAGGGAGAGGCCAAGGGTACAGCTGGTCCCGAAGATGCCGCTGGCACTCGTCGCCAGCAGGTGATCCGAGTTGGTGCGATCGACGACGATCGAGTTGACGGACCGGTTGTTGAACTGGGTGTTGCCGAAGGGACCGGTCCAGTTGTCACCGCTGTCGGTCGACTTGAACACGCCAATGCCCGCGTAGCTGTCGCACGAGCCGTTGCCCTCGCCGGTACCTACGTAGATCGTCGTGTCGTCGTTCGGATCGATGGCGATCGATCCGACGGCGGTCGATCCTTCGAAGTCCATGAGCGCCGTCCAGCTGGCGCCGTTGTCGGTGCTTCGCCAGACGCCTCCCTGGGCGCCGCCGACGAATACCGTACCGATAGAGCTGATGGCGATCGCGCTCACCCGCCCTGAGACGTCGCTCGGAAACCGAGGGGTGGAGGTAGGAGTCTGTCCATCGGTGGTCGGCGAGGGGCCGATGTTGGCCCACGCATACACGCTCCCCAGACTGTCCGGCCCCTGCAGCGCCTGCTGAAGGCGGCGGATCTGGATCGCGCTCAGTCGAGCCCGGGCCGCGTCGAACAGCGGATCCTCGGGGTTGCGCCGGCGCGATTCCAGGTACTCGGTCTTGGCGCCGCGGCGTCCCTCCAGTGCCGGGTCCACAGATTCGTCGCTAGCCTGCGGCTGAGCCGCTAGCGGAGCTGCAAGAAGAAGGAGGCCCAGCGCCCCCACCAGATTGTTCCGTCTGCTCATGTCGAACTCCCCCCTCGACGGTGGTCCCGTGTCGCGTGCGCGGACGCTATCAGTTCAATGGTGTCGGGTCACCTCCGATTCGCCCCGGGGAGCCCGGCACTGACAACCGGGCGTTGCGGGTCGAACCGCGGGCAAGACCGAGGACTTCGGTAGTGCCTCGGCTGCATGGCTCCGATAAGAACCGTTCACGCTCGGCCGAGAAATAGCCGCGCGATCCGATCTGTTGGTACCCTATGCGGCCGGCGATCGCCGACCGATGTCCTGACCACCTGAGATACGGAGTGTGACCACCATGGGAGCTGCCTACATCATCGACGCTGTTCGAAGTCCTCGCGGCCGCGGCAAGGCCGGCAAGGGGGCGCTTTCGGGCATTCATCCGCAGGAGATCCTGGCCCAGACCCTGAACCGTCTGGCCGCCAGGTCGGGCGTCGAGCCCGCCGCCATCGACGACGTGGTGATGGGCTGTGTGAGCCAGGCCGGTGAGCAGGGCGCAAACATCGCCCGCAACGCGGTGTTGGCGGCCGGCTGGCCGATCGAGGTCACCGGCGTGTCGCTGAACCGTTTCTGCGGCTCCGGGCTCCAGGCGGTCAACTTCGCCGCCATGGGCGTCGCCTCGGGCTTCCAGCAGGCGGTGGTCGCTGGCGGCGTCGAGAGCATGTCGCGCGCGCCGATGGGCTCCGACGGCGCCGGCGCCGACGGCGACAATCTGCATCTGCGCGCCAAGCACTTCCAGGTGCCGCAGGGGATCAGCGCCGATCTGATCGCGACGCTCGAAGGCTTCAGCCGTGAGGACGTCGACCAGTTCGCGCTGGTCTCGCAGCAGCGTGCGGCGCACGCGCAGCAGAGCTGCCACTTCTCGAAGAGCCTCTTTCCGGTGATCGACCCGGCGACCGGCGAGACCGTGCTCGACAAGGATGAGCACGCGCGGCCCGGCACCACCCTCGAGGGCCTGGCCGAGCTCACTGCCGTCTTCGCAGAGTTCGGCTCGAAGCCGATCGGCCCCAACGGCGAGAGCCTCGACCAGATCGCGCTGGCGCGCTACCCGCAGGTGAGCGCGATCCAGCACGTGCACACCGCCGGCAACTCGAGCGGCATCGTCGATGGCGCCGCCGCGGTACTGATCGCCTCGGAGGAGTTCGCCAAGGCGAACGGCCTCGAGCCGCGCGCGCGGATCAAGACGGTCGCGACCTACGGCACCGAGCCGATCATCATGCTGACTGCGCCGACGCCGGTGTCGAAGAAGGCACTCGAGCAGGCCGGCATGACGGTCGCCGACATCGACCTGTGGGAGATCAACGAGGCTTTTGCCGCGGTGCCGCTGCAGACGATTCGCAATCTCGGCATCGACCCGGAGAGGGTCAACGTCAACGGCGGCGCGATCGCCCTCGGGCATCCGCTGGGCGCCACCGGCGCCATGCTGCTCGGAACCGCGATCGACGAGCTCGAGCGGGCGGATCTCAACACCGCGCTGATCACTCTGTGCATCGGCGGTGGGCAGGGCGTGGCGACGATCATCGAGCGGGTGTGAGCGCGTCGGGAGATCGGGCGGGGACACCCCCGCCCTCACCCGATCGACAACCGCGCCCGCCGGCGCCTACGAAGCCGCCGCCTGCTGCTGGTAGATGTGCAGATCCCGTTGCGGATACGGGATCGAGCAGCCCCCCGCCTCGAGCGCGACCTTGATGCGCTGAGTCAGGTCCCACCGCAGAGCCCAGTAGTCGCCGGTTGCGCACCACGGCCGGACGTGAAGGTTGACCGACGAATCGCCGAGATCGGCGACCGCGATCACCGGCTCCGGCTCGGCGAGCACGCGCTCGTCGGCCTCGACCACGCCGCGCATGATCTCGATCGCCTGGTCGATGTCGTCGTCGTAGCCGATGCCGATGACCAGGTCGATGCGGCGTGTGTCGTAGCCGTGGTAGTTGTGGATCGAGCTGCCGTAGATCTCGGAGTTCGGCACCAGGATCTTGACGTTGTCACCGGTCCGGAGCGTGGTGGTGAAGATGCCTACCTCCATGACGGTCCCTTTGGTGCCGCCGATCTCGACGAAGTCGCCGACCTTGAAGGGGCGGAAGATCAGCAGCATGATCCCGGCGGCGAAGTGGCTCAGGGTCCCCTGCAGCGCCAGGCCCACCGCCAGTCCGGCGGCGCCGAGCACGGCGACCAGCGAGGTCGTCTGGATGCCGAACAGGCTCAGGACGGCGATGACGACGACCGCCAGGGCGGCGTAGTAGACCAGGCTGCTGATGAAGGGCACCAGGGTCGGGTCGGCACCGCGAGCGTCGAGCGCCTTGCGGACGCCACGGCGCAGCATGCCGGCCACCAGGCGGCCGATGATCAGGACGGCGATGGCGCCGATGACCTTGAGGCCCCATTGGGTTATCAGGTCGATGACCTGTTGAGTGATCT